>JAAZLW010000073.1 GCA_012799135.1 Bacillota bacterium | reverse complement strand
TCAAGTCCGCCACATCTGATTGTTCCTGACTTCTGCCAATCGACTGCTGTCTTTTGCTATTATTAGTTTATCAGCCTTTTCTGCTTCTTGCAAGCCATTTCTCTTAACAACTGACACCTTGGGATAATGAAGCGCTATCTATATGATGATCCCCGCCCGGCAGCAAAAGCGTCAATGATCTCGCATTTGAATGGCAGAGGTCGGGATCATTCATTGGCAACCCTTCATACTTCCGCTTGCGATCAAATGCCAAATCAGATCAGTAAGTACAATACATCCGGTTCTTCTTGGTTGAAGAGTCTGGAATAGGGCAATTATTCGTGGTCCAACCAAACTCTTTCTGTTTTCGCTATTCCGTCATAAGTCCGCCTTTGTAACGCCAGCCCTTGCCAACACTCCATAATTCTGGTAATATACGTTATAGAATGTAGAATCAAACATAAGCTTTCCCTTTCCGAAGTGCAAGAACACGGTTACAGATTTGACTTCCAAGTGAAAGGAGAAAGAATCTTGGCCCGCTATATTCTTGAGCGTATCCTCTATGCAATCCCGACCCTAATCCTCATCTCCATAGTTTCGTTTACGATCATTCAGCTCCCACCCGGCGATTTTCTGACATCCTATATTGCACAGCTAAGCCAGGCTGGACAAACAGTAGATGAAGCCACCATAGCGGCACTGACCAAGCGATATGGGCTGGACCAACCTATCTATGTTCAGTACTTCAAATGGGTATGGGGAATGCTCCACGGCGACTTCGGCCAGTCCTTCGAGTGGAATAGGCCAGTCAATACTTTGATTTGGGAGAGGCTAGCCCTTACAGTAGCCATATCCTTATGCACTTTGATATTTACATGGATTGTTGCCTTCCCAATCGGATTGTACTCAGCAACTCATCAGTATTCAGTGGGGGATTATTTTGTATCATTCCTGGGGTTCATCGGCATCGCTATCCCTCAGTTTATGCTAGCCCTGATCCTTATGTGGATTGCCTACTCATATTTCGGCCAGAGCGTTGGCGGTCTTTTTTCACCCGAGTATGTCGAAGCTGCGTGGGGTTGGGCGAAAATCATGGACCTGCTCAAACATCTTTGGATACCTGTCATCATTATCGGTATGAGCGGCACTGCTGGGCTCATCCGTACATTCAGGGCAAACCTACTCGATGAGCTAAATAAGCCATATGTAACGACAGCCCGAGCCAAGGGAGTTCCGGAAAGGAAGCTGCTCTACAAGTATCCGGTTAGGATCGCAATGATCCCGTTTATCAGTACAGTTGGATGGTCTTTGCCCGGTCTTATCTCGGGCGAAACTATTACCTCAGTAGTACTAAGCTTACCCACTACCGGACCTTTGCTTTTAAGAGCACTTCAGAGTCAAGACATGTATCTGGCAGGCAGCTTTGTCATGCTGCTGAGCATTCTGACGGTCATAGGCACCTTGATATCTGACATACTCCTTGCCTGGATAGATCCCAGAATAAGGTACGAGTAGGAGGAGCTTTATGCCACACACTAATGATTACGAAAAAGATTTCCTGAATGGGAGCTCAGAGGCGGAAGAAAGCCAGACATCAGATGCTCATATTCTTGACCCAATCACCGACGATGAAGATTTTGAGGGTGATGAGGACATATATGTAGCATCACAATGGCAGCTGATGCGATGGAAGTTCCGCAAGCATCGCCTAGCAAACGTGAGCTTGGTAGTACTTATTGTCATCTACTTTCTTGCCATATTCTGTGAGTTCTTTGCCCCCTATGACCCCAATCATTATGATATTCGCTTCACCTATGCCCCACCTCAAAAAATTCGTTTTGTAGGTAAAAATGGCTTTAGCTTAAGACCTTTTGTCAATGGATACAAACGAGAGATAGACCCTGAAACACTAAGAAGAAAATACGCTCCTGATCCGGATATTGAGCACCCCATTTATTTCTTTGTGAAAGGCAACCCCTACAAGCTATGGGGGCTCTGGCCTACTGATTTACACTTTATTGGCACTAAAGAAGGCACCCTATTCCTTTGGGGTACGGATCGTATGGGGCGAGATACATTCTCCCGGGTGCTATATGGTTCGAGAATATCATTATCCATAGGACTTATTGGTGTTCTTATCAGCTTTTTGCTCGGGATCCTCATTGGCGGCTTCTCTGGCTATTATGGTGGGGCGTTCGATGTTATAGTTCAGCGCCTAATTGAGTTTATCCGCAGTATACCCACTATTCCCCTTTGGATGGCTTTGAGTGCTGCACTGCCACCACATTGGCCACCCCTCAGGGTTTACTTTGGTATCACTATTATCTTGTCACTAATCGGATGGACTGGATTGGCCAGAGTTGTGAGAAGCAAGTTTCTGTCCCTGCGGGAGGAGGATTTTGTGACTGCCGCCAGGATCTGTGGGGCAAGCGAGTTTCGCATCGTGTTTAGGCACATGGTGCCATCCTTCTTGAGCCACATTATCGCGTCTTTGACTCTGTCTATTCCAGGGATGATTCTGGGCGAAACTAGCCTTAGCTTCTTGGGGCTGGGCTTGAGGCCTCCGGTGGTTAGCTGGGGAGTGCTGCTGCAAGAAGCACAAAACGTAAGATCGGTGGCTTTAGCGCCATGGTTGCTGCTTCCAGGTGTCATGGTGATCATTACCGTGTTATCCTTCAACTTCTTAGGTGATGGCCTGCGAGATGCGGCAGATCCCTATTCCCGCTAGAAACTACTAGGCAAGGTGGAGACATATGAATACTAAGCTGCTGGAAGTAGAAAATCTCAAGACTTACTTCTTTCTTGATGAAGGTACCGTCAAAGCTATTGACGGTGTCAGTCTATCTATTGGTAGAAAGGAGACTTTGGGCGTAGTCGGTGAAAGCGGTTGCGGGAAAAGTGTTACTGCCCTTTCCATTCTAAGGGTCCTAGCAGCCAAGGGCAAGATCGTAGAGGGCACCATCAAGTTATATGGAGATGAGTATAGCCCACAGGGGTACATAGATTTAGCTCAGCTTGACCCGAATGGACCCGATATCAGAAAGATCCGGGGTAAGGAAATCGCCATGATCTTCCAAGAGCCCATGACCTCCTTCAGCCCCGTATATACAGTTGGCAATCAGATCATGGAAGCAATCTTGTTACATCAGGATGTTAACCATACCCAGGCCCGCGACCTTGCCATCGATATGTTACGGAAAGTTGGCATCCCCAGCCCCGAGGAAAGAATCGATGAGTATCCTTACCAACTTAGCGGTGGAATGAGGCAAAGAGCGATGATCGCCATGGCGCTTTGCTGTAATCCCAAACTTCTCATCGCCGACGAACCCACTACTGCTCTTGATGTCACCATTCAAGCTCAAATCCTTGACCTAATGAGGCAGCTCCAAGACGAACTGGGAATGTCGATTATGCTAATCACTCATAACCTCGGAGTAGTAGCAGAGATGTCTCAACACGTAGCGGTCATGTATCTTGGCAGGATAGTGGAAAGTGCCCCAGTCGATGAGCTGTTCCACAACCCTCTACACCCCTATACTAAGGCACTGCTCAAATCTATCCCCAAAGTTGGTAAGAAGACAAAGAAGCGGCTGGAGTCTATCAAGGGAACAGTCCCCGATGCTTATAACATACCGCCTGGGTGTTCCTTCCATAGAAGATGCCCCCAGTATAGGAAAGAGCTATGCAATACTGTGGTTCCAAACCTAGTCGAAATAGCTCCTAGACACGAGGTAGCTTGTTTGCTATATGACGAGGTGAGAAGACATGGCTGAAGCTACGCTTGTCGATGTGAGAAATCTCAAGAAGTATTTCCCCGTTCGCAGAGGGATGTGGAGAAAGGTAATTGGGCATGTGCGCGCCGTCGATGATGTAAGTTTTTCCATTAAGGAAGGTGAGACTCTAGGGTTAGTAGGTGAAAGTGGTTGTGGGAAAACCACTACCGGTAGATGTATCTTACGGGCGCTTCAGCCCACTAGTGGTCAAGTCTTCTTCAAGCAAAACGGAGATTATATAGATACGGCTGCCGTGGGCAAAGACGGACTCCGCCCTCTTCGGAAAGACATGCAACTTATCTTCCAGGACCCTTATTCTTCGCTTAACCCCAGGATGACAGTAAAGGATATTATCGGTGAACCTCTCTTGGTGAATGACATTGCCAGTGGCAAGGAACTGGAAGATAGAGTACTTGGACTAATGAGAAGAGTTGGACTCCGACCCGAATACATGAGGAGATATCCACACGCGTTCAGTGGTGGCCAACGGCAGAGAATTGGGATTGCCAGAGCTCTGGCCCTAAACCCGAGATTCATCGTCTGTGATGAACCGGTATCAGCCCTGGATGTGTCAATCCAAGCACAGATCTTGAATCTCCTGCAGGACTTGCAGGAAGAGTACAACTTGACTTATCTATTCGTTGCCCATGACCTTAGTGTTGTTGAACACATAAGTGATCGGGTAGCCGTTATGTATGTTGGCAAGATAGTGGAGTTGGCCAACACTGAAGAGCTATTCTCTTCCCCAAAACATCCATATACCGAAGCACTGCTATCGGCAGTTCCTAAACCAGACCCCAGAATCAAAACAGAGAGAATTCTTTTGAAAGGAGAGGTTGCAGACCCCACTGACCCACCAGCTGGGTGTTATTTTCATCCCAGGTGCGACTATGCCAAAGACATCTGTCGCAAGGAGACGCCTTCAATGAGAAATATTGGCCCAGACGGTGGCTTGGAGCACTTCGTGGCCTGCCACTTGGCGAAAAATCTAGACCTAAGAGGAATCGCAGTCTCTTAAGGAGGTGAGCTCTGCAATATTGCAAAAACAGAATAGACTTGGGATATCCTATCGTCAATTTTCCACCATGAACTTGCTTAACAACCTATGAGGAGGTATTAGGCTTGTCTACAACAAGATCATTAAGAGGAAAGATGTGCATTTATCTAGCCCTTTGCGTTATGTGTATTGTGTTGTCCACTCAGGTGGCCCTAGCTGCTGCACAGTACAATGAGTCTCCATTGTTGGCTACAGCAGTTCAGAAAGGTGAGTTGCCATCAGTTGAGGACAGATTGCCTGAAAACCCACTTGTTGTTGAGCCTGTACAAGCTATTGGCCTGTATGGCGGCACCCTGAGGCTGGGTCTACTGGGCCCCGCTGACTTAGCTGTACAGTATTGGCCTCTCTTCGTTGAACCCCTGGTGCGTTGGGATAGGACCGGCGGGGCTGTGGTGCCCAACTTGGCCGAAGATTGGAACGTATCAGATGATAGCAGGAAGTATACCTTTTCCCTTCGCAAGGGGATCAAGTGGTCCGATGGAACGCCGCTCACTGCCGATGATATTATGTTCTGGTATGAAAGCATTCTGCTTAATCCAGAAATAATCGTCACTGTTCCTACCTGGCTGCGCAGTGACAAGACTCCAGTCAAAGTCTCAAAGATAGACACATATACAGTAGAGTTTGAGTTTGCGCTGCCCAATGTACTATTCCTGGAGAACATCGCCTTCATGTCTGCCCAACCTGGCTGGAATATGATTCGACCAAAGCACTACCTACAGCAGTTCCACCCAGATTATGTTCCCAAGGATAAACTGCAGGAAATGGCCAAGGCTGCCGCTTTTGAAGAGTGGTACCAGCTTTTCCAAGACAAGATGGACTTCTTCCAAAACCCAGATCACCCAATGCTCACTGCCTGGCAGAGTACCGGCCCTATCGCTGCAAAGACCGTCCACAGCCTGGAAAGAAACCCCTACTACTGGAAGGTAGACACGGAAGGCAATCAACTTCCCTATATCGACAGGGTTGCAGCTAACATCTTGGAAAACATAGAAGTCCTAAATATGAAAGTGCTGTCCGGAGAGCTAGACTTTGATTTTGGACACATGAGCCTCAGCAACTATCCTCTCCTAAAGGAAAATGAGGCTGCAGGTGGTTACAGAGTTCTCCTGTGGAAAAAAGCTATGGGCGCACAATTGCAGTTTCAGTTTAATATCAACCACGAAGACCCATTCAAGCAAGAGTTATACTCTAATAGAGATTTCCGCATAGCACTCTCGCATGCCATCAATCGTGATGAAATTAACGAATTCTGCTTCCTGGGGCTAGCAGAACCTAGACACGCAACGGTGTTAGAGGAGTGCCCATACTACACAGAGGATATTGGCCAGCTCTATACCGCCTATGACCCTGCCAAGGCTAATGGCATGCTAGACAGTATTGGGTTGACAGCCCGGGATCAAAACGGTTTTCGTGTAGGCCCCGATGGTAAAGCGATATCCATCACCTTGGAATACCCTGCTTTGACTGAATTTGGTCCCTGGGAAGACATCATCAGTCTCGTAACAGGTTACTGGAATGCTGTTGGGATAAAGACTGCGTCTAAGGCTATAGATCGTTCCCTGTATGAAGTAAGAACCGCCACCACGGAGATGGACGCGATGCTTTGGGCTTGGGGTAGGGGACTTCATCCTCTAATCGACCCGGTCTTTGTGTTCCCCAGTCAGGTTGGTCACTACACAGGTGCCCCTCTATATGCCCAATGGTATGCAACCAAAGGTGCCTCGGGAGAGGAACCCTCTGCTGATGTACTAGAAGTCATGAAGCTATATGAGGAATTCACCAGCACTGTAGATGCTGACAAGCGATTTGAGATAGGCAAAGAGATAGTGAGAAGAGCCGCAGAGCAAATCTGGGGTATCGGTACCGTGGGCGCAGCACCAGCGGTAGAGGTGATTAGCGAGCGCCTCCGGAACATTCCCGAGTCAGACCTACATGAGTGGGTACTCCTCCAATTTGCCCATACCAATCCGGAGCAGTATTTCTTCGACCAGTGATCATCAATTTCATATAGCTGTAGCGGTGCGCCCCCTACAAGCGGCGCACCGCTATTGGTAGCATTAATAGTACAATCACCATGAGAGGAGCGAATCAATGAAAAGCCCAGAACTCAAGGAAGTAGCAAAAAAGATTGGATTCGACATTGTAGGCATAGCATCTATGGACAGGTTCAGCAACATTCCACCAGAACAGCATCCACTTAGTATACTTCCTGGTGCCAAAAGCATAATCGCCTTAGGATGTGAAATACCCAGGGGTACTTTCCGAGGAATAGAAGAAGGTACCTTGTGGATGCGCGCTAGCAGGCAGGTCTCACCCAAATATACCTATGAACTTGCCCGGTTCATAGAGGATAAAGGTTGGGAAGCAGTACCCATGTCTCCCCTAGCTCCCGAGAGATGGCCTGATGGAGTCCCAGTAGCGCCAGACAGGGTTGCTCCCAATGTATCACCTTCTCTCGAACACGCAGCCGTAGCAGCCGGTTTGGGTGAAATAGGTTTTTGCAGAACCTTTTTGTCACCAATCTACGGACCCCGAGTGTCTTTGGGGATGATCATTACAGATGCTCCCCTTGATGCAGATCCGATACTGGATGTCTCTATCTGCCCGGGTCTAGAGTGTCTGGAATGTGTAAAAGCTTGTCCGCTTGATGCTATTAGCCCAGACAAAACTGAAGAGATCATTGTCTCTGGGAAGAAGATGCTCTGTGCCCACGTGAATTACAAAGCCTGTAGGCTCTGTCCCAACGGTGTATATTTGGATGAGTCCAGCATGCATGGCACGCCAAATACGTTAACGGCTGCCTGTATCCGAAGTTGCATAGTCCAGCTTGAGGAAACTGGAAAACTTCAAAAGAAGTACAAAACACCCTTTAGAATAAGGCCAGCTTGGTCCCTAGGAATCCTCGACGAATAGGAGGTGATACCGTGCTAACTAGCCAGAAGGTAAAGGAGTTTGCCAAAACCGCCGGGGCGGATATTATTGGAGTAGCATCTATCGATAGATTTGAAGACGCTCCAGTCGAAATGCACCCATGCTCGATATTCCCTGAAACCAAATCCGTAGTGGTCCTGGGTTGTCGGCTGCTCAAGGGTTCCTTCCGCGGTATCAAAGAGGGTACTGAGTGGTCTTCCTATTGGATTTATGGCTATGGAGCCGGAATATACGGGGCGCTCAATGATGCAACTTTCAGAACGAGAAGGTTTATCGAGTCATTTGGCTGGGATGCGGTGGAAGTACCGGGTAAAGCTACCTTGTCCGAAATCGGACCCGAACGACCCCCAGTGGCGCCAGGTAAATTGCCACCGGATGTTACCATCTCAATGCGGTTGGCGGCGGCCGCTGCTGGGCTAGGAGAGCTTGGGCACTCAAAAGTCTTTCTTACCCCGGAATTCGGTCCCAGGCAGCGTTTCGCGATAATCCTCACTGACGCTGAATTAGAACCGGATCCTATCTATGAAGGTAAGCTTTGTGATGACTGTATGAGATGTGTAGCAAGATGCCCTGCTCGAGCCATTGGAAAAGAAAAAACAATCTCAGTCGAGATCGAAGGGAGAACCTTTAGCTGGGCTGACCTGGATTACGGCAAGTGTAAGCTCACCCATTGGGGGTTCAATAAGGAGGCTTCCCCGTTCATGGCAAAGGATCTGCCTGGTCTAAAGATGGATATAGCAGATCAGACGATGACCTGGCGGGAAGCATTCGATTTCGGCTGGACCCTTTCTAAAGAGGTGGAATATATATCGTTGGTAGCGAAGGGAATCAGTGAAGTTGAACAACCGGGAAGACCCGGCACGATATGTGGAGCCAGAGGCTGCATACAGGCATGTGCAGAGCATTTTGAGAAGAAAAGAAAGTAACTGGATGTAAACAATGCTCTAATCTGTGTGTCCGTGCAGTTGCTGATGCCTGTCTTTGCATATGCGCAGAAAACAGTCTTATGACAACTAAAGGGCGGGGATTCCCCGCCCTCTCCACTAGGATTTCTCTTTTTGGATATTACTTGCCTCTGAAAGCTTGTTTATATAGTTCTACATCCACTTTCGGATTACGGTCCTGATCCAGAAGCCCATTGACCTCTTGCTGCACATCGGTAAGCTGGGTATAGCAGTAACCCACTACTTCTTCTTGTTCGAGAATGACATCAACCAGACCCATGATGCGCTCTACCATTTCATCGTAATCGGCAGCAGCCTTTCCATAGCCCCAACCATATGCTTGCTGCTCTTCTACCTTAACACCACCAAATTCGGTAACCAAGATCGGAGCACCATCATAGTCGAAGTCAGGCAATAAGATAGGTCGGCCATGACTAAACGCTGTTTTGTGGCGATTGGTCTTGAAGGCTTCATACCGCTGCTTTAGATCACAGGCATCCTGAGTATATTCGTGAATGGTAAGCATATCGGTCTGGGCATGCTCCCAGCCATCATTACTGATTACTAGGCGGGTTGGGTCTATGGATTTAGTCTGATAATAAAGACCCATTAAGTGGGCGATAGGTTCGGGCATTACTTTGTCCTTGAGTTGATCCACTCCCCATCCCTCGTTGACGGGCACCCAAGCGATAATGGATGGGTGGTTCCTATCTCTAAGTACTGCCTCTGTCCACTCCCGGCGCAGCCTTTCTGCCCCCTCTACATCGTACTCATAGCAAGCTGGCATTTCTGACCACACCAATAGGCCGAGTTTGTCACAGAAATAGTAGAAATAGGGATCCTCTATTTTCTGGTGTTTGCGAGCACCATTAAAGCCCATAGCCTTGGTAAGCTCTACATCCCGTCGCAAAGCTTCCACTGAAGGTGCCGTATACAGCCCTTCCACCCAGTAACCTTGATCGAGGATCAATCGCTGGTAGTAAGGACGATTATTCAAATATACCTGACCACGCTGAACGTGGATTTTTCGCATGCCGAAATATGTCTTTAGCTCATCTAGCACCTGATCACCGGCCTTGAGCCTGAGTACCAAGTCATACAGGAAGGGGCTCTCTGGAGACCACAGCTTAGGTGATGGTACTGATAGGTTCACTACTCCGCGACTTACGGGAGCATCCAGCCAGCGACTGATGCGAGAAGATACCACTACTTCCTGGCTGGCGATGAGCTGTCCATCATCGGTAGCGACTACCTCTATGGTTAGTCCCGGCTGTAGCTGGCTGAGGGTATACTCGATCACAAGCCTCTCCTCATCGATATTGGGTTTAAGGAAGATATCAGTGAAGCGAGTTGCAGCTACTGGTTCTAGCCAAACACTCTGCCAAATCCCGGTGACTGGAGTATACCAACACCCCCACTGCTTTTTCGTTGCTGTCTGCTTACCCCGGGGCTGATTGATTTTATCTTCATCCACTACCCGCACTACGAGTTGGTTCGTGCCCTGTTCCAGGAAGTCCGTGATATCGAAGGAAAATGGCACATAGCCACCTTCATGCTTACCAGCAACTATGCCATTAACCCACACCATAGCCTCATAGTCCACAGCACCAAAATGCAGTAAGATCCGGTCTTCCCGCCACTTGCCCGGAACTTCAAAATCTCTCGCATACCAGACTACCTCATGGTATTCCTGTGAGTTGATGCCACTGGCTGGGGTCTGGTAGGCATAGGGAACATTAATCTCTTTACTCAGCTGTTTCCCATCATTAAACCACTTTTCCTTCAGGCCTTGATTTTCATCATCAAAATCAAAGTGCCACTTCCCATTAAGGCAGAGCCACCGCTCCCTGACCATATTGGGGCGGGGATACTCCTGTCTTAGATTCACAGCCATCTTCTCTCTCCTTTAGGTTCAAGTTCTATAGGCAAAACTAGCCATTTCTTCTATACTCATCTACTCTACCCAGCTCCTGGAATTGGGAAACCATGGTCTGATCAGTCACTGCTCAAAGAAGCTAAAGCAAGACTACCAAGCGCCGTAAAGTGCCAGGCACAATCCCAGGACGGATATCAGATAGCTAATCCACCTACGTGATCGCAATAGCTTATCATTTGCTTCCTGCACATCTCTTGGACTGTCAGATATACGTAATTCTACTAACCCTATCCAAGCTACTAGACCACCAGCTATGATACATAATTCGCGTACCATTCAGACCTTTCTCACATGTCGTACCAGATGTCAATAGAATAGAGCTTACCTTGACAGAGCAATCAGCTTCAAATCAGCCAGATCTGAGAGTACATGTTCTAAATTGCATAAACATCAAAATGGATATTGCTACAAGTAATCAACATGCCTCCGGGATAAGAATTCCTTTATCCTTTGTCACAAAACCTATCGAAAATCGTTGGAGAAAGGAAATCTCCCAATCAACTAGTGGCAGTGCCTAGCCGATCTGGTCATCGAGGTTCGGCTAAGGGTTCTCCCGTACCTCTTTCAACTTCAGCTGTCGCCACGGCACTTTGCCTGCGGGCCTTCTGCCTCTAATCAGGTGACAAAAGCTATTTCAAACATAGCCTCAACAGACATGCTTGCGAAAGAAGACTGACATCCGATGAAATCCAGTGCAAGCCGTCACAGTGACCTCGCAGACCATTTTCTTGAATCGCTTTGTATTGAATCGCTAACATAACACCGGTCATTCTTAGCTCAGAAGACCTTGCAACTCCTTGCATACTCTATCCGGATGGTCTGTTGCAAGCACATCTACTCCAAGGTCAAGCACTCTTTGAATAGAGCTTTGCAGGCTTTCACCATCTCCCACACCCGAGAATACCTCAAGACCCTGCCTATGAG
>JAAZLW010000072.1 GCA_012799135.1 Bacillota bacterium | reverse complement strand
ATGATGGTGGTTCTAATGCTGGGAACCCAAACAGTTTTTAGTGCCGGGGAGCAAATTAGCGATGTCCCCGAAAGCCATTGGGCGTATCAAGGGGTGAAGAAACTAGTACAAGAAGGCTATCTGGCCGTATATGAGGATGGAACCTTTCAGGGCCAAAAGCCTGTCGATAGGTATACACTAGCCTCAGTAGTCGGTAGAATGCTGGTGGAGATAGAAAAAGGGCAGTTGGGGGTAACCCAGGAGGATTTGGAGTTACTGCGAAAGCTTTCCACGGAATTTCGCGATGAACTGGTGCGCTGGTACAACGAAAAGCAGAACCTGGGAGATGCGGTAACAGATACCCAGAAGCGGGTACAGGTGATGGATGACACGATCACGCGGGTTATTGTTACTATGGAGCAGGAGGATGAGGCAACACGTCAATTGCTTCAGGAACAAGCTGCTGCCATCTTGGCCGAGATCGGGATAGTCAAACAGGAATTGGCGGATACTGCCGGCAGGCTGGAGGCTACAGATGCGACCTTGACCAAACAAGTGACCAGCCAAGCCACGCAGCTCCGTCAAGTAGAGGGTGAGTTGGCTATCCAAGGAGCTGCTCTGGAGGCGACAGCTTCGACGCTGGCCGAAACAGATGCCGCAGTCCAGGCAAATACGGAAAAGCTGAAGGAACATAGCCGTTGGCTGGCGGTCCAGGGAGACTCCCTGGCAGCCCTAGAGGATGCCGTGGGGGTAAAGGTACAGAGCCGTTTTGCCGAACGAGAGGCAGCCCTAAGCTTGCTCCAGTCTGAGCTGGAAGCTGCTGATGCGGAACTAGCAGCAGAGATTAACCGGGTGGAGGTCGGATTATCGGAGACGTCTCACCATCTGGCAACTGTCGAAGAAAAGCTAGTGTCTTGGCAAAAGGCTAGTGCTCAGCGAGATGAACAAGTGAGCAAAGAGATAGACGGGCTAGAGTCAACAGTTGGTCAGCTGCAGCGTGCACTGCAAGAAGAAACAACAACTCGAACCGGTCAGACAGATGTCCTCTCCCAGGATGTGCAGGTCATCCAAGAACAGTTGGTCAAACAAGCAGAGGCCTTTGCAGCAGCTGACGGGCAATTGATGAAGGATGTAAGTGCATTGCGCCAGGATCTGGTCAGGAGCCTGGAGGCAGTGCAGACGGACCTGATCACTTTGAATGATAGGATCGCTGCTGTAGATAAGCGAACCGCTATTCTGCAGCAAGGTGCTGCCGCCGATAGCAAGGATTTGGCAGATCTGAAGGGGTATGTAAATGAGCTCCAGGCACACGCTCTAACCTTGCAGGATCGTCTGGCAGTAACAGAGGAGAAGATCGCAAGCATTGATGAGAAGGTTTCCACTGAATCCTCAGCACAACTGAGCGCTTCGCTCATGCGGGAAAAGCGTATGGAGCGTCAGTTGCAGGAATTGCAGGAGGAATTTGACAGCTACCGCAAACACTCGGAGAAAGAGCACAAGAGTCTCAAGGGTGCAGCCAATATCGCTACCATTGCTGCAGTAGTGGCGGTGATCTTGGGTTTCGTGGGACACTAAACCGTTACCGGGACCTTTCATTAGCGATAATAGGAATCAAATAGGCGACAAAAACAAACCGCGGATGCTGCTCAGTCACACAGCACCGCGGTTTGCTGCCTTACTGTCTTGGAAGCTGTCCCGAAACAAGAACCATACCAGAAACACATAATACACTGGGGGCAGTTGACAGCCCCTTAGCTCGATGGACAATCGACTCACAGAGGCACGCATGGGGGATTTGCTAGTTGCTAGTTAGTTAAAGTGATTCCCCCGACCCAGAAACAGCCGAGCATAAGCCATATCTCGGTCACGCTCTATCTGTTTTTGCTGAATCATCTGCCGGTGAGCCTTTTCGGCTATCTCCGGCCTTTGTTGCTCCTGGACCTTAATGGCGATTTCCCAGTTCCCTACAGAGATAATCACGGGGGTCACTCCTTTCAAAGCTATTCAATCCATGATAGCTAAGCACTTCATAAGATTGTATCCTGTATACATGATGTCTTCGTCTTTAATATACCATCACTGCCGACTCTTGTCAATGGTGATTATCCTATTCTTCGGGCTATTGGAGAAAAATTGCATTCAGGCAAGGCATGCTTGACATGACGAGGAATGTAGTTATTGACGCCGCTACCAGGTGTGTTACGAGAAGTTTGCATTTTTGTAACAAACGGGTAACACGACCATGATAACATTAAATACTGCAGGCAGGCCTTTGGGGCTAGGCAAAGATGGGCGACTGGAAGGGTCGATGAGACCGAGGTAACATCACGAGAGTTGTATTGCTGGAGTGAGCATCTGGTCTCGCCCCGTGGCCGGAAAAGCTAGAGAGGAGGCATGGCGTTACCCGGTAGCTTGCCTGGGTTTCTGCCTTGATACTCATGGACAAGGTCGAGCTCGGAAGCAAGGGGCATAAGCGACCACAGTCTGGCTCTTGCCGATCAGTCGGCCGTAGTATGGAGATTTTGGTCCGTATTGCAGCTACGGGTGCGGTAATGTTGCTAGTTCTGATGCCAGTGTTTTTTGTTAGGGAATTCGTCACCTATTTGCCCCAGTTGCATTTTCTAGACCTCTGGAGTGTAGCCGGAAATCCACTGTCTCAAAGTCCTCGGTATGGTATCGTCTTACTGGTTCTCAATTCTGCATTGTTGGCCTCGGGTGCCGTAGTTGTTGCCTTACCCTTAGGTTTGGGCACAGCGTTGTACATAACTGAAATCGCCCCGCAAAGGATGGGTCGGGCCTTCTGGGTTCTGATCAAAGGGATGGCCGCAATCCCCCCAGTAATTATCGGGTTTCTTGGTTATGCAATTGTGATCACAGAGCAAAGCACGCGAGGAGCTTCTGGCCCAGCGCTGGTCATGTTAGCTTCGCTGCTGTTAGGTCTCATGATATACCCCAATATAGTCTGCTTTTTGGTCGATGCTCTGCGGCGAATTCCAACGTCCTTCAAGGCTTCATCCTATGCCCTTGGTGCGAGTCGTTGGCAAACCATAGCACACACCATCTATCCCGCTGCCCAGCCAGGAATCGCTGCTGCGGGTTTATTTGGTTTTGGGCGGGCGTTAGGAGACACTGTCATAGTGCTGATGCTAGCACAAGGCATCTTTGGTACTCGGCTTCCCCGTGCCTGGCCTTTACTGACCATGCCAATAATGATTGCCACTAGCGCCACGTCGGCAGCATTGGGGGAGGGCTATTATTATGGTCTTTACTTTGCGGGATTGCTCCTAGTCGTGATCTCTTACAGTTTGAGTTATTTTGGTCGACGATTGGTACGAACTCAGAGGGGGGAGCTAGAGTGACAAAAGACAAGACCTCACAGCCCCCTGGGGAACGGAATATGTATCTTTTGATCACACTGATTTCCTACTTGTCGACAGGGATAGTAGTGGTGCTTGTAGGATACTTAGTGATAAAGGGGTCGGGTCCGCTACTGCATAGCCTCTGGGAAGTGATGCCCGAGCATGATGTCGAGCCACTGTGGCAGATTTGGCTGCGCAGTATGCACCAGGTGCTGGCGGTTGCGCTGTTCGCGTTGCCCCTAGGTGTCGGTGCTGGGGTTTATTTCAGCGAATATGCTCCAGACTCCTTCTATGCATCGAAGCTCCTGGATGTTATCAGCAATCTGGCGGAAGTGCCTCCGATTGTCTATGGGTTGTTCGGGTGGGGTGTCTTCAGCCTTGGCTGGGGTAGTGGCACAGCTTTTCCAATTCTGGTGCTAGCATTCAGTATATGGCTATTGCCTAGTGTGATAGTTATGACCTATGCAGCTCTGCAGGATGTGCCTGTTTCCTTCCGGAGAGATAGCCTGGCTTTGGGTGCCACTCACTGGCAGACAACGTACAGGGCCGTATTACCCTACGCCCGACGCAATATTGCTGCAGGTATATTCGAAGGAATGGCCCGAGCGAGTGGTGAGGCAGCACCGATCATCATGATCGCCGCTTCTTGGCCTGATCTTGGCGGAAAAACACTCCGTGTACTATCATACCACCTATATCGCTCAGTGCTTGAATTTCCCCATACAGGCCGAGAACAGCTGTTGGGCACCGCCTTGCTCCTATTAGTTACGGCAGTCTTCCTCCAGTTTGTCGCAATCCTAGTCAGAACAATTCAGATTGCTCCGGTGCCAAGCAGGGAGAGACGAGAAAGAGGTAGATAGTAGTGGCGACAGAGATGAAGGATATAAAGCTAGTAGTACGCGATCTTAGCCTACATTACGGCACTTTTCAAGCGCTTGCCTCTATCAACCTCGGCATTCCCTCCGGTGCCGCAACTGCCGTAATTGGACGTACTGGCGCAGGCAAGTCAAGTCTACTCCGTTCACTTTGCCGTATGAACGAGCTTTGGGATGATGTCAGAACCGAAGGACAGGTTTTACTGGATGGCAAGAGCATCTATGAGCCGGGAATTGATGTTACAGAGGTTCGCCGGAGAGTAGGGTTGCTCGCCCGAAGCCCCATCCCTTTTCCTAAGAGCATTTTTGATAATATTGCCTATGGTCCCCGTCTGCATGGAATAAGACAAAGAGGCGATCTGGATGACGCGGTGAAGCGTAGCCTCAAGCAGGTAGGCCTATGGAACGAGGTAAAAGACAAACTAAACAGCTCAGCCTTGGAGCTTTCCCCAGGACAGAAAGCGAGGTTATGCATCGCTCGGGCGGTGGCCGTTCAACCGGAAGTGCTGCTGATTGATGATCCGGCCACTAACCTCGATCCGGTCTCAACGGCCAAGATAGAAGACCTGATTCTCGAGTTGAAGGAGCACTATACCATCGTTGTCGCCACTCACAATATGCAGCAGGCAGGTCGGGTTTCTGACTATGTGGCCTTTCTGTCACAAGGGTCTTTGGTTGAGTTTGGCCCGACCTCTGACGTTTTTGCACGGCCCAAAGACAAACGTACTGAGGATTATATCACCGGTAGGTATAACTAGGATGAACTCCAGCGCGAATGGAGAGGGGCTGGTAGTATGACTAGGGAGAGTTTTCACAGAGAGTTGCAAGACATTCAAACAGAAATGCTCAAGATGGGCAGTCTAGTCGAAAAGCAAATTCATGAAGCAGTCCACTTTCTCAGTACCCAGGATTTGGCCGGCGCTCAGGCAGTGCTGGATAAGGATGACATAGTCGATCAGATGCAGATTGATATAGAGGAAGACTGCATGCGCCTGATTGCTCTACAGCAGCCGTTGGCGTCAGACTTGCGCACCGTAGTAGCCATCTTCAAAATCACTACTGATGTAGAGAGAATTGGTGACCATGCCTGCAATATTGCTGAACTCACGTTGCGGATTGGAGAAGAGCCTCTGATCAAGCCCCTAATCGATATTCCGATCATGGCTGACAAAACTAAGGCCATGGTTAGGGATAGTCTGACTTGTTTTGTGGAGCGGGATCTAGAACTGGCAGAGGCAGTCAGACAAGCAGATGAGCCGGTTGATGAGCTGTATTCCCAGCTATTTGATGAGTTGATCGGCATCGTGCTCGAGGGGGAAAACGGTCGTCGCTCCAGTCAGGCGATTAACCTGTTGTTTGTCGCTCGTTATCTGGAACGCATCGCAGATCATGCTACCAATATCGCCGAACGAGTCATGTATATGGTTACAGGCCATAGAGTTGATCATATGAGTACTGGGCCGGACGGCCCCCAAGGCGTAGATGTCGAGGAGATGTTTGGGCAAGCGTCGGTAGCCACAGAATCCATCAACAACGCCAACTCAGATTCATGATCTACCATAGAGATCTGGCTAGCTGGGCAACATAGATTCGCAGGAGATGGGATCCCTATGTCGCCCCTAGCCCTATGTTAGTCATTGGGTGGAAAGGAGAGTGCGCCACAGCTTAGCTGGTGGCGATCGATAATGACGAGGAAACCTCTGGCATTTATTCGCACCTTTGGTTGTCAAATGAATCAGCGGGATACTGAAACCATCCGCGGTTTACTTTTGGAGGCTGGATATGGGTTTACAGAGCATGCCGAAGATGCGGATCTGGTCTTGTTTAATACATGTTGCGTGAGAGAGAACCCGGAGCGAAAAGTCTATGGACAAGTCGGCCAATTGAAGGAAGTCAAGGCCGGCAAACCCGGGATGGTTATCGGGATCTGCGGCTGCATGCCACAGCAGAAAGAGGAATTGACCCAGATGTTGGAGCGACTTCCCCATGTAGATCTATTCTTTGGTACCCATAATATTCATCGTTTACCTGGACTCCTGCATAAGATATACGCAACTGGGGAACGCATAGTGGAGATCTGGGACGAGGGTGGGGAGCCTACAGAGGGGTTACCGGCACTTCGGGAAAGCCGCTTCAAAGCTTGGGTTACGATTATGTACGGGTGCAACAACTTCTGTTCTTACTGCATAGTTCCCTATGTCAGAGGAAGAGAGCGCAGTCGCTCTCCCCAGGATATCCTACGGGAGGTTGAGGAACTAGCCGATCGGGGTATCAAAGAAATCACTCTTCTGGGGCAAAATGTGAACTCCTATGGACAGGATTTGAAGTCAGAACTGGATTTTGCTGACCTATTGGAAGAGCTTAACCAAGTGAGAGGCATACGGCGGATTCGGTTTACCACTTCCCATCCCAAGGACATTAGTGACAAACTCATTCTCCAATTAGCCCAGTTGGATAAAGTATGTGAACACCTTCACTTGCCTGTTCAGGCAGGGAGTAATGATGTGTTACGCCGCATGAATCGAGGGTATAGCAGGGAGCGTTATCTCCAGCTAGTGGAGAGGGTCCGACAACATGTGCCAGACATTAGCCTCACCAGTGACATTATGGTCGGGTTTCCCGGGGAAACAGAGGCCGACTTCGCTGATACGTTGTCTTTGGTAGAAGAGGTTGAATATGATTCGGCCTTTACCTTCATATACTCCCCTAGGAAAGGAACGCCCGCTGCCAAGATGCCCGATCAGGTACCTGAGGAGGCAAAAAAGGAAAGGATCTACCGGCTGATTGACCTCCAGAATAGAATCAGTCTGAAGCGCAACCAAGAACTCGTAGGTCATGAATTGGAGGTACTGGTAGAGGGCACTAGTAAGAATGATACTCAGCTACTGACAGGGAAAACTCGAACAGCGAAGACCGTACTTTTTCCGGGCACAGAAGATTTGGTCGGCCAATTGGTCAATGTCGGCATAAGGGAGGCGCAAACCTGGAGCTTGACCGGTGAGATAGTCTGAGGAGAGTCTAGGTAGGGAGGCAAGATCTATGAGGGAACACCGGGGTACAGAGGACCCTTCTGGCGGTATCAGTCCAGATTCAACATTATTGGAAGTAGCCAATCGAGAGTTGTGGCAGTTGGAATTGATTAGCCGCGGAGATTGCGTTTGTGGCCGCATAATTCGCCAACTGGTAGAACCGAGCATGTACACGATTAGGTACTTGATCGTTTATGACAAACGTTCGGGGCATCATATTCCGGTACCCGCCAATACGATCACTGATATAACCGAAAAGGGCGTCTTCTGCGACATCGATGCGGTCAAGTTCTTGTCCTTACCCAACCTGACAGATTCCCTAGATCGCACCCAAGAAGAGCAGATTCATTCCATCCTTGCTCAAACACCCTACTGGATTGAGGAAGCAAGCACTGACAATTATTCCCAAGGAACCGAGACACACCAGAACCAAGATCCTTGAGCATACCCCTTGAGTATTTTGAGCCTTGGGCAGCTGGGAATATCTCAGTTGAGCAAGGCGTTTTTTTGTCCTGAGGGCGGCAAGGGCAGGAGCCGCCCAAATGGTTGCAGAAGCATAGGTTAGGTAAGGAGGCCCGACCATTATGGAGAATCTCACCCCGATGCTTCGGCAGTATTATACCATCAAACAGCAACACCAGGATGCTATTCTATTCTTTCGATTGGGAGATTTCTACGAAATGTTCGGTGCCGATGCACAGATCGGTTCTCAGATCTTGGATATCGCCTTGACCAGCAGAGAAATGGGCAAGGGGAAAGAGCTTCCGATGTGTGGAGTACCCTATCACGCGGTCGAAGGGTACATAGCGACACTCATACGCCACGGTTACAAGGTGGCTATCTGTGATCAGGTTGAGGATCCTAAAACTGCCAAGGGCGTGGTCAGGCGTGAGGTAACTCGAGTTGTTACCCCTGGCACGGTGATCGAGCCCCAGCTCCTAGATGATAAAGCGAACAACTATCTCATCGCCATCTATGGCCAACAGCGCCATTATGGTTTGGCAGTGGTTGATGTATCTACCGGCTACTTTGGTCTGACTGAACTACTGGGCGATACTGCCGAAGATCAGCTCTGGGATGAGCTGGAACGCCTGACACCCGCGGAGTGTGTAGTAACCCCAACCCTGGGGGAAAACCCCGTTTGGAAGGCTGAGGCGGCCAGGCGCCTCAGTTGTACAGTATCTACCTATGAAGAGAGATGGTGGCGTCTCGATCACACGAGGAAGGTACTCCAGAGACATTTTGGCGTACAATCCCTGCATGCCTTTGGTTTGGAGGAGTTCCTGGCTGCGGTTCGGGCCGGCGGAGCGGTTCTATCTTATTTACAAGACACCCAGAGACGGGTCCTGAGCCACATAACCAACATTGATCTTTACTCTACTCGGAGCTACATGCTGATGGAATCAGCTACCCGGCGTAATCTGGAACTCGTCCAAACTCTGCGGGATGGAGAATACAAGGGCTCTTTGCTTTGGCTCCTGGATGAGACTGTCACAGCCATGGGCGGAAGGCTACTGCGTCAGTGGATGCTGCAGCCGGTGCTTGATCGACAAGAGATCACCGAGCGTTTGGAAGCAGTCCAAGAATTAGTTGACAACACGGCATTGCGAAAGAGCCTACGTGAACAGCTCTCCCAGGTGCATGATGTCGAACGCCTAGTGGGACGGGTTACCTATGGGAGCGCCAACCCGAGGGATCTAGTGGCTTTGGGTAGCTCACTGCGCAGAATGCCTAGTATTCGACAAGCCCTAAGTCAGGTGGCGTCAAGGCGGTTAACAGCTTTGACTAACGGCCTGAAGCTATTACCACAGCTGACTGAACTCCTGCAGCGAAGCCTTGTTGAATCTCCGCCGGCCACCATAAGAGACGGCGGTGTCATTAAGGCAGGGTATGCTACGCAGCTAGATGAATTGCGGGCGGCTGCTCGGGATGGGAAAAGTTGGATAGCTGCCCTGGAGGTGGCTGAACGGGAGCGAACCGGTATCAAGAGCCTAAAGGTAGGCTTCAATAGGGTCTTTGGTTACTACATTGAGGTAACCAAAGCCAATCTGGATAGTGTACCAGACTACTATCACCGCAAGCAGACTCTGGCCAATTCGGAGAGATACATTACTCCAGAGCTCAAGGAGAAGGAAAACCTCGTACTGGGCGCTGAAGAAAGAGCCATACAATTGGAGCACGACCTATTTGTGGATATTCGGGATCAGGTGGCTAAGGCTGCTCCTGAGTTGCTGCACTTGGCGGCTGTGATCGGACAGCTAGATGTCTTAGCGAGTCTCAGTGAAGTGGCTGTACGTCGCCGGTATTGCCGCCCGATTGTCACCGACGGCAATGCAATTGATATCAAGGCCGGACGTCATCCAGTGGTGGAAGCCATGCTGCCACAAGGACAGTTCGTCCCTAACGATGTTTACTTAGATGGGGAGACTACACAGCTAGTGATCTTGACCGGCCCCAACATGGCCGGCAAGAGCACTTACTTGCGGATGGTAGCACTGATCACTTTGATGGCCCAGATGGGGTCCTTTGTCCCAGCAAATGCGGCGCAGATTGGATTAGTAGATCGGATTTTTACCAGAGTAGGGGCAGCTGATGACTTGGGTACGGGGCAAAGTACTTTCATGGTTGAAATGAGTGAAGTCAATATCGCACTCAGCCAGGCATCACCGTGGTCTCTAATTATCATCGATGAATTAGGCCGGGGTACCTCTACCTATGATGGCATGGCTTTAGCCCAAGCCATAGCGGAGTATATCCATGATGTGTGTGGCTCGAAAACCATCTTTTCTACCCACTACCACGAGTTAGCGAAATTGGCCCTGACAAAACCTCGGATCAAGAATTTGAGAATGGAAGTATGGGAAGAAGGAAAAGAGATCGTTTTTCTCTATAAGGTGGGGGAAGGTGCGGCAGATAGGAGCTACGGTATTCACGTGGCCCGTCTGGCAGGGTTGCCCAAGCAAGTTTTGAGAAGGGCCAAAACCATCTTGGATGATCTGGAACCGGATCTATCCTACCGTCAGATGAAGCTGGACAGGCTCTTTCTGGTAGAGGAAAGGCCTAAAGCCGATGGACCGGAGGCCTCTATAGCAGAAGCCGCTGCCGCTGGTTCATCCGATGAGAAACAGGGCAAACCTCTACCGAAGCAAGACTCAGACCGGAATCAGTCCATCTTGCAGGAGATCGAAACGGCAGACCTATCTCACTGGACGCCTTTAGAGGCCCTTAATCGACTAGCGGAGTGGCAAAGCAGCTTGCGTAAGGGACGGTAGCAGCGACTCATAATCCTTGGTCTGCAGGCCAATGACGGTCTGTCTTAATGGAGGAGAGCACTTGGGGGAGGACAGGGATGAGCAAGATCATTCTGCTAGAGGAAAATATTGCTAACCAGATTGCCGCCGGTGAAGTAGTGGAGAGACCGGCGTCAGTTGTAAAGGAAATGGTGGAAAACGCACTTGATGCAGGTGCCTCTTGCATTGATATAGAAATTCGCGCGGGCGGGAAAGAGTATATCCGGGTAGTAGATGATGGGCGTGGCATACCGGCGGCAGAGGTACCCCTGGCGTTTGAGCGCCACGCTACCAGCAAGATCCGGTCTGCTGATGATCTTTTTCGAGTAATCACCCTGGGGTTTAGAGGCGAAGCTTTACCAAGCATAGCTGCGATATCGGAGTTAGAGATGGTTACCAAGACCAAGGATGCTCCCGTTGGAACCCTGATTGCCTTTTCCGGGGGTACACAGGTGCGTCTCGAATCAGTTGGAGCACCGGTGGGTACGGCGGTAACCGTAGAGCACCTTTTCTTCAATACACCGGCTCGCTATAAGTTTCTAAATCAGGCGGCCAGCGAACGCCGTCATGTTTTTGACATTGTCAGCCGATTAGCCCTGGCCAATCCTATGGTGCAATTGCGGTTGGTGTCTGATGGGGAGGAAATCTTCGTCACTCCAGGCGATGGGAAGATGGAGGGTGTTATGTGGAGCATTTACGGATCCCGCATCGGCAATAGCCTGCTTCCGATTGAACGGCAGAGTAATTATCTTTCCGTGGGTGGATTGATCTGCAAACCTGATGTCCACCGTGGCAATCGCCAGGCAGAGACTTTTATCGTGAATGGCCGAGTGGTAGAGAGTTCACTCTTGGCCAGTGCCGTGGAGAAAGGCTATCAGACTTTACTGCCCCGTCGCCGGTTTCCTATAGCAGTCATTTCCCTAACCATGGAACCAAGCCGGCTGGATGTCAATGTTCATCCTGCGAAGCGGGAGATTCGTTTTAGTGACAACAGCGAAGTATACAAACAAGTCATGTTGGCAGTACGAAGGGCCTTGGAATCATCCATACCCTTCGCACCATGGTCCCTCAATCCGCCTGACCAAGCAACATCTGCGGCAGGCGGTAAGCAGCCTCGCCTTTCTCCGCCGTCGCCGGGGATCGAGTCGCATTTGCCAAGACCCGGTCACCGGGCTGGTGAGGAACAAGAGGCGATGAACATTCCTGAGGAACGTCTAGTTCATGGTTTGGAGGAACAGGCTGCATCGAGTCAACCCATGGTTGTCAAGGAAGCTAGTTTAGTTCAAGATTTGGACCACCGAGTACTAGGCCAATTCCAACGAACATATATGCTCATCGAGGTACAGGACGAGCTTTGGCTCGTGGATCAGCATGTGGCCCATGAGCGAATCTTGTATGAGCGTTTGCGGAAACAATTGGACTTTAGCCGAATTCAAGCCCAGGCTTTGCTTGTACCATTACATCTAGAGTTGGGGATAACATCGACCGCGGCCATCTCAGAATGGTCTTCTAAACTGATGAGCCTTGGTTTTGACATCGCTGAGTTCGGCTCAAAGGACTGCTTGGTACGGACAGTCCCGGCTGAACTGTCCGGAATCGATGAAACAGCCCTGGAGAAGTTGCTGCTGGAGATAATCACCAAGGGTCATACCAGTGATTACAGAGAAGTCGCCCTAGTGCTCATGTCCTGTAAAGGAGCGGTCAAAGCCGGGGAGTTTCTTTCTCTGCCGGTAATGGAGCAGTTATTTGCAGATCTGATGGCCACTGAAAATCCGTTTACCTGTCCCCATGGGCGACCGGTGGTGGTCCGTTTGGAGTTGGGTGACATACATCGGCGTTTTGGCAGATCATAGATAACGAGCGAACTGGAGTGAAGGGCGTGCGGCCCATACTAGTCATTGTAGGACCCACAGCGGTAGGAAAAACGGAGTTAGCTATAGCCGTGGCTCGGGAGGTTGATGGAGAGATCCTTTCTGCCGATTCTATGCAGATCTATCAAGGATTGGATATTGGCACCGCCAAGCCAACCAAGCAGGAACGGCAAGGAATTCCCCATTACATGCTGGATGTGGTTAGGCCCGATCAGGAGTACAGTGTAGCCGACTACCAAGCCGCTGTGGAGCAAATCTTAGAGGAACTCGCCCGACGAGACAAGACTCCCATCTTGACAGGGGGCACCGGGCTGTATATTAGGGCGGTCTTGGAAGGCTTTGTTTTCGAACCTGAAGGGAAAGATGATACTTTGCGGGCTAGATTCGAGAGGATGGCTGAGATTGAGGGTAATGATGTTTTACATCAATGCCTTTTCGAGGTGGATCAGGCCACTGCTAAACGGCTGCATCCTAATGATCGCCGTCGCGTCATCCGCGCGCTCGAGGTCTACCATACTACAGGCAAACCTCTTTCCCAACATTTAGAGGCACAAAAGCAGCGTCCCCCCAGGCACCGAGCCGTCAAATTTGGATTGGTCCGTAATCGGACGCGGCTCTATGAGCGAATCAACGCACGGGTTGATCTGATGATGGAAACGGGGCTTCTAGATGAAGTCAAGGAGCTCCTCAATCAGGGTTTAGAGGATAGTGCCACTGCCATGCAGGCCTTGGGGTATAAGGAACTGGTGGGGTACCTTAGGGAAGAGTATGATCTAACAGAAGCGATTCGCCTGCTCAAGAGAGATACGCGGCGCTACGCCAAGCGTCAACTGACCTGGTTTAGACGGGATCAGGAGATCATTTGGCTAGACTTAGATGAACTGACCATTACAGATGCTGTGCAGAAAATCACTGGTATCTATTGGAGGAATTTTCGTAAATAACCCGAAATATTGAATCATGGGCTATGAGCTAGTGCCAGTCGGTGGACAACATAGGAGGAGCATCATTATGGTAAAGGCAGCAATAGGTTTACAGGATGTCTATCTCAACCAAATCCGCAAAGAGCATATTCCTGTAGTTATCTACTTGGTCAATGGAGTACAATTGCGGGGACTGGTTCGAGCCTTCGATAACTTTACAGTACTCCTCGAGAGTGATGGCAAGAACGACCTTATCTACAAGCATGCGATTTCGACCATTACCCCTCAAAAACCCTTCAGCCTAGTATTGCCTCTAGGGGGAGAATCATAAACACATTTACCTAGCCATTTACATATACATGTTAAGGTAAAACATTGCCTCCGTGGGGTGGCAAGATGCAAAACAGTAATTTAGCACCGACGAATGTGGAAGAAGTGCTGGACTGGCTAGAAGAGGGTAAGGTTTCGCCGGCCGAAGCCTTTGCCCTTTTTCGGGCTATAGGAAAACGAGACGAGTCCTGGAATGGGGCCGTAAAGGGAAACCAAGAGCAACTGAAGGATGTCCTGGCTGAGCTCGATGCTCTGATTGGGCTTAGAGAGGTCAAACAGTTGGTTCGAGAGATTCAAGCCTTTGTGCAAATTCAAAAACGCCGGACTGAGGAACAGCTGGTCACCGAACCTTTGGTCCTCCATACAATTTTTCGCGGGAATCCAGGCACCGGCAAAACAACGGTAGCTCGGATTCTTGGCCGCATGTTTCGCCATATGGAAGTCCTGCCTCGGGGCCATTTGGTAGAAGTGGAGCGAGCTGACCTGGTAGGTGAGTATATCGGCCACACGGCGCAAAAGACTAGGGAGCAGATACGAAAGGCCATTGGCGGCATATTGTTCATCGATGAGGCCTACTCCTTGGCCCGAGGTGGGGAGAAGGACTTTGGCAAGGAAGCCATCGATGCCTTAGTAAAAGCTATGGAAGACTATAAACAGGAGTTCATCTTGGTTCTCGCCGGCTATACCGAAGAGATGGAGTCGTTCCTTCAAACCAATCCAGGGTTGCGTTCACGGTTCCCACTGCACATCGATTTCCCGGATTACAATGCCCAGGAGCTCTTGGCCATTGCCGAGTTGATGCTGGAAAAACGTCAGTATCGGCTAACTGAAGGGGCTCGTAGACGTCTGGCTTTGTTGATTAATAAGGGTCTGCGTACCGAAACGTATAGTTTTGGCAATGCCCGTACTGTCCGCAATTGGATTGAACTCGCCCTTCGGCGCCAAGCCGTTCGCCTTGTGCAAAAGCCCGGTCAGATGACTCGTAAGGATTTGCTCAACATAGAAGCTGAGGATTTCGGGGAGGGATGGTGAGTTTGAAGGCATGCATTGTCATTGGCAAGGCCAATGTCGGGAAGACCCTTTTTGCCGTTAACTTTGCCGGCTACCTGGGAATCACCAGCCTGGAAATCGAGTTCACGCCTGCCGATGGAAAGACCTATCGGCGTACTCTCAGCCAGCCAGAGGCTTTGCAGAGTCTAATTAGTCCCAATCCCCATCATACCCTCGGGCTACAGCGTATTCAGATCCAGATGCCAGGGTTTAAGGGCAGAAAGGAGTTTGCTTTGGTTGATACCAGTGGGCTAACAGAAGACATTCCTGAACAACCGCTGATTCGAAGGGCGATGGCTCAGACTCTGGCACAGGTTCGAGAAGCGGCAATCATTCTGCACCTAGTGGATGCGAGTAGCGTTGGCAAGCTGGGGGCCGTTGAGGCCATGGGTCAGGTGGACTGGCAGGTTGCCCAGTTTGGAGGAATGCGAGATGGATACGCCATTCTCGCTAACAAGATGGATCTACCGGAGGCTGCCGCCGGTCTAGCCCAGATACGCCAGGAGCTTCCTGGCCACCCGATTTTTCCCATCTCAGCACTACTGAGGACTGGCTTTTCCGAGGTGAAGCAATTTGTCTGGCGACACCTTTAGTTGCAGCACCTTTAGTTCATGCATGCTCCCTTTCCTAAGGCCTTTTTTTGCTTGTTTTCTTACAGGAACCGCCATCAAGATGATGGACGATTTTCTTGATGCCTCCCTGGATTCCATGATCGGCAAGAGAACTTGGACGGCAAGCCTTGGTGAAGCGGCACTGCCCTATGCCTTAGTAGCGCTGAGTCTGGCAGCTCTGGCTGAACCGGTTTGGGCAGTAACGCTATTTTGGGCTAGTTATGCTGTTGGCATGCGAGGAGATTTGACCAGGCCTTTGCCTTTGGGCCTCACCGGCTGGCAGGAAGCCCTACTGCTCGGGATGATCGCTATTTGGGCGTTTGGATGGAGAACTGTGTTCACATCTTGGGCAGCTATTTTTTCTATCCAAGCCATTGATGATTTACTCGATCGGAAGCAAGATAAAATGACCGGTGCGGGCAACTGGGCTACCCGATGGGGAGTAGTAGAGACGGGTCTAGCTGCTACTATGATCATTATCCTCTTGGGGTATCTGGACATAGCCAAACTAGTATTAGTCTTCATCACCGGACTGCTGGTAGTGAGGGTTCAGCAACTTGGCAACAGAAAGGAAGAAAAGCCCTGTGATTAAAGTAGCAGTAGTGATTTTGGCCTGTATTCTTGTTGGTTTTGCAGTGGGCCGTAGATTAGGGATCAAGGAAGGCTTCCGAGTTGGCATGGCCTATGGCGTTCTGGACATGCGGCAGCAATGCCTCAAGTCGGGCCGCTGTCCCATCTGCAACTCAGCAGCGCCGATAGTAGACAATACCTCCCCCCAAGATAGTCCGGATATGTGTATGCTGACTTCTGAGGATAGGCCATCTACTAATGCATCCCAGGGCAAACTGGATGCCTTGTTGTTGCAGGATGTTACCACCTAGTATGGAATCTGCTTAAGGGAGCTTGTTTACCGGTTGCACCAACGAGATGCATATACAGTAGAAAAGGAGGCATGGAAGCGGCTTTAGCCGCCAGCGCCCACCGGAGGAGCTGACTGGTTCTAGCTGGGCCGCGATGATCCTATGCAGTCTGCCAAACGTATCCAAGAGTTGCCACCGTATCTGTTTGCGGAGATCGACAAGAAGATTGCTAAAGCCAAAGCCGCGGGAGTGGATATTATTAGCTTGGGGATGGGAGATCCAGATCGACCTACTCCGGCCCATATCGTCAGAGGTCTTCAGGTTGCGGCAGAGGATCCGAAGACCCATCGCTATCCAGTATATGAAGGAACGTTAGCTTTCCGTGAAGCTGTAGCTGGTTGGTATGAGAGAACCCGGGGCGTGGAACTTGACCCCGTCTCCGAGATCGTTGCTTTGATTGGTTCCAAAGAAGGTATAGCTCACATATCGCTATGTTACGTCGATCCCGGAGACATAAACCTGATTCCTGATCCAGGTTACCCTGCGTATAGCACCGGCACCATGTTTGCTGGGGGAAAAAGCTACAAGATGCCTCTGGTAGCCGGCAGGGATTTTTTGCCTGATCTTTCGGTAATACCCCATGATATAGCAAAACAAGCAAAACTCATGTTTCTAAATTACCCCAACAACCCCACAGGGGCAGTTGCACCGAAGGGTTTTTTTGAGGACGTCGTTGCCTTTGCCCGGGAATATGACATAATTGTCTGCCATGATGCAGCCTATAGCGAGGTGGCCTTCGAAGATTTTCGCCCCCTCAGCTTCCTAGAAATCGAAGGTGCGAAGGACGTGGGGATTGAATTCCACTCACTCTCAAAAACGTATAACATGACTGGCTGGCGTCTGGGATGGGCCGCAGGCAACAAGAACGTCATTGAAGCTCTGGCACGGGTTAAGAGCAATATCGATTCGGGAGTGTTCACAGCAGTTCAATCTGCCGGTATTGAGGCCCTAAATGGTCCCCAGGACTCTGTAGAGGCGATGCGAAAGCTATATGCCGAGCGGCGAGATATAGTGGTGGAGGGGCTGCGGTACCTGGGCTGGGAGTTGGAGAAACCTCGGGCAACCATTTATGTATGGGCACCCGTACCTCCTGGCTATACATCGACAGAATTTGCCTCCCTGCTCCTGGAAGAGGCCGGAGTAGTGGTAACCCCGGGCATCGGCTATGGGCAATATGGTGACGGGTATTTCCGTATATCGCTCTGCGTCGACAAGGAGCGGATTGAAGCCGCAATTGAGCGTTTGAAAGATGCCGGGATTCGATACGACACAGATAGGCAAGCCCTCTAGCTGCAGGCCGGCTAGCTTCGCTGTCTCTGAGCGATTGTGGCCCCTAGAGCTCCAGCAGTAATGCGATAGGAAAGTCAGCGACCGATAAACCGGCTGGCTAATAAATCGAGATCACCGTGTAAATGTAAGGAGATAGGTACATGCAGACGATATCGCCGTCCCAAAAATCCCCGAGAACAAGACAACTGATTAACAAGGCCAAAGCAGACATCAGAGAAAAATGGGACGAGATCGAAGAGATCAAGTTAAGTAACCAGGCTCGAATATTGGCGGCTTTCCGTCGTCACCAGGTTAGTGAGTATCATTTTGCAGGCAGCACCGGCTATGGTTACAACGATAGTGGTCGAGAGGTGATAGAATCCTTATATGCTGAGATATTCGGAGCAGAAGACGCCCTGGTTAGGCCACAGTTGGTGTCCGGTACCCATGCCATTGCTACCTGCCTGGAGGCGCTGCTGACTACGGGAGATGAGCTGGTCTCCCTAACCGGTGCTCCCTACGATACCTTGCAACAGGTGATTGGCACCAAGGGCAATCTGCCGAATAGCTTGTTGAGAAATGGTATTAGATACAAGGAGGTTCCCCTGACGGGGGAGGGGGACTGGGATGAAGAGGGGATCCGGGCCTATGTGAGCCCGGCAACCAAGATGGTGATGATCCAGCGTTCCCGGGGCTATAGCTGGCGGCCGGCTTTTAGCATCGAAGACATGAATAAGATCATATCCGTTATCCGCGCCATAGGGAAAGACATTGTCATTTTCGTAGACAACTGCTATGGCGAGTTTGTGGAGACCTGGGAGCCGTGTCACCTGGGGGCAGACCTCATAGCAGGTTCGCTTATTAAGAATCCCGGCGGTGGCCTAGTGGCTGGTGGTGGATATATAGCCGGTTCCAGTCAGCTGATTGAAGTAGTTGCCGATCGCATGACAGCCCCGGGACTGGGGCGAAAACTAGGACCAACCTATGGTCTGAATCGGTGGATCCTGCAGGGACTATGGCTCGCACCCCACGTAGTGGGTGAGGCCTTAGCCGGTGCCGTTCTGGTTGCGAGGGTAATGGCGGAGTTGGGATATCCTGTTTCTCCTACCTGGGATGCACCTAGAGGCGATATTGTGCAAGCAGTCATGCTTTCAGGGCCGGAGGAGTTAGCATCCTTCTGTCATAGTATTCAAGCGGCTTCCCCTGTTGATAGTTTCGTTCAACCGGTGCCAGGGGATATGCCGGGTTACGAGGATCCGGTGATTATGGCAGGTGGCACCTTTATCCAGGGTTCATCGATTGAGCTCAGTGCCGATGGACCAATGCGGTCACCCTACATCGTATACCTACAGGGAGGGCTGTGCAAAGAGCATGTGGAATTGGCTCTGTACCAGGTGGTAGAATCCCTTCTATCAAGATGTGAGGCCCGTGCTTGATCAGAGGTGTAGAATTGACTGGTACTCATGGGCCTTCAAATCCGGGCATCTGATTTCCCTTGGTTACCTGCCTAGGAGAGCTTGCGGATCAGGTTGAACGGTCATGCAAGAACGAGAAAGTGGAAGGCACGTGCAGCTGAGAGAGAGTCCCGATGTCTAGACACGACAAGGCCTTGTTTTGCTTGACATTTGGCCTCTTTCTGCTAAAATTGAAACTGTCGAACAGTGCATGGGTAACAGCCAAAGAAAGGTGGAGAGATAGCCGAAAGGGGGCAACGAATGGAATGAGAAATGCTTTGGGTCGTCACATCCTCTGTGAAGCTTATGGATGTGATCCTAAGGTATTGAACGACAGAAAGCTAGTGGAGAGGATCATGGTGGAGGCAGCTTTGAACGCAGGAGCCGAGGTACGAGAAGTTGCATTTCACAAGTTTAGCCCACAGGGCGTCAGCGGTGTTGTCGTTATTTCCGAATCCCACCTAACAATTCACACATGGCCGGAGCTTGGATATGCAGCAATTGATGTATTTACCTGCGGGGACACTGTAGACCCATGGAATGCACTTGATTACTTGGTAAAGCATTTCGGAGCTGAGAATACGGTTTCTTCTGAAGTCAGAAGAGGTGTCATGCAACATGCAATGGTCAAGATATCTTAGGTTCGCTAAAGAGAGGTGAAGCTAGAGTTGTATGTGTTATCATAGAGTGAGTTTTGAGTAAAAGCCCTTGCCGTGCAGGTAGACGGTAAAGGGCTTTATTGTTTTACGGGCGCTAATTGAAGGATTTGGGGCTCCGATGTTGAAATGTATATTTTGGTAGATATTCAGAACACGGAAACGTTTGCTTGACCCAAAGGAGTGGTTTTGTCCATGGGTAGTGCGTTACCGCTCAAATATCATGCTGATGGTTTCAGGGCCTTCCGAGATTTGCCTGATGAGGATGTAGTACAACAGGCACAAGCCGGTCGCCAAGATGCTACGGATTACTTGCTGTACAAGTACCAGAAACTGGTCTATATCTGGACCAGACCCTACTTCTTGCAGGGGGCCGAAGATGATGATCTGCTCCAGGAGGGCATGATCGGTCTATATAAGGCTATTCGTGACTTTGCCCCGGGGTCCTCGTCATTCTGGTCTTTCGCAAAACTGTGTATTACCCGAAACATAATCAGTGCCATTAAGGGTACGACTAGACAAAAACACATTCCCCTCAACTCGTATACTTCACTGCATAAGCCCATTTACGATGCCGAAGGAGATCGCACGTTGATGGAAGTGCTTTCTAACAACCGGGTGGATGATCCGGAAGCCCTGGTTATTGATCGGGAAAGGCTACAGCACACCCAACGATATATCAAAGAAGTGCTAAGTGAATTCGAGTACCGCGTTTTTCGGCTATACATTAATGGGTTATCCTATAAAGAGATGGCCGAAGAATTAGGTACTCATACCAAGTCTATTGACAATGCCCTCTGCCGAATCAAGACCAAGATCGGGAAGCAATCGTAGTGGCTGCAGAACGACACAGCTGGTAAAACCTGAACAGAGGTTAGGGCAGGGTTTTGCCACTACTTGAAGAATTAAGGTCTTCAGGACTGCCGTTAGCCGGTATTGAAGGTGATGTCAATATGTCTATGGAGAAAGGGGAGAAGGCGCTATTTAGTTTGTTAGTCTGGATCAAGCGCCGGTAAATTCATGAACTGGACAGTACTGGTCATCAATTTGGCTGTTGCAGCTCCGGCTGCGTACTGGACCTATCAAGATGCCAAGGGGCGAGATGCTAACTCGGTTCTGTGGGCAGCTACTATTATTCTAGCTGGCCTTTTTTTTCTGGGTCCCTTGGGTCCGTTGGGAACAGCCATAGTATTACTTATTTATAGCCTTGTAAGACCCAAAGGTGCAATGCGGGCATGCCCCCATTGCAACAAGAAGGCACTATCTTGGTTAGCGTTCTGTCCCCATTGTAAAGGCGTCTTAAAGCGAGACTGTTATCGCTGCTTTGCCGCGGTGGATGTGGAGGAAGAGTCTTGTCCCCACTGCCGAGCTAAACTGGGCTAAGGGGGGCGGGCTGGTCTACAGCCTGTGCTTGTATCAATTGGGCGGTGGAAGCAAAGGATGGGGGTACTTGTGTTGCTCACTCAGTGGGAGATATTACTTCGATTAATCCTGGCTGTTGCAGCCGGAGGTTTGATCGGGTTGGAGAGGGAGATCCACGGTCGGGCGGCTGGATTCCGTACTCAGATCTTGGTCTGTCTAGGGTCTACATTGATCATGCTGATTTCGATCTATGGCTTTGCCAATGCCGGGATTGAGGGAACGAGATGGGACCCGGGCAGACTGGCAGCTCAAGTAGTAAGCGGTATTGGCTTTCTTGGTGCCGGGACTATCCTGCGAGAAGGCCTAAGCATTAAAGGTCTCACCACAGCTGCAAGCCTTTGGGTGGTGGCCGGTATTGGTTTGGCAATTGGATCCGGGTTCTATCTTGGAGCAGTAGTTGCCACCTTATTGGCGGTTCTGACTTTAGTCAATAAACTTGAGCAATACCTGCTACCGCATGAAGAACGTTCTTTGCAGCTGCACGTAGCCGATAAACCCGGTCAACTGGCAGCCATAGCTACCCTCCTAGGCCAAAGGCGGGTCAATATTCGCACCATGAAGGTAGATACAACCGATGATGGGGAATGCTATGTAGAAATGAGAGTAGAGACTCCCCACAACATTCGGCTGGAAGGGTTGATGGAGGAGCTCTCCAGTCTGCCTGAAGTCAAGGAAATCAAGTGGCAGTAGGAGGCTGGTATGTGGAGATTCTAGTGACCAATGATGATGGGATCAGATCCAAAGGGCTGTTGGAGTTAGTCAGAGGTCTCAGTTCGGTGGGAAATGTCCATGTGGTAGCACCAGATCGAGAGCGCAGTGGAATGGGACATGCGGTGACAATGCATCGGCCTTTGCGGGTGACAGAGGTTGGTAGCATACCAGAAGCAGTGCGTGGTTTCCAAGTGGATGGTACTCCCGCCGATTGCATCAAACTGGGTATAGGGGCTTTGTTGGACCACCGCCCAGATTTGGTTGTTTCGGGAGTCAATGCAGGCCCGAACCTGGGCACTGATGTATTGTACTCCGGCACAGTGTCGGCAGCGGTGGAGGCGCTGATTATGGGGATTCCCTCCTTGGCCGTGTCTATAGCTGACTCTTCACCCCAATGGTTAGGTCTGGATACAGCAGTGGCCTTGGCAAGCCGCACGGCCCAAGCTGTGGAGAAGAGAGGTCTACCGGAAGATACCCTGCTAAACATCAATCTGCCCAGACTTGCGTCGACCGAGATCAAGGGGATTAAGATCACCAAGGTTGGGATTCGAAGATACCGTGATTTTGTGGAGAAGAGATTAGACCCTTGGGGTAGGACCTATTATTGGCTAACCGGTGAAGCCATCGATCTGGAAGATGGGTCGGACTCGGATACAAGTGCAGTCAAAGCAGGCTGGATTTCCATTACACCGATTCGATTTCAACTGACTCACGAGGCTTTTCGAGAAGAGTTGACCCGGTGGGATCTGGAATAGCCGCTGAGCCGTAATCCCTCTGGTAGCCCCTCTGTTGGTAGCCGCATATGCTACCAAAGGGGGATCTCGAACATGGGCTTCGGTGCAATCGTACTCATCGTACTCTATGTCGGCATAGTAAGTGGGATAGTAGCCCTGTGCGGTCTCGGCGCCTGTCTATGTTTTGGGTCCTGTACGCCGTCCTGTTGGTTGGGGCCAGTACTGTCTTGTCAAGGACAGAACGAGGCAGAACCTGCTATGGAAGTCGGGAGGCAGCCACTGGGAATCAAATCACCCAGTGTTTTAAAATGGTTCCGGATACTGATCACAGTAGTGCGAGCAGCCTTCTGGTTTTTTGAGGGATCAGTAGTCATATTGGCGGCTCTTCAAGCAATAAGGCTATTGTCGCCGGGATTATAGGGGAGATTGAGGGCATGGAAAAGCGAAATCAGTTGGCATGGGGGAGACTGATCGCAGACATCTTCATGACTATCCTGGTATTAGCTTTGGCTGGTGTTATCTGGCTCGGTAATGCCCATGCCCAGGGTCAACTGGCTCCAGAAGACGTCGATTGGCAGAGGATAGTCGACGAGAATGAGAATACGCAGACCGTGGAAAGTCAATTGCTGCGGGGAATCGCCTCTGCAAACTTGGGCCGACTTTCAGAAGCCCTCCAAGAGTTGGAGATCGCCGGAGAAGATGCTTATAGTGACGAGGTTGCCGGGTTTATTCTGGACAAGCTGCGGGAATTGCGGCGTTCTCCAGATGATATTTTGCTACTCAATTGTGCTGCCTTTGGCTCATATGCTTTTGGCGATCTTGAGCAATCAGCTACCTATTTCGAGCACATCATTCGTTTGGAGCCGGACAATGTCTGGGCTCGTATCTTCTGTGCTATAGTCTACGGACAGGCGGGTGAGTTCGATCGGGCTTTGCATCATCTAGAGCGAGCTCTCAAGCTGGATCCGGAAAATCAATATACTCATTTGCTTCTAAGTGCGGTTTATAAGGAGAAACAGCAATACCTGTTGGCAATCTACCATTATTTACGGGCTCCGCAGGCCATCAGTGAATTGAAGCGATACGGAGTTCTCTGATACGGATTAGCCCCGAGGTACTCACACTAACCGAAAACAGGAAATTTGAGGAGAAAAGCATGGGAAAGGATTTAGCTGACAGCTTAAAGGTGCTGGGAACTGCGGAGTTTGAGCTCGAGGGAGAATACTCTCAGGTTGTAACCTTTCTGAACAAAACCCTCAAAGACAAGAATCTGATTTTCGGCCTCAGACGTACTCCCGAAGGAAGGCTTTGCTTGACTGTTTACCAGGTCGGACCCGAGTAAGAAGGCTTCCTAAAGGCTCCTTAGCTGCGTGATGGCACCGGTACGGGGTACCAGTGTGTCGTTCGTGTCCTGCTCAGTGAGCATATCGGATCTGGGTACATATTAACGGTGCCGGAAACGAATTCTATTATTGGCTACTTTCTGCTGTCTTCACGGCATAGGCTATAGCATAGAACCTTGATACCAAGCTATTCGAAATCCATCATAGGATTTGACGAGACTGATAAGAGGATTTGGGCTTGTGAAGTAGAAGTAGTCAGCAAGCGATCGTCATTAGGGGGGATGCGCGATGATACAGGTAGCCAAAGATGATGTCCTCAGGGGGTTGAAGAAGT
>JAAZLW010000071.1 GCA_012799135.1 Bacillota bacterium | reverse complement strand
CAGTTAGTCTCACTTTCTCCAGCCTAGGAGAAGGGGGTAAAGAAACTCACGACCGATTCAGTCGCCCGTGATAGGAGGTTCTGATGCTTAAACTTAACATAATCCAGTTCAATGCAGTTCTGCACATCATGATCGAAGATTTGCTCATACTCCGTAGCAAGCATCTTTGATTCAAAGTAAGCATAGATCTCGTCGTCAATCTCCAGACTACGACTGTTCAGATTCGCAGTACCTATACATAGAACGTGATCGTCGATTAGCATGGTCTTCGCATGCAGAATATCAGTATATCTAAACACTCTGACCCCGCTACCCACTACATGACGGAGAAAGTAGTTGTTAGTACTGCGGTTAAACAAACCGCCGGAAGCATAGTATAGAGAAACCATGATACGCACATCCACACCAAGAGTTGCTAGGGTTTTCAATGCGTGGATGATGGTTTCGGGAGGTCTAAAATATGGTGTCTGAATCCAGACTCTCTGCTTGGCTCGGGAGATGAGGTTGAAATAACTAAGATTGATGATCCCATCATTATCATTTTCGGTGTATAATCCATTAGCGACGATTTGGGCCCCGATATTGCCGGTGGTATCAGGGGCAGGGAAATAGTGCCGTAGTTCATGTCTCAGTCCAATGTCAGACCGTCTGGTAGAAGCGGCCCAATCAGACAAGAACACTCTCTGCAGATCATGGACTGCACTCCCGGTAATCCTTAAGTGAGTGTCTCGCCATAGCTTGCCTTTTACCCCATATGTGTATTGTGCACCAATATTCATTCCCCCCACATATCCGATCTTCCCGTCGATAATAACCACTTTGCGATGATTCCTGTAATTGATGGCACGCGTGTAAGGCCTGATACTCAACACGCTTCCACCGGCCTTCCTCAGTTTCCAGAGTACCGGAAGCACAAAGGTCGGTAAACAACCAAGACTGTCATAGAGTAACTTGACTTCTACTCCTTGGTTGACCTTTTCTATCAGAGTGTCGATCAGCTTTCTCCCTATTTCATCATTGTGAATTGTGAAATACTGGATATGGATATGATCTTTCGCTGCTTCCAGGTCCTTAGACAGCTGCTGATACTTGGGTGAACCGGTCGTGTAGATCTCTACGTTATTGTCGCCGGTGAAAATGCTGCCACAATACTTCTGGTGAAATTGTATACCTTCAGATGAAGGCGGTGTGAAGCTACGGCCAGTCTCATCCACAATTGTTTCCAGCTCGTGAAAAAAGTCACCATGCCGTCTCTGGATCTTATTCCTTCTGTAACTTGACAGATTAACACTACCGATAAACCAGTACAACAAAAGGCCAAGTCCAGGCAGGAATATCAGTACAAGCAGCCAACCGAATCGCTGCATCGGTTTTCTTCGATCGAAGAAAATCAAGAAGATAATGAGAAACAGGTAAAAGATATAGACTAAGTAGTGAATGCTATGCATCGTGTTCCTCCTTGTCATCAAGGCTTGTGACCCTAGCAATAAGAATACCATAGTTCTAGCCATTGGGTAAGTCACTACATGGATCCCTCATACATTCAAATCCACCCAATTCCGAGAAGGAATTGCAGAGAGTATGATTAATTAAGAGTATTAATGGATAAGAGCACCTACCTGTAGCCTGGAAAACACCTTTGGGCTGTATGAAGAGCTGGTCCCATGGGGCTGAGGCCTGGGGGCCTATGAGATTAGGTAGGTGCCACCAAGGTAGGATGAGTGGAAACGCTATTGACGTTATGGAGGGATCTCGATCAAATGGGGACACACACTAAGAAGGAGATTTTCGAACAAAGCGCTGCTTGGGCTAAGGTTCTGAAACTGGAAAGGAGACTCCCAGACATCGAAGGACCACTGGTGTTTTTCGGTGCGGGGGTGGCGTTGGGGGCATCTGACTGTCTGGTCTGGGCCTCGAGAGAAATCCTGAGAAGACCTGCCTACGCCATTTCATCTCAGGACCTATTTCTAAACAGGGAGATCATACCCAGCCTTCAGGCGGGTCTGTTTGTATCAATTAGCCGTACTGGTGATGTTACAGACAATATCTTGGCAGCTAAAGCTATTAAGTCCGCAGCAAGAGACGCAACGATTCTCACGGTGATCGGGGAAGATGGGAAAGAGCTAGGTGCTTTTTGTGATGAGGCTATCGAACTTCAGGTTTTCGAAGAGAGTGTCGCAACGACAAAGACCATATCTTCGATGATCTTGGGCAGCCAAGTGCTTATGTACAATAGTGTGCCTTTGGACTTCGGTTTGACTCTGGGCAAGCTCCCTGGTTTGCTGGAGACCGTTATGCCCAGGTACGAACAAGTGGTTAGCGAGCTGGCTGGAGAGGAATTCGATCAAATAGTGGTACTGGGCACTGGCCCTCTTTATGGCATAGCGCAGATCGGGGCACTTGCTATGCTGGAGATGTCAGTTGAACAGGTCTTTCCCTATCAGACTCTTGTCTACCTGCATGGACCTAGAGTAAATGTCGGCAGACATCGTACATTGGTGATCGCCTTTGTATCTTCCAGGGGCAAGAACGAGGAAATGAAAGCCCTCAACGAGCTTGAAGCTAACGGCGCAACGGTTGTAGCTTTGGGGGATGGGTTGGGTGCAGAAAACGGAATACTGACCATTGATTTGGAGTCAGGACTTGCTGACGTCGATAGGGCGGTCTTGTACTTGCCTTTCACTCAGTTGCTGGGGGCAGAACGATCATTGGCTCGGGGCTATGACCCAGACTCCCCGCCGAATCTTCCCAAGGTTTTCTAGAGAACATAGCCAACAGGCTTCGCAGAAAGGGTGAGGGAATGAACAGGATTTTCGTCAACCTAAAGCGATTTGATGTTCCCAAGGACCTTGGTGGAGTATGTCCCCTGGGACAACCCGATGAGTGGATAGAGGGGGTTATAGCCCAATGTGTACAGCTAGGTATGGGCAACAGGGACAATCTTCAAGTCACATTTCTGCTACCTGAAGGACTTATCCTTGCGGCCTTGCGGCAGTTGCATAGCTATCCTTTGGAGCAGACCAGAGGGATAAGCATCGGTTGCCAGGGAGTATATCGGAAGAACGTGGCCAAAGGTGGGAATTTCGGAGCGTTTACAACTCACCTCCCGGCAGCGGCGGCAAAGAATCTAGGTTGCACATGGACCATAATCGGTCATTCAGAGGAGCGAAAAGATAAGCTTGAGCTTATGCATCGCCTGGAGAGGTGGGTGAAAGATCCCAAGCTAGCCCTGTGGGCAGAAGACGTAGTTGATCAGGTAATCGGTGAAGAGGTTAGTAGTGCGCTCGAGGCAGGCATCGATGTTCTGCTGTGTGTGGGTGAGTCGGCCGCGCAGCGTGGTGATGGGACCTTCTCCGAGCAGCAACCTAGGATAGAAACCGTACTTAGGCAGCAGCTTGCTTGTGGGCTGCAAGGCATCACTGAGCTGCTGCCCGGTCGCCAGGTTGTGATTGGTTATGAGCCTCTTTGGGCTATAGGACCAGGGAAGACCCCACCGGGCAGGGAGTACATAGCTTGGGTTTCGCAGATCATAAAGGAAGTAGTTTTAGACGAATACGGCTATGATGTTCCTGTGGTCTATGGTGGCGGCTTGAAGGAAGAGAATGCGGAGATGATTGGTGGAATCGAGACTATCAACGGCGGGTTAGTCGCTCTTACCCGGTTTACAGGCGCAATCGGTTTTGAACCAGAAGGTCTTAACGCGATTATCAGGAGATTTATGGCTGGCAGGAGGTAATCACAGATGCAAAGGATAAGTTTTGAGTATGGTCAGGGATTTATGGAAGCTGAACTCCCCGATAGTGCTGACGTCTTTATCCCGGGGGAAACGGTTCCCGATCCTTCGTGTTTGAAGAACCCAGAAGCAGCTACTCGGCGCTCTATTCAGAACCCTGTGGGCATGCCCGGAATCCCTGAGCTAGTTCAGAGAGGCTCCAAGGTAACCATCATTTTCCCTGACCGGGTAAAAGGCGGCTTTCAGCCTACTTCTCACCGGAAAGTGGCAATTCCCATACTGATTGAAGAGTGTCTCAAGGCAGGAGTAGAGAAAAAGGACATCAAATTGATCTGCTCCAATGGGCTCCATCGCAAGAACACGCAAACAGAGCTTAGATCAATACTAGGAGAACGCATCTTCAACGAGTTTATGCCCACTCATCAGATCGTCAATCACGATTCAGAGGATCCAACCAACATGGTTGATCTAGGCTATGACGCAGATGGTAACCGGGTGGTCATGAACAAGGAAGTCTTTGAATCAGATCTGGCCATAATGGTCGGGCATGTGCTGGGTAACCCCTATGGTGGTTATTCAGGAGGGTATAAGCACTGTGCTACAGGGATTACTAACTGGGAGTCTATAGCCTCACACCATATCCCCGAGGTAATGCATCGCAGTGATTTCACTCCTGTCTCGTATACCAGCACAATGCGGAGCAAGTTCGACTCCATCGGCCGGCATATGGAAGAACGCATGGGGAAGCGATTCTTTACGTGTGATGCAGTTTTGGATACGTATCAACGACAGATTGCTATCTTCTCAGGTTATGCTAAGGACATACAGCCACTGTCATGGCAAGTCGCAAATCGCCGGACCTTTATCCCATGGGCTAAGGAAAAGTACGATATCATGATGTTTGGCATGCCACAGAATTTCCATTATGGCAATGGTCATGGAACCAATCCCATCCTCATCTTGCAAGCCATTGCAGCCAATGTAATTAGGCATAAGCGTGTCTTGCGAGATAACTGTGTTGTAATTTGCTCATCTATCTGTAATGGATATTTTCATGATGAGGAGTTCCCCGCATACCGTGAAGTCTATGAGCTCTTTCAGAAAGACTACAACAACATACTACCCGATTTGGCAAAGCACGGTGAGTATCTGGCCAGGAAACAAGAATATATAGACAAGTACCGCTATGGGTATGGGTACCATCCCTATCACGCTTTTTCCATGATCTCCTGTGGACACATAGCCGAGTTGAACTGCTCAACAATCTATATAGTCGGTGCCTATGAGCCTGGTTATGCCCGAGCCATGGGTCTAAAGACACGAGCGAGTTTTCAGGAGGCTCTCAAGGATGCAGAGAAACATGTAGGACCCGATCCGAGAATTCTGGCCTTGCCGAAGACCTTTACCACAGCTGCTGTCCATCTGATGATGGCCGATGACCGGCAGGATCCGGAGACTATATGAGATCGACAAAGTGCTAAACAAGAGGCATTGTGACCCCGGTCCATCTGATTTATGGAAATTGGGGGAGGAGAAGGAGCATACCAAGGTAGGGTTTGATTATGATGAACGCACATGGACCAAAGGGTAAAAACACGAGTCAGCTGCAACTGGAGAATCGTTCCACATTGCTGAAGCTCCTGCGTCAAAACAGCCATGTCTGCCGCAAGGAGCTAGCGGATATGAGCGGCTTGACAGGTGCTGCTGTTACTTACTTGATGCGTGACTTAATCGATGTTGGACTTGTTGCAGAGGATAGAGAGTACGAAGGGCCGCGCAACAAAAACGCAATTCCCCTGAAGATTAGCTATGAGAGGTTCCTAGTCATCGGGATTTCAGTTCGCAGGGGACAGCTGGCATGGGCGATTGCCGATCTTAGTGGTCATATCATTGATTCGGGCTCTGCGGGTTTTGCACTGACCGAATCAGTGGATAATGTGCTCAAGACCATTGAGGGGCTAATCTCAGATTATATCGCAGATTACAGTACCAAGGGACACATAGTGGGCATCGGCATATCAGTTCCGGGGCCGATCGATCTGGAGAAGGGAGAGATCTCGTATCTAACCAATCTGCCCGGGTGGAAGGCGATTCCCGTCAGAGGGTATTTGGAGACAAAATTCGACATTCCGGTAATGATGGACGAAGATGCAAATGCAGCTGCTTTGGCGGAGAGATGGCTGGGGCGTGGCAAGGATTATCAGAACCTGATCTCGATCCTGGTAAGTAAGGGAATCGGAAGTGGTGTCATAATTGCGGGGAGCATTTACCACGGTACATATGGCCTTGCGGGAGAGATTGGTCATATGAGCATAGACTTCGAAGGGGCACAGTGTGAGTGCGGGAATAGAGGATGCCTTGAGCTGTATGCGTCAGTCTTGGCCGTGACACGGCGGGCCAGGAAGCTATATGGAGCAGAGATAGATTTTGATACGATCAAAGAGCAGGTAGCCTTGGGCGAGCCTCGGTTTACGAGACTCGTCGAGGATGCAGGTCGATATCTGGGATATGGGATCGCCAATCTGACATATGCATTTAACCCCGAGCTGGTAGCCTTGCATGGCGAGATGACCGTCTTCGGCTCACCCTGGCTTAAGAGTGTCCGATCTGCCGCTGCCCAACGGTTGTCTCCTGAGATCAGCTCACGTCTACAGATCGAACTCTCGACACTACCCGCTGACCCGGTTCTCTTGGGTACTGTGGCCATGGTGTGTGAGTACTTGTTTGAATACCCTGTCCTTGAGCGTTTTGCTGGACAGCATTAGTGGAGTGCAATGGTTAAGATGCTTGACTAAGATTCGCTTGGTGACTGCCTGGAGTGTTGGTTCCGAGTGCGATTACTCTACTGCCAGGTAAGACGTGTTATGAAATGTCAAAAGCACCAAGCGTACTTTGACAAGCAAAAAGGGGGTTGTTTGTACAGTGCAAGATAGTGTGCCGGTTATCGATGCCCATGCCCACGTCGCGCCTACATGTATTGAGCAGGTAGTACGGGTCATGGATGAGAACAATGTCGAAGCTCTGATTGACATGACTCCTTCTCTATCCACTCCCAATGAAGAGAAGGCTTTTCCAGGGCCGTATACCATTGAAGAGATAGTGACTGCCTTTGAGAAATTCCCCGGCAGGTTTGTGGCTTTTTGTGGAATTGATTTTGACGAGTTTGGAACAGAGGGATGGCTTAAGCGTGAAAAAGAAGCTCTAGCTCGTCATGTGGAAGCAGGGGCCGCCGGTGTCAAGATCTGGAAGACACTGGGACTTGAGACGCTGGATAACGAGGGAAAGGTAATCCCTGTAGATGATGAACGACTGGCACCTTTGCTTGACTATGCACAAGAGCTGGGGTGTATTCTGGCTTTTCACATAGCTGATCCCCAGGACTTTTTCAAGCCTTTGACCCCTGATATTGATCGGTATGAGGTATTGCAGGTTCATCCCGAATGGTGGTTTGGGGATAGAAAGAAGTACCCATATGAGTGGTGGCAGTTAATCAGGCAACTGGAGCGGGTGATAGAGCGACATCGAAAGGGGACAATCGTAGGTGCCCACTTTGGTTGCGCAGCAGAGGAAATCGGATATGTTGCAGATGTTATGCGCTGTAATCCACACTATATCATAGATATTGCCGCAAGGCTTCAAGACATCGGCCGCAATGACCCGTCATATATATTGAGCGTCTTCACAGAGTTTCAGGACCGGATTCTAATGGCGACAGATGTAGCGTTTGGTGAGCCGTTCACCCCAGAAAGCTCGGCTCAAGCTCGGCATCTATGGAATACGTATAGGGAGTATTTTGAGAAAGCAAACACCGAGATTGAGAATCCTTCCGGTCTGCTGAAATGGAAACTGAGCAGTGTTGGGATGAGTTCTGACATACTGGACAAAATCTATCGGCTCAACGCCAAACGGTATTTAATGAATCGTTGATGAGCGGCGATACTCACTGCTCCGCAGGAAAGAGCTGGCCTGCATGCGAATGAGAATCGGGTCTCGGGATACCACAGTAGTAACGTTTGCTTTGGGACAAGGATAGAGAAGATACGTCGGGCTGCATAGGATATTACCTTCCCTATGTGGCTTTTTTCATGTTCTCTGAAGACGCTGTGCCGGCCTGACGCATTGTAGGTTGAGCTAGTGCAAACTGTGGGTAGCGAGACGTCATTTGACAGGTGATGTATATTTGGTTATGATGTACATATACTGGGAATGGAGGATGCCATATGACAGCGAGGAAGGTTAGGAAGCAAATATATATAACTCTAGAGCAAAATGAAGACTTGAAAACCTTAGCAATCACGAAGGGTATCAGTGAGGCAGGAATCATCCGAGAAGCTCTGTCGGCATATGTGGCGGCTCAAAAAGAGAAATTGGCAAAGGAAGACCCGTTATCGGATCTAATCGGAATTGGTACGGGGAAACATACCGACAGTGCTCAACGTCATGATTACTATCTCTATGAGGATAGAGGCAAATGAAAGCTATCTTCGTTGACACAAGCGGATGGCTGGCTCTGACTCTGAAAAACGATCAATATCATGAAAACGCGGCATCGTATTATCAACGTTTACGTTCTCGTACAATTCCGTTGGTCACAAGTGACTATATCTTGGATGAGACTCTTACTCGCCTGCGTTATGATGCCGGGTTAGAAATAGCCATTGGGGCCAAGGAAGCCCTTGGT
>JAAZLW010000070.1 GCA_012799135.1 Bacillota bacterium | reverse complement strand
TCTGTCTGATCTGGTGCTGCAGATGTTTGGTTCTGTGGCGGGAGCGGAATCACTGGTAATAGGCTTTCAAGAGGATCTGTCACCCCGGGTGATCATGGCGGAAGCCCCCCACGGTACAGCCCCTGCTTTGCAGGGGAAGAACGTGGCTAACCCTTTGGCCATGATTTTGGCTGGTGCGGCTCTGCTCAAGGCGTTTTCTAATGAACAAGCTCAGGCTGTCGGTAATGCAGTGGAGCAAGCAGCTATAGACTGTCTGAGGGCCGCAATTAGTACCCGGGATTTGGGAGGTACTACCGGGACTCGGGAGTTTACTTCAGCGGTGATTGCGCGTTTGGGCCAGATTAGTTAGAGCATAAACCAAAGGTTAACTTGATATTTACCCCATAGATAGGAATCCGGAAGTATAATGGAAGTGATCAGAAAAAAGGGAGTGGAGAAGGTGGAAGACAGAAATAGGCGCGACAAATGGACGGCTATTCTGGATCTGGCAGTGCTACCCATGCTGTGTCTTAGCCTATTCTTGTGGGTTATTGGCTCCAGTCTTGCGATCGCGGCACCCCAACCCGGTGGTGATTTGGTGGTGGCGGTACCGATCGAGCCTGATACCTTCGATCCACATAAGGCTGTGGCAGCGGCAACCAAGGAGATCGATTTTAATATCTACCAAGGGCTGGTTAGCTATGATCCCGAAGGTAGGATCATCCCTTGCCTGGCAGAAAGCTGGGACATATCGGAAGATGGGAGAGTCTATACGTTTAGGTTGCGGGAGGGAGTGTTCTTTCATAACGGCCGGGCTTTGACCTGTGATGATGTAGTGTCCAGCCTGGAGAGGATCAGAGATGATGCCACCGGCTATCCCTTGAGCTGGCATAAGAATATCCACAAACTGGCTATTGTAGACGGTAAAGCCATTCGCATCGAGCTAAAGGAGCCCTATGCACCTTTCTTGAGTGAACTGGCTGATGCCGCCATAATTCCCCCAGAGGCGGTGCCGACGATTGCGACCAAACCGGTGGGCACCGGCCCCTTTCGGCTTGTGGAATGGTCCACAGGTCAGCATATCAGATTGGTGCGGTTCGATCAGTATTGGGAGCAGGGCTTGCCTTATCTGGATTCAGTGACCTTTCGGATCATTCCGGATCCATCTACCGCCATACTCAACCTTAAGGTCGGTGCCGTGCATGTCATTCCCAGGTTGTCACCAGATGTGGCTTGGGAAGTAGAGGCTGCCAGTGATCTAAAGCTACTACAAGGACCTATGAATTTGGTACAGCTGATGGCCCTAAATCTGGACCGTAAGCCCTTTACCGATAAGCGCATACGGCAAGCGATCAACTACGCCATCGACAAAGATCTGTTGATCGAAGGGGCTGCCTGGGGCTTCGGGAGCAAGCTGGGCAGTAATATGAGCCCAGTGATGGAAGCGTACTATACTGATCTATCTGAGTACTATGAGTACGATCCGGCCCGGGCCAAGGCCTTGATCACCGAGGCCGGCTATCCGCATGGGTTTCAAGTGACCCTGTCCTTGCCTGCCTCCTATGATCTGCATGTAAAGACTGGAGAAATGGTTGCGGCTATGCTGACCGAAGTGGGGATTCGGGCCAATATTGAGCTGGTAGAATGGGGTACATGGCTGGAACGCATCTATACGAAGCGTGATTATGATATGACTATAGTCGGATTCACTGGGAAACTTGATCCCCATACAGTGCTCAGCCGCTTTGAATCCACATATGCCAGGAATTTCAGCAACTTCCGCCATAAAGAATATGATACCCTGATTCAGGAGGGGTTGCGCAGTACTGATGTTTCTCGACGCCAGGGGATCTATCACCGGTGTCAGGAGATCTTAGCAGAGGAAGCCGTAGCTGTCTATATTATGGATCCCAATGATCTAGTGGCCATGAGAGAAAATGTGATGGGTTGGCGCTACTACCCCAAGTATGTAGATGATATGCGGTACGTGTATTTCGAAGAATAATACAAAGATATGGTGGTTCCCTTGCAGTATTTGTGGCGGCGCATCGGCGCGCTGTTGGTCACCTTAATCATTGCTTGTACTATAACTTTTATCGTATTTAATATCATACCGGGGGATCCAGCTTTGCTGATGCTGGGCACCGAGGCAGATCCAGATGTGCTAATCAGCTTGCGACGGGAATTGGGCTTGGATCTGCCTTTACATGTTCAGTATATCCATTGGCTGAAGAACCTTTTGGCGGGGGACTTGGGTGTATCCATCCGTTTGCAGCGACCTGTTGCGGACCTGATTTGGGAGCGTCTGCCGGTGACCTTCGGCCTGGCGGTATTGGCTATGGTCCTTACTTTGGTAGTTTCTATTCCCGCCGGAGCGTATGCCGCAGCCCATCGGGGCAAGCTAGCTGACTATCTAACAGTCTTCATTTCTCAGGCAGGGTTGGCAATTCCCCATTTTTGGCTGGGTATCCTCTTGATCTTGCTATTTTCTGTACGTTGGCAGCTGCTGCCTCCGGGGGGCTTCGTCCCTTGGAGTACCAATCCCTGGCAGGCTTTCCAGTCGCTTCTGTTACCGGCCCTGGCCTTAGCTTCTCATCGGATCGCGATGGTAACTCGCATTACTCGCGCGACAATGCTAGATGCATTGAGCAAGGATTACATCCGCACCGGGATGAGCAAGGGGCTGCCAAAGAGAGTGATCATCTACAAACATGCATTGAAAAACAGCCTCATTCCCACAGTCACGGTGGTCGGTATGCATTTTTCGGGACTCTTGGCTGGGAGCATAGTGGCTGAGGAAGTCTTTGCCTTGCCTGGATTGGGGCGGCTGCTGCTACAGGCTATCGGTTACCGCGATCTGCCCTTGGTGCAAGGTATAGCGTTGTTTATTGCTACAGTGGTTGTGTTGACCAATTTCGGTACAGATGTCTTGTACCTGGTCTTAGATCCTCGGGTGCGCTATGAGTAGGTGTCTGGAGGATTAATCAAAGGCATGTGCCCCCAGGCCTTTTGTATTGGCAGGGTTAGTTGGGAAGGAGAATGGGGCTGTGGCCGTGGTATGGCGAGAAAAGCAGCTGGCCGCGGAAAGGCGGGGACGGGAACGAGAACGGGAACGTCTATGGCAATTTGAGCCACCAGAGCTTTGGGGACAAGGGATCAACATGTGGGTGGGAGCAATACTGTTATTGGCGATCATCATCTTGGCCTTGGCCAGTTGGTGGGGTTGGACGCCAGCTCCTAATGCTATGGACATCCGAGCCCGGCTGGCGCCACCGAGTGCTGAGCACTGGTGGGGGACTGATCATTTCGGTCGGGATGTTTTGGGTAGAATCGCCTATGGTGGCCGGGTGGCACTACAGGTGGGGGTGGGAAGTACGCTCCTGGCGGCGCTGCTGGGGGTAACGTTGGGCGCGTGGTCCGGATACAAGGGTGGTTGGTGGGATGAAGTGATTATGCGGGTGGTGGACGGCCTGATGGCCTTTCCGGGGATTTTGCTTGCCATCATGTTGGTTACGGTTCTGGGTCCGGGCACTGCTAATACCATTTTGGCCATCGGATTGGCCAATTTACCGCTTTTTGCCCGGATCACCCGGGGGGTGTTCCTTACCGGCCGCAATGCCCTGTATGTGGAGGCTGCCAATGCCTTGGGAGCTCGCCCCTGGCATATCATTCATCGGCATGTCCTGCCTAATAGTATTGGGCCCATCGTAGTGCAGGCTACGATTACCTTTTCTACTGCTATCTTGACCGAAGCGTCTTTGAGTTATTTGGGCCTGGGGATTCAGCCACCAGATGCCAGTTGGGGGCGGATGCTAAAGGAAGCTCAACCTTATATGGGGAGGGCACTTTGGTTGGTTCTGGCACCGGGGTTGGCAATTTTCGTTACAGTAATAGCCCTCAACCTAATTGGAGATGGACTAAGGGACCGGCTGGATCCCCAGACTCACTAGGGTGCCGATCCCCGTTATTTACACGTTATTCCCATATGATATGCAGGATAGTCTATTATTGGGCAGCCTTGATCAGCATTTTGATACAGTTGCCCTTTTCCTTTTCAATTATTGCGAAGGCCTGAGTTGCATCATCAAAATCCAGGCGATGAGTAACCAAAGGCAGTCCTTGGACTTTGCCTTGGGAAAGTAGATTGATGGCTTCGGTGAAATCCGTCTTAGTGTACATGAGTGTACCGAGCAGCTTCAGTTCCCGATCCTGCACCAAACCCATGTCCACCATCACTGGTTTGCTGAAAACGCCGACAATGACAATGGTTGTGCCCTTGCGGTTGGACAAAATGGCCTGGTTTACAGTGGCTTCAATCCCCACACATTCAAAGGAAAGATCCACACCCTCAGGCCCATACTGATCGTGTAGCCACTTTGATGGTTGCACATGGGTGGGATCGATCACATGGTCTGCTCCCAGCTTTTGTGCCAAGCTCCGCCGGAAGGCATCGGGTTCGCTTAAGATCACTTCCTTGGCTCCATACGCCTTAGCAACCTGCATGACCATCAGGCCGATAGTACCACCGCCGTGTACAACTACTCTCTGGCCGACAACATCGCCTGCTGTCCGCACAGCATGGACACCTACTGCCAATGGTTCCACCAAAGTCGCTTCTTCCCAATCCATGTCCTCTGGCAAAGGGAAGAGCTTATCTGCCGGTGCCTTAACGAACTCAGCTAGGGCACCATCACTTTGACAGCCAATCACTTTTAGCTCTTGACAGATATTGAATCTATCGGTGCGGCAGTTATGGCACTTGCCACAGACCAGGGAAGGTAGAGCGGTAACCCGCTTTCCCAGCCAGGCCTCATCGACACCATCACCCACTTGGGTGACTACTCCTGCAAATTCATGGCCTGGCACGATCGGACAAGAGATATACGGGTGCTGGCCGTAGTAGGCGTGGATATCCGAACCACAGATCCCGACACTTTTTACGGCAACAACAACTTCACCCCGCCCGGGTTGAGGTGTGGGCACTTCTTCTGCCACTAACTGCTGAGGTTTAATTAGGTTGTAACGACGCATGGCTCTTCCTCCTTAGTTTTGCCCAGCTGCTTGCCTCTGTTCTGCTATTCCCAATAACTCTAGGTTATTGATCAAGAGATGGAATTCGCAGCCCAGATGGGCAGCTGCGGCCTTACACATTTCCATTCGCTTAAGATAGATAGCGAAATAGTCCATGATCTCGCAACTGCTTTGATCAAAATCTATGAATAGTGTGATGCTGCGGGTATTTCTGCTGATTTCCACGTGAGAATCCAGGATCGCTAGATTGACGCGATCATGGATATCACTGGAGTTCTTCCGGTGGACCCGGGTGCGGTGAGCATCACTCTTATCGGCGATGATCAGTGCTGCTGTGATAGGACTGATCGGTTGACCGATTTCCTCTTCATGGTTGGCTATAGCCATGGTGATGTCACAGATCTCATCAAGGGGCATGCCTAACTGTCGTAGCTCTGTGTAGATAATGTTGGCACCGGAAATGCCATGATACTTGCGGTTGAACATGTTGCCAATATCATGTAGGTAGCCGGCGATGGCCCCGAGCTCAACCGTTCGCTTATCATAGCCTAGTTCTGCCAAGATCCTGGCCGTAGTTCGAGAAACAAAGGTTACGTGTCGAAACCCATGTTCGGTATAGCCCCGTTCAGTCAAGTAGTCATGGGCTTTCTTGATCATCAGGCGGAAATTGGGATTATTACGGATATCTTCTATGGTGATCATGGTCTCGACTCTCCTCTTGGCTGATCGGTCAATGCTTGCTTGTCTTTCCAAGTTTCCTCGCAGAATACCTGTAATCCTGCCTCCTTAAGCAGCGCTGCGGTGACACCGGATCCGGCTCGCAAGCCTCCCTCAAAGCTACCGTCATGGATCTGAAGATAGCCACAGGAGGGGCTGCGGGCCTTGAGAATAGCTCCTGCAATCTGCCACTCACGGGCTAGGCGCAAAGTCTCCTGGGCTCCTCGTAGAAAGGCCTCAGTGACGTCTCGGCCCTCACAGGTCAGTACTCTGGCCGTGGCTGCTATGACATCGTGGCCATCACCGCCGGTAATCTCTGATGGCGGGCGGGGTGTAGGCAAGCCGCCTAACTGCTCTGGGCAAATAGGAATGGCCCGTCCCTCCCGGACGAGCCTGACAATCTCCGGATCTGGGCGGGCGGTACCGTCAAAACGGGTATTAGCCCCTGCTAGGCAAGCGCTAACCAAATATAAAGCCTTCAAGAGCAACCACGTCCTTCAGGTTGTATGGCTCCCAGCTTTTGCCCCTGATCCTATTGTAGGGCAATATCAGGATAAAGTCTAGGCACGTTTTTCTTCTCTGATTTGGGTACCTTGCTGGCCTACCACATTTGTGATATAAATAGTTTGGAAACGCTTGCAAGACGGGAGCATATCAAGGCGGAAAAGAACGAATGCCAGTAGCTATCCACGCATGGAAACGCTCACGCAAGAGGGTTCAATGAGATCACAAAAGGCTACTAGCATTGGTGGAGGTGGGTCACAGATGCTTTTCAGGTTCTTCAGATCGCAAGCAGGATTGGGTGGTAACGGTAAGGTGATTATCGCTCAGATTCTACTACTAATCACAGCTACCGCTTGGGGTACTACGTTCATCGTGACGAAGGGAGTCTTGGATGTAATCGATCCAGTGAAGCTGTTGGCATATCGCTTTCTCATAGCAGTTATCGTATTATGCCCTGTATGTGCCGGCGGCTCACGTCAGTGGCAGGGACATTTTTCGCAGGGAATTATCCTTGGGATTGTGCTAAGTCTGGCCTTTATCCTCCAGACATATGGCCTTAAGTATGCCTCTGTTTCTATGTCTGCGTTTCTTTCTGGCCTTTATGTAGTTATGGTCGCATTGATTGAGTTTGGTATCTCACGGAAACGGCCGGCTGTTTCCAGCGTCATAGGTATTGTGTCTGCTAGCCTAGGTTTAATCTTATTATCATGGGATGGGAAACTGGCTTTGGGCCTCGGAGATATGCTTGTGCTCTCAGGAGCGCTTTTTTTTGCTTTGCACGTCATTTTAACTGATCGGATCGTCAAGCGCGCCGACCCTTATGTGATTACCATTATTCAGTTTGCCACCGTATCAGTGATTAGCTTAATGGTGATGGGTCTTACCCACCAACCTCTGGCCTTACCCCGGACTACTTGGTTAGCAACCGGGTATCTTGGCGTGATTGCCACCGCCATAGCTTTTCTCTGCCAGACTCTTGCGCAACAGTATGCCGGCTCTGTACATACAGCGGTTATCTTAACGGCGGAGCCCCTGGTTGCTACCGCTATTGTGTTAATCACAGGGTTTGAGGCGGTCACTCTTCGGATCATGCTAGGAGGGGCGCTAATAGTGGTTGGTATGTTATTTTCGGCGAAAGCAGAAAAGTTGGCAGACTTGCCGAAAGCAGTGCCGAAAAACGCAGTGGCGAGTCGGTGAGATTGATTACAAGACCAGTCAACTCCGGTGAAAAAAACAGTTGATCTAATGGGGAATTCGTGATATAAAATAGGTGGAAGCGTTTACAAAGCGAGACTGATGATAGAGCGTTGCCTGCTGTTTAGCGGAAAGGATTGAGTGATGGTGAAGGTCACCACGCTTAAGGATGTTGCCAAATTGGCGGGGGTTTCCGTGGCTACCGTCTCCAGAGTGGTTAATGGCCACAAGGCAGTAGCGGACGAGACTAGAGCAAGGGTGGAAGATGCTGTTCGCAAACTGAACTACAACCCCAATAGCATAGCTCGGAGTCTTGTGACCGGGCGGACTGATGCAATTTTGCTATACATTGTCCAGGAAGACCCGATCGTTCCCACTACGTGGTCTTATGAATTGCCGATCATACAGGGAATAAGTGATTTTCTCCGAGGGAAGTCCTGGGAACTGCAAATCATCATGTGCTCCAACCGGGAATTCCAGGAACCTGGGTTTGTCAACGATAAACTGGATAGAAGAAATGTTGATGGTATTCTGGTGATATCTGCGTGGACAGTGGAACGCCACGTTGTAAGCGAGTTAAAGAAGCGACAGATTCCTTATATCCTGGTGGGATGTAACGATCCTGATGGTAAATCACCAAGTTTCGAATATGATAACGCGGCAGCGACAAAGGCTCTGGTGAAACATCTGCGGGGCCTGGGACATACGACATTTGGATTGATCGGTGGAGCCAATGATCAGTTGCACATGCAGGACCGGCTAAGGGGATTCGAGGAAGCCTTGGAGAGTAGTGGGCTTCCGCTATGGAATCGCTTAATCAAACAGGGCAACTGGGCCGTGGAAAGCGGGTATTCCTGTATGAAAGAGCTCCTGTCTGAGAGCCCGCAACCAACAGCGATTGTCTGTGGTAACGATCATATTGCAGTAGGTGCAATGCAGGCCATACGGGAGAGTGGAGCTGAGGTTCCCCGTGACTATGCGGTCGTAGGGTTTGATGACACCATCGTGGCTCAAGTAGCCACGCCGAAGCTAACGACTGTGCGGGCTCCTCTGCAAGAGATGGGTACGATGGCAGTCAAGGCTCTACATAGGGCATTGACCAAACCCGAATCGTGGACGCCACCAAAAGTGGTATTGCCTTGTGAGATTGTTCTTCGAGAATCCACTTAAATACTAGGCCAAGCTGGACGGGCAATATGAATTCTGCCATTTATTGATCATATCTTTCAATGACTAGAGAAGCTTACAATGAAATAAGGAGGCACTGGTAGAAAAATGCGCATTACACCAACGCATCGTCATGTAGGGTTCACAGAAGTAGCCTATCCTAAGGCACAAGCACCACATGAGTTGCCCGAGATTCCCCACGAGGTTTACGATGAACGGCTGAGGCTGGTGCGGGAACGGATGGAGAAGGATGGGTTCACTCATGCTGTTATCTATGGCGACCGGGAGCACTTTGCGAATCTTCGCTTCCTAAGTGGCTATGACCCTAGGTTTGAAGAAGGACTACTGATCATAGCGCCAGATGGGAAACCAACCCTGGTAGTAGGTAATGAAGGCCTGAATTACGCCGAGATTGCTAAAGACGTAGATGTGGTCTTGTACGCTCATTTTAGTCTACAGGGACAGCCTCGTAATCGGGGCAAAAAGCTGCGGGAAATCTTCTCTGATACCGGTATTGGAGAGACCAGTAAGGTAGGTCTGGTCGGTGTCAAATACATGGAAACTGATGAGTTTGCCCAAACCGAATTTCTGTCAGATGTCCCGTCATACATTGTTGATCTCTTACGCAAGATGGCCGGTAACGATCAAGTGCTGGACATAACTGCTTGGTTTACACACCCCTCTGAAGGTCTAAGAATCCCTCTTTCTGTCCATGAAATAGCTCTATATGAAGCGGCAAACTGCTACGTGTATGCAGGAATGAAAAGAGCCTTAGAATCCATGAAGGTCGGTATCTCTGAGCTTGAGATTGCCTCACTTCTGGGTTTTAACGGGATGTTGCCATTGGCCTACCATATTACTGTCGGGTTTGGTAAGCGGGCCAGTATGGGGTTGGCCAGCCCAACTGAGCGAAAGCTCAAGAAAGGCGACTACATCAGCTTTGGCTATGGAGTATGGGGTGCCAATTTGTCTCGAGCGGGCGTGGCTTTAGAAAGTCCCGATGAGGCTACGGACATGCCTGGTGTTTTGGACAAGTTGTATGCACCGTATTTCTTGATGCTGCGCAGATGGTATGGAACTATGCGTGTAGGTGTTACCGGTGGGGAAGTCTACGAAGCAGTCAAAGACGTTGTTGAAGAGCCGTTTTTTGGCATAGCCTTGAACCCAGGGCACCTTCTGCGTGACGAAGAATGGATCAATGCCCCCTTCGCTCCTGGTTCAAAGGCAAAGCTACAATCTGGGACCGCAATTCAGTGCGATATTATCAGTGAAGCTCCTGCTCCG
>JAAZLW010000069.1 GCA_012799135.1 Bacillota bacterium | reverse complement strand
TGACCCCGAGAGGATCAGGCATTACCTCGCTATCTGAATCAACACATTGAATGGAGGGAAGACATGCAACATGAACTCACTAAGGAGATACAGGGTGAATACTCGTACGGCATAGGACCCTACAAGGAGCCAGTCTTGCGGATTGAACCCGGTGATACTGTCGCAGTACACACTGTTGATGCGTTTGAGGGGAAGATTACCAGTGAGAGTGTAAAACCAAGCTCTATAGCCACACTTCCATTTGTGAATCCCTTATGTGGACCGATATGGGTTGATGGCGCCCAGCCTGGTGATGTGTTAGCGGTGGATATTCTGTCAATTCAGCCTGTTGGCCCCCAGCCACGGGGCGTCACGTGTCTACAGAAGTACTTCGGCTTATTGAGCCCGACGGCATCATCGCTTTCTGAGCCTTTCCCAGAGATTGTAAAGAGAGTCAATGTCACGAATGAGGGGATCTTTTGGAGCGAAGAAATAGTCTTTCCCTATGAACCTTTTGTCGGTACGATTGGTACAGCGCCTAGAGTGGCCACAATCAACTCTCTGACTCCCGACAATCATGGAGGGAACATGGATCTACCTGATGTCACTCCAGGCAGCACTATCTACCTGCCAGTTAGGGCCGAAGGAGGCCTGTTGTACCTGGGTGATATCCACGCCTGTCAGGGCGATGGTGAGTTGTGTGGTGTGGCCATAGAGATGGCTAGCCTTACGGAGATCAAGATAAACTTGATCAAAGACTTGCCGTTAGCTTGGCCGCGGCTAGAAGATGAAGACCGGATCATGAGTATTGGCAGCAGTAAGCCTCTGGAAGATGCCGTGAAAATAGCTTATAATGACCTAATCCATTGGATGGTAGATTCCTACGGATTCGATAAGTGGGATGCCTACTTCATCTTGACCCAAGCCGGTCGGGTTCGAATAGCTAATGTAGTTGATCCTCTATATACAGCAGGAGCATGGATTGATAAGAGATATCTCAAGAGCGGGAAGTAGAAGCTAGTGCAAAGGCGAATTCGAGGTCTTTCTGAGCCCCCATCTCCGTAATAGATGAGGCAGCGAAGAAGTAGGGATACTCGCCTTCAATGAGTAGAGTCGCCCGACTTGAGGAGTCGGTAGCCGAAAGGTTCCGGCTCCTTTATTTTTGATTGACTGTCTACAGCCAGTGGCCTATAAGAAATTCAGTTACCTACTCAAGGTCGAGCAAGACATCGGAGGCTAGTTTTTAGGGGAGGAGTTGGACTCAAACTTGCGAATAGGACTAGTAGAGCATAAGGGCCCTTTCTGATTGTGGTGTTTCCGGGCGGAGTAGGGCTGTTTCTGGAGCGGTATGCGCTCCCGCAGGAAGACTAATCGTGATTTCTTTTCATACTGGAGGTTTTGGTTTTGCGCAATCGGGTCAGTGATGTATGGTTCGTGCCAGTAAAGAATAATCCATCCAAGGAAGAAGTAGCCCAAAAGACACTGCAGCTTTACCAGGCAGCCAAGATCAGCAGCATTCTGGATAAAGGTGATCTGGTGGCTATGAAGATGCATTTCGGTGAGAAGAATAACACCGGGTATATCAAGCCTGACTATCTGCATCCTTTGATCCAGGCTTTAAAAGCTGCGAAGGTCAAGCCATATCTTACCGATGCCAACACGCTCTATCGGGGTGAGAGGTCCAATTCGGTGGATCACCTCATGCAGGCCTATGCCCACGGATTTGGGCCGGAGGCAATGGGTATCCCGGTGATTATCGCCGATGGGATTAGGTCCAAAAGCTATGAGGAAGTGTCTATAGATGGCAGCCATTTCGAGAGTGTAAAAATCGCCAATGATATCCTCCACAGTGATGCTCTACTAGTTCTATCCCATCCTACTGGGCATGGGGCTACTGGGCTAGGTGCCGCCATCAAGAATCTGGGAATGGGTAGTGCGAGTCGCAGTGGTAAGCAAAACCAGCATTCTGACGTCAAACCTAAGGTAGTGAGGAAGAAATGTCGGGCTTGTGGACTATGTATTCAGTGGTGTCCGGTAGATGCCATCACCATGGTAGATGGGAGAGCTCACATAGATGAAAAGATCTGCTATGGGTGTGCTGAGTGTACCGCTACCTGTCCATTTGGAGCGATTGCCGTCAATTGGGAAGGAACCAGTCAAGCATTGCAGGAGAAGATGGCGGAATATGCGTGGGGAGTTGTCAAAGATAGGCTTAACAAGCTGGCTTGCTTTAGTTTCCTGATTCATGTCACTAAGGATTGCGATTGTGTAGGAAGGGCTCAGCGGCCGGTAATCAATGACGTGGGCATCTTGGCATCTTTCGATCCGGTTGCCATTGATCAGGCCACTGTGGATCTCTTAGCTAGAGCTGCTCGGAAGGACTTGTTCCTAAAGATGTGGCCGGAAAACGATTATAATGCACAGCTATCCCATGCCGAAAAGTTGGGAATCGGAAGCCGCCAATATGAGCTGATCACGATTGGAGACTAGATGTAATCATGGAGAGATGTGCAGAAGGTACAGCTATTCGGCGCCACAACTTTCGGGCACTTTTATGGGATGGCATTCTCTTTTCACCGGCTTTGGCACTCTTTGAACCGACCACTACAATTCCGCTTTTGGTGAGTAGATTGACAGAATCATCTGTCTTGGTGGGCCTAGTAGGCACTCTAAGACTGGCAGGTATGTGGCTGCCGGCCTTACCTGTAGCCAATCTTGTCAAGCATCGGGAGCGTAAAAAGCCATGGGTGATCTATGGCTGCCTCACCCGGATACCGATAGGTCTTCTGGGGATCGCCTTATTGTGCTCCGATCATCTCTCTGATAGTCTCCTTCTAGGCCTTGTCCTGCTTACTCATCTGCTTTTTTGGGCTGGGGAGGGGTGTGCGGGACTTACGTGGACAGATATTGTCGGCAAGTGTATTCCAGAGGATCAAAGAGGTCACTTTTTTGGGTTGATGCAGACCTTTGGTAATATCGCAGCCTTTGGTATAGGCTTTTTCGTGAAATGGGTTCTGGACAATGATGCCTGGGCCTTTCCGGCCAACTACGGGATCCTGTTTGTGGCATCTTTTACTTTTTTCATGGCTTCTTTGGGCTCCATGTCCCTTGTAAAGGAGCCGCCTGGTAAGGCCTATCAGGAAGCAGAGCCGTTTCGAGAGTTCTTGAGAAGACTGCCGGAATACCTAAAGAAAGATCCCATATTCTTGCGGATAGTCAGCAAGATATTTCTGATTGGATTGGGTAGTCTGGCCCTACCGTTTTATGTGCTTTACGCCCAAGAAAGGCTTGGGTTGTCCGGCGGAGTGGCCGGCTATTTCATCTCAGCTCAGACTTTGGGGATGGTAGTCGGTGGAATGCTCTGGGGTTATCTGGGTGATACATTGGGGCATAGGAGGAGCCTGGGCTATGTAGGGATCGTCCAGGCTTGTGCTCCCCTGGTAGCACTCGTAGCTGCTCTGGTTCCAGGTTCTTCGGGTAAGCTCGGTGTAATGCTGGTGGCCTATGTGCTGTTGGGCATAGGCGCCAGCGGCTGGCCCGTGGGCACCAACTCAATTCTAGAAGTGGTGGCACCAGAAGATCGCACTGTCTATCTGGCCCTATCTAATACCCTGCAGATTCCCCTTTTCCTTGCTCCATTTATCGGTGGTTATCTGGTCTTGGTTGGGGGCTATACGACCCTGTTCATTCTAGCTGCTGTACTACCGGCCATGGCTCAAGTGAGACCCATGCCCAAAGCAGTTCCCCGCCCTACTGCTGAGGTGAGGTAAAGGTCCAAGGGATTTTCTGGTGAGACAAGAATATTTAGCTAGAACTGCTCCGGCCGAAGTGATGGATATCCAAAAAGTCTTGAGGGAGGGGATTGTAGTGGCACAAAAAGGAGCGAAGCAGTTTCTGGCCTTTGATCTGGGGGCTGAGAGTGGCCGTGCTGTACTGGGGCGGTTTGATGGTGAAAAGGTAGAGCTAGAAGTCTTGCACCGATTCCCCAATCAACCGGTGACGGTGGTCGCAACGACCTATTGGGATGTGCTCCGTCTTTTCCATGAGATGAAAGAGGGACTATCCCAATGCGTGCAAGCTTATGGCACGAATATCGCTAGTATAGCTATCGATACCTGGGGAGTGGATTTTGGCCTCTTGGGACCTGGTGACGAATTATTGGGTAATCCGATTCACTACCGGGATCCTCATACAGAGGGGACAATAGAAGAGGCCTTTAAGGTAGTTCCTCGGGAGAAGCTATTTGAAGAAACCGGCAACCAGTTTCTCCGCTTCAATACGCTTTTTCAGCTGTTGGCATTGGCAAAACGGGAAT
>JAAZLW010000068.1 GCA_012799135.1 Bacillota bacterium | reverse complement strand
GCTACAAAGGCCAGGGCTTCCTCTAGAGAGAGAGTACGGGGTTCATCGATTTTGGGCGCAATATCTGCCGTCGCTGATCGCATGTTAGTCACATGTTTTTTCTTGGCAATATTTACATCCAGATCCGTATCCCGGCAGTTCTCTCCGATGATCATTCCCTCATATACCGTGGTTCCCGGTCGAATAAACAGTATGCCTCTCTCCTGAATGTTATTGATAGCATAGGCAGTCGCTTCGCCTTCTTCCCAGGCTACCAACGCCCCATTGGTCCGTTGGGCTATGTCACCCCGATACGACCCATATCCATAAAAGGTATAGTGCATCACACCGTTTCCCTTAGTCTCGGTGAGGAACTCAGAGGCAAAACCGATCAGCCCCCGGGTAGGCACAATGAATTCCAGCTTGAGACGACGCTCACCCAGTTGGGCCATGTTCAAGAGCTCACCCCGGCGGTTGCCGAGATTATCCATGATCACTCCCATGTAGTCAGTTGGTATATCCACCACCAAGCGCTCCAGGGGCTCCAAGAGGCCGGCGTCTGACTCGCGGAAAATAACCTGTGGCTTGGAAACAGCCATCTCATAGCCTTCCCGCCTCATGTTTTCTATTAGGATCGAGAGATGTAATTCTCCCCTACCGGCTACCTCAAAGACATCGGGGCTATCCGTCTCCCGTACTCTCAAGGCAACATTCACCCGTTTTTCTCGCTCCAGTCGTTCCCGAAGATGGCGGGAAGTCAGATACTTACCTTCCTGCCCGGCAAAGGGGCTGTCATTGACCCTAAACAGCATCATCAAGGTGGGCTGGTCAACCTCGAGTGGTGGCAATGGAGCCGGTTGCTCTACTGAAGTAATGGTATCACCGATCTCCACGTGATCCATTCCCGCCAAAGCCACGATCTCTCCCACGTCAGCTGTGTCGGCAGCCACCCGCTTCAGATTCTCAAAGACAAATAGCTGACTCACTATCTCCTTTTGCAGTTTATCAGTGCCACCCCGGGTTACCACCACCTCTTCACCCTGCTTCAGAGTACCATTATGCAAGCGGCCTATGGCAATTCGCCCGATATATGAATCATAGTCCAGAGTACTGACCATCAGTTGCAGGGGAGCTTGGGCATTGCCGGCAGGTGCCGGTACATACCTCACTATAGCATCCAGAAGTGGTTTTACTGAGCCCTGCCCTTCACTTACTGCGGCTAGAGCATCTTCCAGCCCCTCAGCAACAATCCCCAACCGGGCAGTCCCGTATAGCACCGGGTAGTTAAGTAGTTCTTCATCTGCTCCTAAGTCAATGAAAAGATCCAGAACCTCGTCCACAACCTCCAGTGGACGGCAATCAGGCCGATCTATCTTATTGATCAACACGATGGGTTGTACCCGGCGAGCCAAAGCCTTCTGCAACACAAAGCGTGTTTGCGGCATGGGACCCTCAAAGGCATCCACCACCAGCAACGCTCCATCCACCATGTCCATGATCCGTTCCACTTCACCGCCAAAATCTGTATGACCTGGGGTATCGACGATATTGATCTTATGGTCTCCATACATGACGGCCGTGTTCTTGGCCAGGATAGTAATACCCCGCTCCCGTTCCAAGTCATCGGAATCCAGCACTCGATCCTGTATGTCCGCATTAGCGCGAAAGACACCGGTTTGTCTGAGTATCCCATCCACCAAGGTCGTCTTGCCATGGTCCACATGGGCAATGATCGCTACATTACGCAATTCCATAGTAAACTTGCCTCCTGTTACCAAAAACAGCACAGGTCTTAGACTACCCATCTTCTTTATTGTTGTCAATAAGGAAATGGGTATGTGGAACACACATATTACCTGTGCCTGGATTAATTGGGTTTTGTTTGGAAATAAATGGGGAACAATCAGGCGAACCCCGGAACCACCAGCCGTGAGATATAGGCAAAGAGAGCGCCCACCACACTACCGGCCAGCACATCGGATGGATAGTGAACCCCGACATAGATGCGGGACCAACCTACCAAGGCTGCCCACAATACCCAAAGCGAAGAATAGCCGGGAAAGGCCAAGGCATAGCTTACTCCCACAGCGAAACTAGCGGTTGTGTGCCCCGAGGGAAAAGAATACGCACAAATGGGGACATTGAAAGTGCGAATATGCTCTAACCGGAGCATCGGCCGGGGG
>JAAZLW010000067.1 GCA_012799135.1 Bacillota bacterium | reverse complement strand
TAGATCAGAATTGCTGCAGAGGCAATATTCAGTACATGCCTCGCGATGATGATTTGGACTATACGGTGATTGGACTTGATGTTCTAAGGAGTAAGGGGTTGACATTTAGTACAACTGATATCGCTCTGGCGTGGCTAAGCAAACTACCATATGCTTGTACATATACAGCTGAAAGAGTAGCCTACAGGAATCTAGTTTTAGGGAAAACAGCTCCTAATACTGCATCACATCAGAATCCGTATCGACAATGGATTGGGGCTCAGATCAGAGCCGATGCCTTTGGGTACGTTTGTCCCGGGCAGCCGGAGCTTGCAGCCACACTTGCCTGGAAGGATGGGCGTCTTAGCCATGTAAAGAATGGGATTTACGGCGAGATGTGGGTTGCTGCTGCGATCGCGGCTGCTTTCACCACAACAGATGCTATGAAGACTATTAGGATGGCTACATCGGAGATACCGAGTAACAGTCGCTTTGCTGATATGGTTAATAAGGTGCTTATGTGGCATCAGCAGTGCAGTGATTGGAAAGCCTGTTGGGAGAAAATTAGAGAGCACTATGGTCATCTCAGCCGTGTTCACACACTGAATAATGCTGCACTGGTTCTTACCGGACTCTTGTACGGGGATGGAGATCTTGGGAACACGATCAGCATAGCCGTTCAGGGCGGGTGGGATACCGACTGTAATGGGGCTACCGCTGGCTCGATTCTGGGAGTGATGCTGGGAGCGAGTCGATTACCTAGGCATTGGATTGAACCTTTCAATGATACTTTGGAGACTGCTGTTTTTGGCTATAACTACCCGAAGATTAGTGAGCTAGCGAAAATGACGTTAGAAGTTGCTACAGGGAAAAGCAGCGAATAGGTAGTGAGATGCAGGGCTGTATTTCGGGGGCAGCCCTGTACTTGTAAGAGTGCAGATCCTGTCTTGATCCTCTCATGTGTCTTGTCTGCATGGAGTTGCGGCCTCGTGGATCTCTACTACTTCTCGCCTTCTGTCCATTCAATAGCCGCCCACGTAGATAACTTCCAAATAATCCCCCGTAGCCCAATATGTATAGTCACCCTGCACATGGACACCACCATTCGAAGTATGTCCAACATCTCCGACAAAATCCACTGACCTTCTTTCAAGCTTCTGCATTGTATTATGGAACAAGGAGGAAATTTATACCATGGCGTCGAAAATTCTATAGTAAATATTAACATAATTGACCCATGCTAGGTGGATTAGAATGAAAACAGATGGGAGATTGGCTTCTGAATGGAATCCCCCTCATAGAGACTGTATCTTCTGGGGTAAGTTTGTTCATGAAGGGCCTCGCTGCCTACCACTAGTTACTCATAGTCTTGACGTGGCTCTGGTTTTTCGTAGACTATGTACGCTGAACGCAGTTCGCCGATCCTTAGAGCATACTACCGCTAGTGAGCTGACCGATCAGGTCCTGGACCGGCTGGCAGTTATGGCAATGTTTCATGACGTTGGTAAGGCCAATCTGGGGTTCCAGTTCAAAGTCTTTGATAAATCCACAAAGCAAGCAGGGCATATACGTGAGCTGGCTCCGATACTTGACCAGGCAGTCTATGACGAAGAGCTTCGGTATGCCTTCATCCAAGCACTTCCCCCGGAACTGCCCAGCTGGTTTTGCGATGGCGAGGCAGCTACCAGTTATCTGATGGCCATCTTCTCTCATCACGGCAAACCTCTTCAGTTTCGAGGAGAGACAACGGGTTCTTACGGTCATGCCAAAGGTTGGTGGCAGCCAAGGGATGGATGGGAGCCCATGTCCGCTATCCGTGAGATCGCAGAAAGTGCAAGAACGGTTTTCCCCGCAGCCTTTGCACCGGGTGGACCACCGCTACCTCCAGAGCCTCGTTTTCACCATCGTTTTGCTGGGCTCGTCATAGCGGCAGATTGGCTTGGTTCTCATGGGTACTGGTTTCCAGTTGACCGGGTTGGGTTCACCGAACGACTACAACACGATCGAAGGGTTATTCCAAAGCTTTTGCAGGCTGTGGGGCTAGACGTAATGCCCTTGCGCGAATTACTCCAAATGAGAACCGGTGAGGGCTGGGATTGCTTCGAACGTCGTTTTGACTTGTCACCTAGGCCACTGCAGCAAGCGATTGATACCCTGGATCCGGACGACAGCAGGGCGAGGCTCGTTATTGCTGAATCGGAGACAGGCTCGGGCAAAACAGAAGCAGCACTCAACTGGTTTATAAAGCTGTTTGTTGCTGGAAAAGTTGATGGACTCTACTTCGCGTTGCCCACTAGAGTTGCCGCCCGCGAGTTATATACCCGGATTGACTGCACTATCAATGATTGGTTCCCTGATTCGGATAACCGCCCGGTTACCTTATTGGCAGTGCCAGGCTATGCTCAGGTGAATGGTATAGCGCCGGAGAGGATTTTACCTGATAGTGAAGCAGCAAATCGTTGGCAGGATGATAACGTTACGCGGCTACGAGAAAGGCAGTGGGCGGCAGAACGTCCAAAAAGGTTTCTTGCTGCTACTGTCGCTGTGGGGACTATCGACCAAGCGCTTCTCTCTATCGTGCAGACATCACATGCACATTTACGATCAGTGTTCCTGGATCGCAGCTTACTAGTGGTAGATGAGGTTCATGCATCAGATACATATGCCTCCCAATTGCTACAATCTCTGTTGGAGCACCATCTGGGTGTTGGCGGGTATGCTATGCTACTCTCTGCCACTCTTGGCTCACAGGCGCGTAATACCTATGTCAGTGTGAGCGGGGGTAGGAGATCTCTAGCTAC
>JAAZLW010000066.1 GCA_012799135.1 Bacillota bacterium | reverse complement strand
GTCGCCACCGTCTTCCCTCTCTATGAAGCCGTAGCCCTTCTCCGCGTTAAACCACTTAACTCTGCCTAGCATTACTACGCATTCCTCCTAAAGATTTCTCCAACTCTTAAGGTGAAGCAAACAAGGCCAAGAACAAGGGGGCTTTGGATAAGGGCCCGATGTTGCTTGGTAGCAACAACGCCTAAGAGTTTCCAACTTTCGAACTAATGGTATCACACCCAGCTCCAGCCTGTCAAGAGGCTTCACCGGTCCAATTTCCTCCGTCCGGCAATCGTCACAGCCAGGATAAGCTCCCTACCAAGGTATCCCTCGCTAGTTGTACCCCGTAGCCACTAGGCCTAAACGTACTGGCAGCTGTAGTTTTATGGCAAGTCTCACCGGCTGCACGCCTCTTTTTCAGATGGCCAAAAGTAAAGACTCCTATCGGCATTTCCCCGGTACTCTGCTGACAGGAGTCTTTCTCTCTATGCTCTTAGGCTATACGCTCAGCCTAACTGCGATGCCTAGCAAAACAATCTCGGCAGTACACAGGTCTGTCTAGCTGAGGCTTAAATGGGACTTCGGTTTCTACACCACAATCAGCACAAATAGCCTTAAATGTCTCCCGCTGACGTGAACGGGATGGGGCGTTACGCTGCTGTTTCCGATTCCGGCGACACTCAGGACACCGGGTCGGCTCATTTACAAACCCCTTTTCCTCGTAAAAAGCTTGTTCTCCAGCGGAAAAAGTAAACTCTGAACCACAATCACGGCAGACTAGAACCTTGTCAACAAAGGCACCCATTAATCTGATCCCCTTCTTTGATCGGTAATCACTACCCAGCGCGGGCCTACCTTTGCCTCATTCCCTCCACCCCGCCGGGGAAGTGTCTTCCGGACACTACTGGGGATCAAGACGTGGCCTCAGGGCTTGGTCTCACTGCCGTGGCAATGCGATGCGCGGCACACCGACCGCTTGGGCCCACACTATCAATGTCTATTATATCTTGCCCAGGCAAATAAAACAACGCCCTATACAACCAACTTCCCTTCCTCATTGACAAAGGCTCTTATCCGCCGTCCCGTATCCTTGAAGGCCCGGCTCTCACCCTGAATGGAAAGGATTACATTGGGATAGACTGTCTGAGCTGCAATAATCCCACTACCAACTATGGTCACTTCAGTGGTAATACCTCCGGGACCGCCCAGTTCCTTGAACTCCACATTGCCTTCATTGACTACCACTTTGCCCCCCCTCAGTAATCCCCGAGGGGCCTTGACCCCCTTGCCGGCCAAGATGGTTGAGTGATAGCAGCCTGTACCGCTGATCGACACTTTCCCACTGGCTTCCAATACTGCATTCTGCAGGCTCTTTACTTCAATATCGGCATCAGCGGCCTGCATCGCTTCCAGATACAGTGCGAAATCCTGTAGGGAACTGATCAAAGGTTGGAGCTCCCATCGAGAGGCGATGGAAGTAGGTCCCAAACCCATCAGCTTATTCCTCAGGATCGGCGTCAACTGTGGGACTTCTTGAAACAAACCAGGAGAAGCAGCGGCGTAGTCCTCCAGTTCGACAACCCGTTTGGGAATCTCACTAAAGCGGCTCTCCAAAAGCTGCTTAACTACTTGGCCATCAGATAGTTTAAGTTCCTGCATTCTCGGATCTCGCTGTAGCTGTTGCAACGCTTTTAGCAACTCCTCCAAGCGGAGAATCAGAACCTTAACCACCGATAGAATCATCTTGCATTCCGCCGAGATGCCCCCTGCACGGATTTGGCCACCAATCACACCCTTACGTACCACTACTCCCTGCTGACCCATGACCTTGGCATGTGAAACAAGACCAGAGACTTCTACTACCCCTCCCGAGATAACCTCGATCCGATCCAAGACATCCCCATTGACTACAACATCCCCGGAAAAGCGGATATGTCCAGTACTGGCATCAGCGTCTTTGGGTACCAGGAAGGTCGGAACAACTTTAATGGTCTTGCCATCCAAGATAGGCCTCCCTTCCCTGGTAGCCACAGCTTGACGCCCTTCGTCCCGTAGCTCTACCCCTTCTCCTACTGAGAGCACTGGGTTCCGGTAATTGCGGGGACGAATAGGCTCCCCATATACATTGGTCCCTGGTTCGCCCGCCCGGGGATCCGTCTTTTCTGCCAAAACATCTCGGGGTTGAACCCAAGGAATTGAATGACGGTCATATAGGTCAATCCTGGTTGCGTTGGGATCTATATCCTTTTCCGCCAACTCAGTAAATAAATACCGAACCATCCCATCCACAGGCTCAGTCGGTGGCTGACCCTGAGCCACCGGTACCGGTGTGGCACCGAACCCTTTGATCAATTGCTGAATCGCCTCTTGATCGATTCCGAAAACCACTCCTGCTTCAGCCAGCTTATCCATTACATCTTCTACAGTGGGGTCGGGTGGAGTAGTCACCTCCACAAGCTCTGCCGTCATATGAGCGAAGGGACCTTCCGGGAGATCTCTTACGCGAAAGGTCTTGCCCGCCTGACGGTGAAAGGAGGCTAAGGCTTGCATTTTCGTAGAGTTGACGATGATTTTGACTTCACAGATCGCTTCCTCATCGGCCGGTAGAACCTCGACCACATCACCCTCAGAGAGGGTGTATTTCTCTGTAATCTCGCTGCCGTTCACTCTGACAACTACATTAGCGCCGGGTCCGATCACCGGCCATCGCCCGCCCTCCATCGGCGGTATGACTTGCACTTTACCATCCTGAACAGAGATTCGGCCATCGACAACAACTGGGGTCACTTCCTCGTTCGTCTCTAGAGCGTCCTTCTGGCCTGTGGTCTCCTGTTCAACGACATTGTGCTCTTCTGCCCTTGTCCGGTCATCGAAAGCCATGGGCTTGACCCCCTAGAAGCTTAGTCATTGAGCCGGCCTTACGGTTCTTAAGACAAGTTTCTGAATTTCGCCCACCACAACAGGGGCAATGGAAAGTCCAATCACCAGATCCCAGTGTAGCACATCCAATGGTACAACCCCAAAAACTCTCCGTAAAGCCGGTATCAACATCACCATCAATTGCAGGCTCGCCGAACCGAGTAAGGCCAGAACCATATACTTATTGCTAAACAGTCCTACCCGAAACAACGACTCGGTTGACCTGGCGTTAAGGGCCTGAAATAGCTGGGAAAAGGCTAAGGTAGCAAAGGCCATACTCCGGGCCATGGCCACCGGTGCTCCTCTCTGTATTCCCAGGTAATAGGCTATCAATCCTAAGATACCAATTAGACATCCATGTAACATAATCCTGTAGGACATCCCACCGGCAAAAACACTCTCCCGACTGCTACGCGGTTTTTGGTGCATAACCCCTGGTTCCGACGGTTCCACTCCTAAAGCTAGGGCCGGCAAACCATCAGTGACCAGGTTAATCCACAGGATTTGAATCGCCGTAAGGGGTCTACCCCATCCTAACATGATGGACATAAAGATTGTAAAGATTTCACCGACATTGCAGGATAGTAGGTAGTAGATGGCCTTGCGGATATTGGAGTAAATCGTTCGCCCTTCTGCAACCGCGGCTACTATGGTGGCGAAATTATCGTCAGCCAACACCATCTCCGCAGCCTCTTTGGCTACATCGGTACCGGTGATTCCCATTGAAGCTCCAATATCTGCCCGCTTCAGGGCCGGTGCGTCATTGACGCCATCACCGGTCATCGCCACCACATGTCCCTTGCCCTTGAGGGCATCGACAATTCTGACCTTATGCTCGGGAGACACCCGGGCAAAGACCCTTACCCTTTCGATGATCTCCTGGAGCTCTGAATCAGAAAGCCTCTCCAGTTCCGGTCCCGATACTACCAGCTGATCTTCTCTTTCCAGAATACCTAGCTTTCGAGCGATGGCTGTAGCCGTAAGCTTATGATCTCCGGTCACCATTATTGTCCTAATTCCAGCTTCCTTGGCCACCTCCACTGCTGCCTTTACCTCAGGTCGGGGAGGATCGATCATGCCGACGAAACCCACAAAGACCAGGTCTCTCTCCACTGTTTCCGAGGAAATGGTCTCCGGCATGGTTTCCCAACGGCGGAAAGCCAGTGCCAGGACTCGCAAGGCCTTCTGCCCTAAGGCGGCATTGACCTCCAACAACTGCTCTCGCTCAGCGTCAGTTAGTGACCTAATCTCTCCTTGAGTATAGATATGGTCACAAAGGGATAGGAGCACATCAGGCGCACCTTTGGAGAAAGAGACCAAACCTGTGCCCACAGCCTCGATACCCGCCAACTTCCCGTTGTTCTCCACCCTATGAAATGTTGTCATCCGTTTTCGCCGTGAATCGAAAGGGAGCTCTCCTATCCGAGGGTAAAATCCACCATCATCTACGGCAATGCCGGCCTTGGCGGCGGCCACAATCAAAGCTCCCTCGGTAGGATCACCGATAATCGCATATCCGTCACTATTGGCATCAAACTGAGCATCATTGGCCAACGAAAATCCATGTAGGAGCAGATTGAGATGTTGATCATCCAAAGGCTCCTCCTTGGGCTGGCCATCTTGCCCAAGAAACTCACCCACAGGTTCATATCCTTGTCCTGTCACTTCCAGCAACTCGCCATCTACATAGATATGAGTTACTGTCATCTCATTTTGGGTCAGAGTTCCGGTCTTATCAGAGGCGATCACAGTAGCTGTCCCTAAAGTCTCCACCGCCGGCAATTTGCGGATAATGGCTTGGCGCTTGATCATCCTCTGTACACCCAAAGCCAGTACGATGGTGACAATGGCCGGTAAGCCCTCGGGAATGGCTGCTACAGCCAGACTTATCGCTGTCATGAACATTTCAAAGGCAGGCTCCCCCCGCAATATGCCTGCCAAGAACACCAATACAACCAGCACCAAAGCAACGGCCCCTAGACTCTTGCCGAGCTCTTCCAGTTTGAGCTGTAGCGGGGTTGGCTCCTGTGGAGCTGCTTGAATCATGGTAGCAATCTTGCCGATCTGCGTCTGCATCCCGGTCTCCACCACTAAAGCTCGCCCGCGACCGTAAACTGAGGTTGTTCCACTAAAAACCATGTTCACCCAGTCGGCGATACCGGCATCTTCGTCTTTCAGGGCAGTCACTGCCTTCTCCACCGGCACCGACTCTCCGGTCAAAGCTGCCTCTTCACATCTGAGGTTAACTGCTTCCACCAGACGCGCATCCGCGGGAATACTTGTCCCGGCATCCAACACAATCAGATCACCGGGCACCAGCTCTCGGGCAGGGACTTGCTGTGGCTTACCTCCCCGGATCACAGTAGCCATCGGGGCTGACAGTTTCTTCAATGCTGCCAGGGAGTTCTCTGCTTTACTTTCCTGAGCCACTCCCAGAATCGCGTTGAGAATCACAATCAGCAAGATAATGATTGTATCTTCGATTTCTCCCACCAAACCAGAAATGATCGCAGCCCCAATCAACATCAGGACCATTCCTTCTTTGAACTGATCCATGAGCATAGACCATATGGTTCTGCCAGGCTGGGCCTCCAACTCATTTGGCCCATACTGCTTTAATCGCTTGGCGGCCTCCTCAGGAGCTAACCCTGTGTGCATATCTGTAGCAAGAGCAGTTGCAGCTTCTTCCCTGCTCATTTTGTGCCAGTATTGCTCTCGATCTTCGTCCATTGTTTAGCTGTGTCCCCCTGTACTCTTGTAGACCTGCTTGAATTTGCTTTGGCTCTACTTTTTCTCATCAACAAACCGGGCTTCACCATGCCTTTCTGACCTAGGTGAGTATGCTTTGGCGGCCCGCTTGCTCAGGCTAAAATCTTCAATCTGACCCTGAACATCCTCTACTAGTTTCTGCAACATGCCCTCATTATTCTTTTCCCATTTCTGCAGTTCCCCAATCACATCCAGCAACTGTGCAATGGTCGCATTTAGTTCGCTGACAGATGGCTGATTCGGAAGCGCACTGAGAGAGAATTCCTCTAACCCCAGCTTCTGCTTGAGCCTTTCCCGCACTTGACTAAGCTCAGCTTCCTTGGCATCAATCGTGTCCATAATGACCTGTTTTTCCCGTAACTGTTCATGTACCCCCTCCCACTTACCCCTTTCCAGACTTGTAGCCATGGACTGTGCCAGGATCGATAGCTGCTGATACAGCCCCACAACTTTCAGATATCCCGCATTGAGCTGATCAATCAAATAGTTCATCCTTGTTCACCGCCTCAGGGTTTGATTAAGTGCCGGGAAGTAACAGGCCAGGCCTGATAAACTTCGTCGAAGAGGAAAAAACTCCTACCGGAAGGAATCTTACCTTGAAGGCAATATGCTTGCCTTTTGACGAGACAGGCTGGGAGGCTGTACTTATCTATGCGCATATACGGTATTAGCGACTTGCATCTGCCCGGTGGAGAAGACAAACCAATGGACATTTTCGGGCCTGAGTGGTCTGATCACATAGCTCGGGTTGCTACTGCCTGGAAGGCAATAGTGGGTGAGGGGGACTTGGTGCTTTCTCCAGGCGACCTCTCGTGGGCAATGAAACTGGCTGCTGCCTGTGAGGATTTGGCTTTCCTTGGCACCCTGCCTGGCACCATCTTACTGGTGAAGGGCAATCACGACTTGTGGTGGAAGAGTATTACTCAGCTCCGACAACTGCTCCCGGACAATGTTTTGGCCCTGCAGAATGACTTTTACCCACTGCCGGGCAGCTTAGCAGTCTGTGGTGCCAGAGGTTGGAAATGCCCCAACGCTGCTGACTTCACCGAGGAAGATGAGAAGATCTACCTCCGGGAGTTAGCGAGACTGCGTCTTTCGCTCAAATCCGCCACAGATAGCGGTCATAGACCATATATCGCTATGCTCCACTATCCCCCTACCAATGAGATTCAAACACCTTCGGGCTTCACTGAGATCATGGAAGCCGCGGGGATCCGGCACTGTGTCTATGGTCATCTCCACGGACCGGCGCAACAGCAAGCTCTTACCGGTCTGCACCGGGGTGTTGATTATCACCTGGTCGCCTGTGATGCCATTGGGTTTAGACCCCTGTATATTACCAGCCTTCCGTAAACATCCCTAGCCCATGGCGATGTACCTTCCGCCTTAGCACGGTTTCCAGGTTAGGAATGGAGTGAAGCCGGGTATGCCCGGCTTCCGCCTACAGTAAACCTATCTTTTTTGCCTCAAACGTCAATACATCCCGAAACTTGGGATGGGCCAACCCGATAAGTAAACGGGCCCTCTCCCGCAGTGATTTACCCTTTAGCTGAGCAACCCCATATTCTGTCACTATATAATGCACATCGGTCCTAGGAGTAGTTACTACCGCTCCGGGACTCAAGGTTGGTACGATTCGGGAAAACTCCCCTCCCTTGGCAGTCGAGTTAAAGGCAATGATGGCCTTGCCCCCTGGTGATTCAAAGGCTCCCCGGGTGAAATCCAGTTGGCCTCCGGTACCGCTATACTGCTGGACACCGAAGGATTCGGCACAGCACTGGCCAGTAAGATCGACCTGCAAAGCGGCATTGATTGCTATTTGCTTGTGATTTTTGGCGATTAGGGCAGGATTATTCACATATTGCACTGGATGGGCCTCGATCAAGGGATTATCATCGAGAAAATCGTACAAATGCCGGGTACCGGTGGCAAAAGCGATCACCGCCTTGTAGGGGTGTAATGTCTTGCAACGACCCGTCGCCACCCCGGCAAGGATCAACTCCATAAGACCATCACTAAGCATCTCGGTATGAATGCCCAGATCTCGATGGTTCATCAGGTACTTAATCACCGCACTAGGGATACCACCGATGCCCAACTGCAGAGTAGCTCCATCAGGTATCATCTCCGCGATGAGCTGGCCGATTTTCTCGTCCTCTGGGCCAAAGGTTGGTGGTGGCAGTTCGGGGAGCGGTGCCTCATGTTCCACTATAGCATCGATCTCATCAATATGCAGAAAGCCAGCACCGTGGGTGCGGGGCATATTGGGGTTGACTTCCACGATAACCTGGCGGGCTTTGCGGCAGACCTCCAGGTTGTAGTCGACGGAAACACCCAAACTGAAGCAGCCATGGCGATCCATGGGGGAAACAGCTGTGATTGCCGTATCTATCTGCCGAAACTCCGAAAAGATCCGGGGCGCCTGGTAGAAAAGATTAGGTGTATATGTTGCCCTTCCCTCTTTATAGGCTTTACGATCTACCCCACTAAAAAAATATGATTCCCAGTTAATCTCCTTTGGTAGATCAGGACGCAACACTGTCTGCAGCGTATTAGCCAGTGGCAACATGGCATGCATCGTTATGTTCTGCAAATTCCCAGCTTTGACTGCATTGGCAATCGCCTCAAGTATGGCCGGGGGTTCGCCGGCACCCAATGGTTGGATCACTGTGGAGCCACTCTCGATCCTGGATACCGCTTCCTCTGATGTCGTCAATTTGTCTTTGTACTTCTGCTCCACGCTCTTAGTCATAGTGAGCAAAACAGACCTCCTCCCATGCCGCCAGCCAAGATCCGTCTAAGGGACCCCGGCGCTTAGCTCACATCAATGCCGGGGCTCTTTTCACAGGCCGGTGGCTCATCTCCAGGCGGACACATCTCCTGCGAATTCTCTAGCTTCTATGGATCTAGGGTTCCACCTTATACCCCTCTCCAATACTACATAAGGACTCACAATCCTGCTTTTTCAAAGCTCAGCAATTAGCTCCTAGGCTGGAAACAAAGCCATGGACCTTCCAGATCCGAGCGCTCAACCAGATGCATGACTCCCATAGATAACGGGCAACATAGATTTGTGAAACTTTGAGAAAGGAGTTGAGCCCATGCAACTAATCCACGGAGTCTCGGTTGAGCCTAGTAATCCCTATCAAGATCAGGATATCACCATAAACTACGATGGCCTCCTTCGCAAGAGCGGTGCAGATCAGGTGTACCTTCATTTCGGGGTTGACGGCTGGAGGAACCCTGCCACTGTACCAATGATGCGGAATCAGATAGGTTCCTTCCATTCCATGGTCAGGGCTTCTGCCCGACATGAAGTGAATTTCTGTTTCCATGACAGTGCTATGAACTGGGATAACAACAATGGACTAGATTGGACCATCCGAGTCCACTAGGGTACATCAAACTTGGATACCTCATAGCGTAATAATAAGGGAGGGCGAGACCTGAGTATCCGGTAGGGTTTCGCCCCACCTCTCATAACTGCACGACCAGACTTCGGGTTTCCAGGAAACGGTTGGAGGTGAGAGTATGGCGAACTACGTCTGTATGAAATGTGGCCAAGAAACCAACAATCCTCACTTTGACCTAGTCTCCGGTGTAGTACGCTGCCCGACATGTCTGGAACAAGAAGCCGGTCTCTTGGGTAAACTCCGGGCAAACGGGGAAAACGATGCAACCGATTTCCCGAATCAATGAACATGGTATAGATCCTCAAGCAGGAATCCCATTCTTCTTCAAGAAAGTGTATGAACACTGCAGTTGACACAGAACCGGAATGATGGGATGAGAGACCATGTACAAACTGCTCAATCGAGGCACTTGGACCCGCCCCACCGATAAAATGGCTGTATATACTGAAATCACCCCAGGCCAGGTCTGGGGGATCAGAGTAACCCTCTATCAGGACACCGCGCAAGTAGAAGCTATCGATGGACCCAGATGCGCCCGCTACAAAGCCTCACCCCGGGTATCGGCTCAAGTCACCCCTCCGAATGTCTGGGAGAGGCTACGGGGCCTTTCCTTCCAAGATAAGCTAATGGAGGAAGTGGTCAAGAAACGAGCTGTGGCGGAAGTGGAGAACGCAAGACTCAGACTACAGAATACTAGCCTCTCGGATCAACAGCAGAGCCGCATTTTTCCCTGATTGCATTGCCCCACTTATGCTACCGGAATGGACATGCCAGTGGCCACACTGAAAAAGACCCGGGAGCGAAGTTGTCTCTCTCTTGATATGGCCCATGGTCTCCACCGTCGGTAACCAACCCCTACGGGCACCCTTCCAATTCCCAGTATAGCGTCGATAGGTGATGGGTGTAGCCGCATCGGCCACCCTAACCCGCGCCTGGAGCCCGGGCAGCAATCTTTCCGCTGAGGCAAGTAGATTGGCGGCGATCTCTTCCTTCAGAGCTGTATACTCAGGACCCCGCATTTCTCCGATTGTCTGCCACCGCTGTCCGTACTCAAATGACACTTGAGCCCCGAGCGCAATACTGCGATAGCCGTCAGGTGCATGGAGGGTATCGGCATAGCTGTTATCTGCTATATCGAGCATCCAATGGGTCGGATCCTCACTTTCCATTGCATCCATCAGTGTCGGGCAATAAGTTATATGATGATGCCAGGAGGCCAGATCGGTGATGCCATCATCTACCCCCAGGCAGATCAGAAAGCAGGACGGCCAGGGCTCTAAATGGTTCAGATCTTCCAGCACATATTCGGGCACGGCACCCTTGGGGACCAGCTTACCATAGAGCTGCATCGCATCACAGGCAGCCACGACAAAATCACTGCGAATACTCTCTCGGTCCGCCAATACCACACCAATGGCCCGCTCATCTTCTACTAATATGCTCTCCACTGCAACACCACAACGGATTTGGCCCCCGTTCTCTTCGATAACCTGGCGCAGACTATCGATGATGGCCTGTCCACCCCCAACGGGATAATGTAGATGCCGTTCTTTGATCCAGCCAATAGTAGTCAGAAGTAAGATCGCCGAGGCTCCACCGACGGGGCATAGGGAGTAGAAAAAGGTCCGTAGCTGGGGTTCTTTAAACTCCTGCAGCAGCAAATCTTGGATGTTGAGGCCCGCGTATTTTCTATATAGCTTCATGTTCCAAAGAGCACTCAGCCCGATCTTCAGCTGTTCCCACTTGGTCAGCATCTCTTGGGGCTTTTTGGGAACCTCCGGGATTCGCCGGAAAAGTTTCAGCGCATCAGCCACCAACCGCTGAATGCCCGGGGCCTCGTTAGGAAACAATCGGCACAGCTCATCTGTCCACTGGCCCACATTGGAGGAAAGCAAGATATCAAAGCCGGGGCCTATCTGACGGCTACAAGGATCGAGCTGCTTGAAACTCAAGGTGAGACCTAGCTCCTCCCTGCAGGTATTGAGCGTCCCACCTGGGTGGCAACCTACCACCCAACGCAGCGACTGTTCAAACAGGTACTCCCTCCGAGGGAAAGCCCCTACTAAGCCTCCCGGCCTATGCTGCTGTTCCAGCACACAGACACTCATCCCGGCCTGGGCCAAATAAGCGGCAGCTGTCAAGCCGGCTACACCGGCACCAATAACGACTACATCCAGATCCTTTGCCATTATGCTACTCCTTTTCCCCTCATCCAGTGACATTCGGTGTCTACTGCAAACCGCTTTGCTTGAGCAGGCGTATAAACTGCAACAAAAATGCGAATTCCTTCTCTGTCATATCACAGACCATCCTCAGTACCAGCTGTATCCTGGGCTCCTGCAGCAACTCCCGGAGCTCTGGATTGAGCAGGCGAATCATCTCTTCTGCACTATCGTCTTCCAAGATCAGATAACAGGTAGAAACACCCAGACACTGGGATATGCGCCTCAGTGTCAGCAATGAGGCCTGAGTCTTGTTATTCTCCAATTGAGCGATAAAACTCGGTGTCACACCGGCCATCTGAGCCAGCTCCGCTCGGGACAAGCCCAAACGCTCGCGCAGCATTCCCACCCTATCGCCAATGGTACCACACTTAAAGGCTTGGGATAAAGGCAAGGCCACTACCTCTGCCAGCTGGCGCAACGTATCCACCGCCGGCAGTGCCTGGCCCCGCTCTATTTCACCCAGATAACCCGAGGAGATGCCGACCGCTTCAGCTACCTCTGTTAGTGACATTCCCTCTCTTTCCCGGGCTAGTCTGAGTCGCTCTCCTAATCCTATTTCTGTCTCCTTCGCCTCTGGTAGAAGCACCTTTAAAGAGACATTTAAGGCTGCTGCTATCGCCTCCAAAGCCTTAACCGAAGGTTGTTTCTTCCCATTTTCAATTTCGCTCAAATACGAACGTGAAAGCCCACTGCGCGTGGCCACATCCTGTAAGGTCAGTCCTCTTTGCTGTCTTAGAATCCGAAAAGTATCTCCATCCATACCAAATGGCGTTGCACCAACGCCCAGCCTCCCTGTAATTCTCCTGGCTTGGCCCGATGCTCCAGTCAGTGGATCAGTGGATCATCCGATCTGAACCGGCTGGCCGGTCCGTGCAGACTCATAGGCACCTAAAGCCACTTCCAGAGCCCGAATACCGTCTAGTGCAGTGATACTCGGCTCCCGATCCTCGCGAAAACTATCGACAAACTCCTTGACCAAGTAATAGTCACTATTCGCTCCCCAAAACTCCCACTGGTAGTTAGGATCATCAAAACTAATCCGCTCTATGCTTTGGCGCATCATATCAACTTCTGTGACCATGTCTGTTGCTACCACCTGCATGTAAAGATCACCCCAAGTATAGAAGCAATCCGGCCTAGACCAGCTGGGATCTAAGGTCATGAAGGCACCATTGGTCATTTCCAGAGTTAAAAGACCACAATCTTCAGTGGGGATATCATGGAAGCGGCGATCCATCTCACAATACACTTCCCGAAATTCAGTCTGGAAAATCCAGCGCACTAGGTCCACCAAATGCACTGTATGGTCAATAACAGCCCCACCACCGGCAGCATCAGGGTCAATGAAGAACCCACCGGGCATGCATCCATGGTTAGTGCCACGGATAGCCAATATCCGTCCCAACTCGCCCCTGTCATACTGGCTCTTGAGTCTTTGCACAGCGGGAATGTAGCGACAGGGAAAAGCCATCTGGAATTTGACTCCGGCCTCCCGGGTGACTTTCTCCATGACCTTAGCATCTTCCAAAGAAGTGGCGATTGGTTTTTCGCACAGAATATGCTTCCCCGCAGCAGCAGCCATCTCCGTTAGTTCTCGGTGATCGCGGTTGGCCGCCGTAATAATCACACCATCTATGTCAGCATCGAGCAGTTCTTCATAGGATGGATAGTACCGGGTATTGAGCTGATCAGCCGCCTGTCTCCCCCGATCCTGATTCAGATCAGCTACTCCCACGAGCTCCACACCGGGCAGCTTCCCGATTACATCTCCATAACTATAGGCATGCAGATGGGCAAAACTCATTATTCCCAGCTTCATTGTTTCACCCCCCCGTATACTTTGACCGGTTTCCCGGTCTTGATGGACTCGAGAGCAGCTACCGCTATGTCGATTGCATATAGAGCCTCTTCGCCGCTAGTCAGCGGTTTCTGACCTTGATGCAGACACTGAATGAAGTGTTCTAGCTCCACAGTGTAGGGATCTTTATCTAATGGACTCTCCGGTACAGCTACCCCCGGCCCACCTACTTGAGGACTGGTTATCTGTGGGTAGCTTCGAAACGCAGAAGCAATCTTAGAGTCATGGGTCAAAAGCCCTTTCTCACAGGCAAACTCGAATTTCGTGCCAAAACCACCGACATTGAGCCATGTACCCTCTATGTTGCCAATGACTCCATTCCTAAACCGCAGACTAACCAATACATGCTCCAGACGGTTGTAATCACGGCCAAAGGTGCTTTTAGCATAGACCCGGTCCACCTCTCCGAGAGTCCAACGCAGAAAGTCAAAATCGTGGATGATCATATCCAGGGTAAGGCCACCACTCCACTCGTAGTTGGCATACCAATCCTGCCAGGCCGTGGGAAATCCTCCCCCACCTCGATAGGTATATACAGTACCGACATTGCCCAACTGTCCGCTGGCGATGATCTCCTTCGCCCGTCGATACTCCGGAAAGAACCTCACCACATGGCCAACACCCAAGGTCACGCCGGCCTTGCGACAAGCTTTGACCATGGCTTCACCCTCTGTTCGGTTACGGGCTAGAGGTTTCTCAAAGAAGACATGCTTACCCGCAGCGGCAGCCATCTCCACATGTTCAAGGTGCAGATGAGTTGGCAGACACACATCGATTACGTCCAATGCCTCCGCAACCAACATATCGGCAAGAGTGGCATAGCTCCGCACCCCATAGCGCTCTACCATTGCTCTACACCGCTCTGGTTGAATATCGGCTACAGCTACCAACTCACAATCGGCAATATTCTGGTACCCGCCTGCGTGGGTGGTACCCATAGTGCCTAATCCGACTATTCCAACCCTCACTCTCCCTCACCTCCACATAAGTTATCTGGGGCTCCCAAATACTCCCACATGACCAAATCGTCCCTCAGTCTTCACTATTCTTCTTATTCTTTGATAGATATTTGTTTCCTTCCCTAACTCAGCTCATCATTGCCGGTGGGGGCATTCTCCTTAATAGCTTGTTTGGCCAGATAGTCACAGCGGTTGTTGAGCTCATCATCAGAATGACCTTCCACCTTGACCCATCTTACTTGATGTTTCTCCGTCAGAGTCACCAGGCGTTTCCATAGATCCTGATTCTCCACCGGCTGTTTCTTGACATTCAGCCAGCCATTGCGCTGCCATTTGACCAGCCATTTCCGGTGGAAAGCATTGATTAGGTAGGCACTATCACTATGTAGCTGCACTGAACAAGGCTTTTTGAGGGCCTCTAGCCCTTTAATGGCGGCCATCAACTCCATGCGCTGGTTAGTAGTGTGGGCTTCATAGCCGGCTAGCTCCTTCTCATGGGAACCATACCTGAGCAGAGCCGCCCAGCCACCGGGCCCAGGATTACCCGAACAAGCTCCATCAGTATAGATCGTGACCTCAGGTAAACTCACATTGCTCATTCCCTTCTTCTACCTACCGCAACCGTAACATAAAAGAGGGGATGACGTCCAGTCTCGATCCCTTTTGCCTTTGCCGGTGCATGAAAAAGAGCCATCCATCAGGACAGCTCTGTATGCCTTGTCTCTTCTGTCACCTATGCTGGATAGCCCAGGGACCTATTCCTCGATCTGCTCCAGAGGCTTAGGATGATGTCCAAACTTCGGTACAGGCCCCTGCACCGGTGCGGCCCAACGGACAGCATTGATAATAACTCGCTGGATATCCTTGTTGTAGAATATGGGCAATGTTTCGTGACCCGGCCGGAAGTAAAAGACCTTACCTTTTCCCCGGTTATAGCAGCAACCGCTACGGAAGACTTCCCCACCAGCAAACCAACTGATAAACACTAATGTGTCCGGTACCGGTATGTCGAAGCGTTCTCCATACATCTCAGTTTGCGGAAGCTCAATATACTCACCTATACCTTCCACAATCGGATGCCCGGGCTCAACCACCCAAAGCCGTTCCTTCTCACCAATCTCCCGCCACTTGAGATCACAACTGGTACCCATGAGTCTGCGGAATATCTTGGAGAAATGGGCGGAATGCAAGACAATCAAGCCCATGCCATCGAGAACGCGTTTGGCTACTTCTTCAACTACCGAATCACTGACTTCGTGATGTGCCAAATGGCCCCACCAGATCAAAACATCGGTATTGTCCAGCACTGCGTCAGTCAGGCCATGCTCTGGTTGATCAAGAGTCGCTGTTTTGACTTCCATACCCTGAGCGCGCAGTATGCCGGCCAAGGCTCCGTGTATGCCCTCCGGATACAGCTTCCGTACCCTCTCGTCGGTTTTTTCGTGACGGTTCTCATTCCATACAGTTACTCGGATACCCATACTAACCACTTCCCTTCCGCGTAAACTTGCGTTAACGCTTCCCCAAGCCTAGGATGACTCACTCTAGACAGTCAATTCACACTTCAGGTATTCCCGCTTGATGAGAGGGGTTCCTGCCTTGTGGTCGATGGACTTGGCAAGTTTGACCAATTCGCCGACACGGTGGACTACTGACAAAGATAAGCGCGCAGGACTCCGCCGAAGGATATTCGGATAACAGATCTAACAGGAATTGGTCGTACTTCGGCGAAAATCGTACCCGACGAGAATCTAAGCAACACGAAAGGCAGTGGCATATTCTGGGGGCCAATAGCGTATGTTGCTGGGAGGATAGGCAAAACTAGTTGGTATAGGATAATTCCGGTTAGCACTGGAGGCAACACCAATGCTTTCTGCCAGTGATTTCTTTGAATGGGAAACTACGTCTCTAGCAATGTTATTCGAAGGGGTCGTATATGTCTGGGAGGTGCTGCAGCAAATTAACCCCTGGCTGGAAAGGCTGCTGGATACTCCCTGTTCCTCAGATAATCGGAGGCAGGGCATGATCCAGCCAGGAGCCTTTGTCGGAGAAGACGTGTTCCTAGCTCCGGGATCTGTGGTGGAGTCAGGAGCTTACATCAAGGGCCCTGCCTATGTTGGAGAGGGGAGCATCATCCGCCACGGAGCCTACCTACGGGAAGGCTCCATCGTCGGTAACCATTGTGTCGTCGGGCACGCTTCCGAAGTCAAGGCCAGTATCCTTCTAGACGGTAGTGCCGCTCCACATTTCAACTATGTGGGTGACTCCATCCTTGGTCAACACTGCAATCTCGGGGCCGGTGTTAAGCTGTCAAATGTGAAACACACCAAAGACGAGATCACTGTCAAGTATCGGAATGAGTATTACCCCACCGGCCGAGTGAAACTCGGTGCTATATTAGGGGATGGGGTGGCTTTGGGGTGCAATAGTGTCTGTAATCCCGGTACTCTCATCGGGCCGAGGACTCTAGTCTATCCCAATGCATCGCTGAGGGGGTTCTACCCGGCCGATTCCATAATCAAGGTGGTAATCGCCACCCAGATCGAACCGAGAATACCCATTGGAAAGCAGGAACCAAGTTAGTTATGACCATAGCAAGGGGGTGATGGAACTTGGATCGAAATAGAAAAACCGGTCTTCTGCTTATTGCCTTCGGAGTTCTGGCCTTAGCAGGTCAACTCGGATTCTTAGAAGGCGTTGGTGTTCTCTACATACTCAGTCTCGCCTTTCTCGGACTATACGTTTACATGGGTGGGCGCCGCCACTATGGCAACGTAGCATGGCTGATCCCTGGTCTGGTCCTCTTGGCAATTGGCATTGCCACCCATTCTGAAGATCTGCCCGGGGCAGGAGTCCCAGAAGGCGGAATCCTGTTTCTCATGGCAGCCGCTTTCTTTGGTGTTTACTTCATTCACACTCGAGTTAACGGCTTCGATTGGCCCACTCGCAACTGGCCCCTTTTCCCGGCCAGTATCCTGATGATTACCGGGTTTGTCAATAACCCCAACTTCTTTGGCAACTTCACTTACCTGATCGCCGCAGTGCTGATTCTAGGAGGCCTCTACCTAATGAGGCGATCTTCAGAGAGCTAGACTCAACTACTTGGAAGGCTGGGTGTAATTGGCCAGCCTTCCCCAGCAATCGGACAAGGTTGACTGTCTGTGATCTAGGCGAGAGGCAAGACCCACCACTTATTCCTTATTAAAAGTGTCGCAATTCGTGTCCTGACACTCTTTGGCGTCATCACCACTGACGAAGATTTCATCGGCATCACATCTGTCACCTTCGGCGTAGTACTTGCAGGATTCAACTACACAGGTGACCGTCGGTGACATCTCTCGATCTGGGATGAGCGCGGCCTCAATGGCGCCCCACCAGTTGACGTTATCGGCCGAACCAACGAGATTGGCCAACCCCTTGCGTTCAGCAAAGGTCTTGCACTCTGTATGCTCTGCGGATTCTGCCATCATTTCCTCTTCATTGAGAATATCGATATTGGCCGCACCACAGACATCCCCCGGTAACCAATGGGTACATGTATCTACTTCACAGATCACTTTTGGATTGGGCATCGGCTCACACTCCTTTCACCTTTGATTATGACCCCAAGCTGAGTCACCTATGTAACCATTGACAGGTGATTAGTGGAGCCAGATCCCTTGATCCTGTGTTGCTGCCATAGCTATGTCTTGATATTTGGTTAGCAAAGGCTGATGAGTGAACGCTCTCCCACTGCCTATACCGATCTACTCTCCTCGGAGAACAAGAGACCCTCAGCTTCTGCCAAAAGCATACCATCTGAGTCAATGATTTCCCCTTCAGCCAGGAAGCCGCCCGCCCGCTGGGACTTGACCCAACCTCTGACCAGCAGCCTTTCGCCTGTAGGAGCAGGTCTGCGGAAGCGTACCTCGATCTTGCCGGTCACCGCAATGATGCCCTCCACTGCCAGGGCCTTGACCATAGCTTCATCCAGAAGGGTCGTAAGTATGCCTCCGTGCAGTACTCCAGCATACCCTTGGTAATTGGTAGTGGGCACATACTCTCCATACGCAGCCTTGCCATCAGTATAGAAACGGATGCCTAGGCCAGAAGGGTTATCCAGGCCACAAGCAAAACAGCCACTACTGGGTGGCAACTCCCGCATCCGGTCCATCTTTGCATAGTCATTAGCCCTCGTTCTCTTTGACAATATATCTACTCCCTTCCTGCAGAGTACCGACCAGCGAACATGCCGGGAAGCTCCGATGGGAGCAACCGGCCGATCGGGCCGGCTTCCCCCCAACCTCGCCCAAAGCCTAAGACCTAGTGGATGATTTCGCTTCTATCCAGCTGATTCCTGTAGTCTAGGATACCGGCAACGCAAAAAGGCAAGGACCTAAAACGAGAGTGATTGTCTGGCATTTAGGCAGGGTTAAACACACTTTAGGAGAAGCGTCTAATCGGATGCTAATTTTCTACCGAAGGATTCACCAGGTTAAAGATGACGAGCGAGAAGGGCAATGGGTTATACCCGGGCTACGGAGAGGATGCAGATTGGGATGGAGCAAATAAGGGACATTGATCTAGCCAGAGACAGACTTCTAGAGGGGCAGTACTCCCTGGTAATCGTTAAGCAGGGAAAGCTCTTATTTACCAGTAGAGATCAAGGTATAAAACCAATATATAGTGCGGTAACTCAACTAGGCGAAATCCTTAAGGGAGCCGTCCTAGCTGATCGGGTAATTGGCAAGGCTGCCGCTATGCTTTGCAGCCTAGCACAGGTCAAAAGTGTTTATGCGGAGCTGATTTCCAGCAAGGCTATGGAAGCTCTCAATGAGGCAGGTATCGACCTGGAGTATAATAAGACCTGCCCTTATATCCTCAATCGAAGCCAGGATGGGATGTGTCCGATAGAAAAACTAGCCGCAAGTATTGATGATGGAGAACTGCTATTGAAAGCAATAGGACAATTTCTGAAAGATCGTGAATAAGGAGGTCCAACGCATTGAATAAGCAACTCTTTCAGAACCCATGCAGCACCTACCGTCCTATGCCCTTCTGGTCATGGAATGACTGCCTGGAACCAAAACGCATCAGAGAGCAGGTGCGGCACATGCATTCCATTGGTCTGGGAGGGTTTTTTATGCACTCCCGGCAGGGGCTAACGACACCTTTTCTCTCCGATGAATGGATGGAAGCCGTGGCTGCCGCCGTCAATGAGGCGGAAAAGCTGGATATGAAGGCTTGGATCTATGATGAAGACCGATACCCCAGTGGTCCTGCCGGAGGTTTAGCACTGGAACGCAATTTCGTTGCCTTTGCCGCCAAACACCTGAGATTCACTGTGGAAAAGGTTCCTGGCCCCATATCGGGAACCCTGCTTCATCGCTTTGCCTATACAGCGGGCCAAGACGAGCCAGTAAAGGTGCGACCCTTGAAGGCAAGTGAGCTACCAGAAGATGGCGAAGAATGTCTTACCTTCTATTGGCAGAATGCCATCCCATCCACCTGGTTCAATGGTTTCACATATTTGGATACTCTCGATGGTGATGCAGTACGATCCTTCATCAGGCATGGTCTAGAACCGTACAAAGAACGTTTTGCCAGCCACTTCGGTCGCCAGATTCCCGGTGTATTTACCGATGAACCACAAATGTATTGCGAAAGAACGAGTTCTTCAACCTCAACCCTGCCCTGGACCCCGCGCTTTCCGATCGAATTTCGACAACGCTGTGGCTATGACTTGATCGCTAATCTCCCCAGTCTGGTCTTGGATACAGATAATGCCCAGCAGGTACGCTACGACTTTTGGCATACTGCTACTGGGCTGTTCTTGGAAAACTGGTGTCAGCTTGTTTCCGATTGGTGTGATCAAAACGGGCTGCTGTGGACTGGGCATTACTGGGAACATGAATTCCCCTACTTTCATAAAGCCGGATCTTTTATGGCTCCCCTAGCTTATCTCCATGTACCGGGAGTGGACCTCTTGGGTGGCCGGACCTTTATCGGCAAGCTGGCCGGGGATGGCATCCAGAGCCAGATGGGCAATGTCCAGATGATCAAGCTAGCCTCCAGTGTTGCTCATCAGACGGGGCAAAAAAGGGTGTTATCTGAGACCTATGGTGGGGCGATGTCAGATATCTCCTTTGCTGATCAAAAGATCGTGGGGGACTGGCAATATGCCCTGGGCGTAAATCTGCTCAACCAGCACCTTTATCACTACTCACTTAAGGGGCTAAGAAAACGGGATTACCCACCCAGTTGGGGAAACCATCAGCCCTGGGCTGCCGAATATGATTACCTGGCAGACTATTTTGGCCGGCTGAGCTATGCTCTGTCCCAGGGAGACTTTGCTGCAGATATCGCGATTTTGCATCCTGTTACAGTTTTCTGGGTAAAGGGCTTTGGCAGGCAGGATATCGCTCGCAGCTTTGAAGATCTCTGCAAGGACTTGACTGAAAGTAACTGGGACTATGATTTGGCCGATGAAGTACTCATGGAAACCATGGCTCGGGTTAGAGACAATAAATTAGAGATTGGTCATGGCCGTTATGGTGTGTTGGTTCTACCTAGTGAGACAGTGTTGGCTCCTTCCACCATTAGCCTGCTAGATGAGTTCATCACAGCCGGTGGTCACGTTATTTACCTAGGAACACCTCCCGAGGCAGTGGGTGCAGCCGCCAAAGAGCGCCTAGACTTACTACTTCCATCAATGACAGCTGTGGCTGACTTTGCTTCCTTGGAGCAAGAACTACTTAGGACTGCCCAACGCACCGTGTCCGTGAGACTTACCTATCCGGCCCCACAAAATGGGAATGTGCAGGAGCACTGTCCCCGCATCTACAGCCATACCCGCCGACTCAATGATAATCTTGTAGTCTTTCTGGCTAATGTCGGTGAAGCCTCTTGCTCTGAAGCAGAGATCACCATTCACCATCCGGGGCCCTTAGCACGGCTGGACCTAATCTCCGGTGAAATCCAACCCTTAAGCTATAAGCAAACCACAGACGGGTTAAGACTAAACCTGCGCTTTGTAGAGGCCGAATCCCACCTGCTTCTGGTGGGGATAATGGCTGCGGAATGGGCATCGGGTTTGCCCTATGAATGCACCACTGATAGTGCCAGAGAGGTCAAAACACTGATACCAGGTAAGTGGACAGTTCGGCCGCTTGCCGATAACCCCCTAATCCTGGACTGGTGTCGTTACCGAATCGATGATCACCAATGGAGCGAACCAGTCCCCATCTGGGAGGCCTTTACCAGAATCCGCAGCTACTATGGGCTGCCTACCTCCAGAAACAACCGAGATGTACAGCCCTGGCGGCAGGTGCAAGATCGCCAACCGATTACCGCTGATGATCAAATCGATATTGAGCTGACCTTTCTCGCTGCCAACGTGGAGAAAAACCGATACCCCGTGAGACTGGTAGTGGAATCTGGTAACCAATATGCCATCAATGTAAATGGCAATACCGATATTCACCCTGCCGGCACCTGGCTGGATCAGGCCTTCACAGCCCTTGATATCACTACCGCCCTGCAAGAAGGCGAGAATACCGTAGTCTTATCCACCACTTTTGACGAGCTATGGGAGCTGGAAAACAGCTTTATTGTAGGAGGCTTTCGGGTTACCCCAAAGGCAATAGGCAAGCCGAATCTAGCCGATTTCCAGCCTGCCTCCCTGGGGCTCGGCGATTGGACTGAGCAGGGCTATCCCTTTTATGCAGGTCAGATGGAGTATGAGGCTACCTTCAACTGGAGTAGATTAGCCCGGGGTCAGGCCATTCTCCAACTGATTGACCTAAAAGCTCCCATTGCCCGCATCTACGTCAATGGCCAATATTGTGACCGGATAGCACTTCCCCCCTATGAGATAGATATAACACCTTTGGTGCAGCCTGGTGAAAACCAGCTTCGAATTGTCGTCACCAACAGTCTGCGCAATCTGCTGGATCCCTTGCATCACCTCAGGGTTGACTTCATTGCCGGACCGGAGACCTTCTCTGACCCCAATAACTGGCAAGATGAATATAACCTAGTGCCTCAGGGGATTGAGGGTGCAAGGATAATCTGGATCAGGTGAGCCTTGCTTTAGCTAACCAAACTCACCTGCAATCGATCAGCGTAATAGACGAGCGACCCCCAGATCACTTTAGAGCGCGATCAAGGGGAAACCAACGACAATAGCGAAAACATATGAAGTCTCAAAACTCGTGGAAAAGGGGATGTGAAGATGGCCAAAAGACTACCCCTTTGGGGTAAGCTCGCATACGGTATCGGTGCAGGGGGCTTTAGCCTCATCGACAGAATCATGGTTAGCTTCTTGCTGCATTACTACCTGATCAACCCCATCAAGGGAGAAACAGCACTAGTTGTCCCTCTAGCCTTCGGGATGGTCATGTTCTTAGGCCGTGTTGTTGACGCAGTAGCCGACCCCCTCATCGCCCGTTGGTCGGATAACCACAGGGGGCGTTTGGGTCGCCGGATCCCCTTCATGCTTTACAGTGGCATCTTCTATGTAGCAGTCTTCATCGCTCTTTTCTACCCGCCGGTAGCTGCTACTTCCTCGCTCAACTTCATCTACCTAACTTTGATGCTGGGACTCTACTTTGCCTTATTTACCGCCTATGTTTGCCCTTACCTGGCTCTGTTGCCTGAACTGGCTCGCTCCAACAAAGACCGGGTCGATTTGTCTACCTGGAAAGCGGTTTTCAGTATCCTGGGTGTAGCGGTTGCTTTTGTCGGTGGGGGTATCCTGATTGATTCTCTCGGTATTTATGGCATGCTCTGGGTGATGGGTGGCATAGGTCTGGTTATGCTTTACATTCCGGCCTTATTTATCCGGGAAAGGGACTATGCCCAATCTGAACCTGCAACCTTGGGTTTGAGGGATGCTCTAAATACAACCTTCAAGAACCGCCCATTCTTGATTTACCTGGCTGGTAATGTCGCCTTTTGGCTGGGTTTCAATATCGTTACTCTCAACATCGCTCCCTATGTCACAGTGCTTTTGGGTGGAACCGAGGGTGATGTGGCCATCTATTTCGGGTTGGTCATGGCGGTGGCTCTACTCTGTTTTCCACTGGTGAATATCTACTCGAAAAAGCTGGGTCTAAAAACGGTAATGCTCTTTTCCATGATCCTTTTCGCCCTGCTCTTGCCGGGGATCTACTTTCTCGGCCAATCTGTTTGGGGACTAACACCCCGCATCTTCGGTTATGTATTGATGGCACTAATGGGAATCCCCGTATCGGCTATCTTTGTCGTCCCCGATGCCATCGTCGCCGCGGTTTCAGACCTGGAAGAGAAACTCTCCGGACAGCGCCGTGAAGCCATGTATTTCGGTGCACAGGGCTTTATCCTAAAGCTGGCCTTGGGATTATCCACATTGATTACCACCGGGCTTCTGCAATTTTTCGGGAGAACGCCGGAGCAAGCCCTAGGGATTCGCCTGACCGGACCAGTCGCAACGCTGTTTATCATCATCGGTGCGTTGATTTTCTCCCATTACCCCGAGAAAGAGGTTATCGCTTACCAAGAGGATAGCATCGGCCCATAAAGCAGCATCTCGAACACCCTAGGGCTGCTATTCTATAGACTGATATACCCGGGGAAAATAGCGCCGATAGAGCTGAGGGTTACTGTCCCGCCAGGGATGATCCCGGCGTAGCTCCTTAAGGGCGGTGAGGTCGATCTGTGCAAAAGCCATCCCTTCGTCCTTCGGGGAGGTGACTATGTCCAGGATACCACTGCCTCCCAGGGTCAGCTCTGCCGGGCCAAAGATCCCCGCCCGCCCGGTAAACTCAAACCCCAGTAAGCGCCCGACTAGAGCACTCTTGACTCCGTATGTCGGGCATTCCTGCACCCGGGACCAGATACCTCGTAGGGCCAACCAATGATTATATGGTTCGGGATTGGCGATAGGGATGATGATAATCTCTGCTCCCTTTAGCTCCAGAATCCTAAAGGTTTCGAAATAGGTTGCATCCATACATACCGGAGCTGCGATCTTGCCCAACTCTGTATCGAAAAGGTTGAGCCTTGTACCGGCTGAAGTGCCCCACTCAGCCTCCATAGGCATGAGGTGGACTTTATCCTGGGTCCCAAGCAGCTGCCCATGGGGACCATATAGGAAAGCCCGGTTGACTACTCTATCCTTGTCGGGCAGAAGAAAACTGCCGGCCATCAGATACAGACCATAGGCCGCGGCGAGACTCGAATAAAGGGTATCGAGAAAGGGTGCCATTACCGGACCTATATAGGAGACTACATCGGTAACGGTAATGGCGGGGCCATTGGTGTTGGCCTCCGCTTCCATAGCTCCCCCGGACGCCCCTTCTCCCATCTGTTCTATTCCTGGCAGCATGACCAAAAGCGCAAGATTGTTATATTCAGGAAATGCTACCAAATGTGCCCCTTTGGCGGCAGCTTCCTTGACCAGACGGTGCATTGTATCGACATAATCCAAAGGATCCCTAAATAGCTGAACCTGGACCTGAAGAGCTGCAACATTAAGACACCCTGCTTCGACAACTGGAGGGGCCGTTCTTTCCTTGACCAGAGCAGAGAGCCGCCGCTTCACCTTGGCCGGGCGACAGCGCCAATAGAGATACCGACGCAATAGTCTTTCTTTCCATCCATCAAGGGCCATAACCCCATCTCCTTACTAGAGACAAGATACACTGCTTCCTGCTGGTTTTTTCGACACGCTTCACTTTCCCACAGCTGAACTCAGTGGTTCTCTCTTGACTCCGCCTCATAGAGCTCAGGTATTAGCCCCTCATAGGCCTTTGGCTGAAGCAGCCGCAACAAGGGATACTCGGCTTTGATTCTTTGACGGTCAGCTTCCACCAGCTTGGCCACGGCAATAAGCTCTTCTCCCTCGGTCCGGGCCAGATAGCCGGTCGAGTCAAGGGTCACTTCGCAAGGGCCGATGACCGCAGCCTGCCCACCAAATGAGCGACCACCGATAGTACACTTCAGCTGTGCCTCTACGGCCCAAAACTGGTTTTGCTGTACCTGTGCCCAGACTCCCGCCGGCTGTGTTCGGCTCTCTGGACCATGGAGTAAGGCTCCTGTGTGGGCAACTATCGTAGCTCCCTGGAGCGCGAGAATGCGGCCGACCTCGGGATGGCGGGCATCAGTGCCGACCATAAAACCCAGTTTCCAGCCCCCCAGGTCGATCAGATGCAGCTCATCTCCTCTACTTAGGCCAAGGGTGCGCTCCTCACGGCTAAGATGTGTCTGGCGCTGCTGGCCACAGATTTCTCCACTTGGGTTGAAACAGTAAGCTGTCTGATAGAAATAACCGTCTACCTCTTCGATTGTGGTCCCTGCCACGAGATACAGGTCATTCTTCCTAGCCAGTTCACTGTGGAGCTCCAGAAAGCGTTCATTCCACTTATGGACATCATGCATGAAAAGCTTGAATCCTTCGCTATATTCCACTAGCTCCTCTAGCTGTCCCGAGCTAGCCCAGAGTAAGAAGGCAGTATGAGCTGGCAGGACAGCTAGCTCAACCGGGCACTGCTGAAAAAGGGCACTCAGATAGGTGGCATAGTCCCCGGCTTGCTCCATCTTCAACCCTGTAAGAGAAAGAGCAGCAACTTCCATGGCGCGAATCTCCCTTCTACCTGACATCCCGTTAAGGGTTGCTTGTCACTTGAATTGACCTACTACATACCAGGGTCTTTTTCCTTTATGTTAGTTGCGGCAAACCAATCCCTTAGGTACATACCCCGGAATACATTGCCCCGCTTGCCTTGCTGAGGCATAGCTTCCGTGGTAAACTAATGCGTGTAGCCGCCTTCGTATTTGTAAGCAGCCGAAAGAGGATATTGTTGCTAAAACCGATTCGCCGGGTTGTGAAAGGAGCTTTGTGGTGCAGAACAAGCAGATTACTGATTTTACCGAGGGCAGCATTCTACGCCATTTGATCTCATTCTCCGTACCCATGCTATTGGGAAACCTCCTTCAGGCCTTATACAATACCGTAGATAGCATCTGGGTAGGACGTTTTCTGGGCCCCCATGCGCTAGCTGCCGTATCGGTAGGCTTTCCCATCATCTTCGCTCTAATAGCCATGGTCAACGGGATTACTATGGCGACGACGATCCTGGTGTCGCAATACTTTGGAGCACACCAGCATGAGCGTCTGGTAAGGACTGTCAATAACTCCCTGGTTCTGCTGACCGGACTGGGACTTGTGATCTCTGCCATCGGTATCGCTTTCCGCCGGCCTTTACTAGGGTTAATCAATACACCTTCTGAAATCATCGACATGGCCGCACAGTATCTGGCGATCTACATGGCAGGGCTGATTGGTATGTTTCTGTATAACGTCGCCGGTGCCGTATTGCGAGGGCTAGGAGACTCCCGCACCCCTTTGCGCTTCCTGGCCTATGCCACAATCTTGAACATCATCCTGGACCCTCTCTTTATCTTCGGTTTGGGGCCCATTCCAAGAATGGGGATCGCCGGTGTAGCCCTGGCGACTATTATCGCCCAAGGTATCTCGGCAGTGCTTTCCCTGAGATATCTGTACGTAAAGTCAGGGCTCTTACGGTATGAACCGGGAATGTTTAGCATCGACTGGGACTTAACGGCCTTGACTTTTCGTATCGGACTGCCTGCCGGTATTCAGCAGGTACTGGTCTCGCTCAGCGCAGTCGTGGTCAACTCCATTGTTAATAGTTTCGGTGCTACCGTAATCGCTGGTTTCGGCGCCGCCTCCCGCCTTGACCAATTCGCCTTCATGCCATCTATGAGTATGGGTTTAGCGGTCTCGGCCCTGGTAGGGCAGAATCTCGGAGCCGGTAAACCCGAGCGGGTAGCTGAGACGGTAAAGTGGAGCGCTATCCTCGCTTCCAGCATCACTGCCATTGTCTCTGTGATCGCTATCTTGCGCCCCGACATACTCATGGTGCTTTTTACTCAAGATGAAGCCGTCCTAGCAGAAGGATCTCGGTATCTGCGATATGTCTCACTATCATACATCCCCATGGCCCTGATGTTCACTATCGGGGGTGTAGTCCGAGGTGCTGGGGATACCGTTGCCACCATGTTCCTGACCCTGGGCTCCCTTTGGATAGTCAGAGTGCCGTTAGCCAAATACCTTTCCTCCATACCGGAGCTAGGTGTAGGTGGAGTCTGGCTGGCGATTGCCCTAGGCAGTGTGATGGGTTTTGTCTTCCAGTTCCTCTATTACAAAACTGGTCGCTGGAAGAAACGGGTCGTGGTGCAAAGAACTGTTGAGAGCAATTGACGGAGTAGGACAAAAGGCACTACTCTTCCGTTTTATTTGCCTTGTGCAGTGCTCAGCAACTGATCACCCACCGGCACCATAAGCCTTTGCCTCTTCTCAAAGGTAGCCACCTCATCAATACCATAGTGACGTAGAGTCCGTAGAACCTGAGGATAGTTGCGGCCTACATCCTTCGGGTCATGAGCATCAGAACCCAGAGTAATCGGCACACCGTAGTCTGCGATCATCGCCATGAATCTCCTATATATATCCAGTGTTCCATGTCCCTCGAAATTGAAAGCCCGGGTGTTAATCTCTAAACAGACGTCATGGGTAGCGGCGGCGGCAACTACCTGGGCCAAACCCTTTTCCACTGTCTTCCCTGCTCTTCCTGAAGGCCATGGCACTATCTGCCAACCCAGATGTATATGGGCGATGGAATCGAACAATCCACTTTCTATCGCTCTCTTAATATAGTCAAAGTAAGCCACGAGAAAAGCAGCAGGCTCTTCGTCAACCAGGCTGATATAACGCATTTCGTACATCGGTAGGAAATGTACAGTTCCCAGTACAAAATCAAGGGGCAGTGAATCAAGGAATCTCGCCAGAGCCTCTTCGTGCCCCGCAAAATAGTCTGTTTCTAATCCCAGCTTTACTCTCACCGAAGTTCTCGTGGCCGCAGCAGCCACCAGCTTGAGATATACAGCCAACTCCTCATCCTGCATCCAGGAATCCGGGATCTGGCGACGGAATTCGTCGGGAAGATACTGCCTGGAAGTATGCTCTGTAAAACACACTTCCTCGATTCCCAGCTCTTCGACCTTGGCCAGATAATCGTCTATGGTCCCCACAGCATGGCCGGAGAATACTGTGTGCAAATGATAGTCTACCAGCACTATCGGCCCTCCTAGTCTAATTTAGTCAAGCATCTGCCTAGTTGAGATTCATGAAACCTGATCAGAAGCGGATCTCGCTAAGCAACCTACTCTAGATTACCACAACGAAGTAAATAATCAATGAACATGATCAAAACCCCATTGACAGGGATGAAACCCGGTCATATAATACGATTAAACACTTGTTTAATCGTCTAAACGTAGAGGTGAGGCATATGACTGAGAGTGACCGTTCCTGCCAGGATATATGTGATCAATATAGCCCCAACTGCCGGGAGATGGACAGATTACGGGAGAAAGTGCTGGAGGTAGCCGGTCTATCCGAGCTTTTCAAGGTCCTCGGTGATGAAACCAGGACCAAAATCATCTACCTTCTTTCTGAAGAGGAACTGTGTGTCTGCGATTTGGCTGAGATCTTGGAGATGTCATTACCGGCAATATCTCACCATCTGCGGCTGCTGAAGGCCATGCGTCTGGTTAGATACCACCGAGAAGGCAAGCAAGTTTTTTACTCATTGGATGACGATCATATAGTAAACCTCATTCATCAGGCTCAAGAACACTTTGCTGAAGAAAGGTAGGGGAAAGATCATGCCCGCATCGGAGCTAATAGAAGCTGCAACAGAGACTTACACCTTAAGTGGCCTGGATTGCGCCAATTGTGCCAGCAAGATAGAAGCCCGACTGCAGAAGGACCTAGATGCTAAGGCCACCATCAGCTTTGCCACTAGCACATTGATGATGGATGCAGCCAAGGTATCCCAGGCTCAAGCTATTATCGATGCATTAGAGCCAGGTGTGATGATTCACCCCAAGGGGCAAGGACAGCGCTCAACCACCGAGGCTGAGGTCCGAGAGAGCCATCGGCAAAGTGTCAGACTTTGGCCGCTGATCATTGCCGGTATATTATTCGGTACTGGACTCATATATAAGTCCCAGCTAGAGACGATGGGTAGAGGCTGGGGTCAATATATCGTTTTCCTTACCGCCTACTTCCTGGTGGGTGGAAGGGTTATTACTGCAGCTATCCGCAATGCTACCCAGGGCCAGATCTTCGATGAGAATTTCCTAATGACCATTGCCACTGTAGGCGCGTTTGCCATTGGCAACTTGCCGGAAGCTGTGGGTGTAATGCTCTTCTACTATATAGGCGAACTGCTACAAGACATGGCTGTATCTCGCTCCCGCAGCTCCATTCAATCACTTCTGGAGATCCGGCCGGATTTTGCTAATCTAAAGACTGGAGATGGGATAGAAACCGTTGATCCTGCTCAAGTACCTGTGGGCAGCATGATCATAGTAAGACCGGGAGAACGGATACCACTCGATGGCGAGATCATCGAGGGCAATTCCTTTGTCGATACTTCGGCTCTCACCGGAGAGTCTGTACCACAGCGAGTATGCCCAGGTGAAGCTGTACTGGCAGGCATGGTCAATCACTCTGGATTGCTGCAAGTTAGAGTCACAAAAGCATATGGGGAGACTTCCCTGGCCCGTATCTTAGAACTAGTGGAAAATGCCGCTAGCCGTAAGGCACCGACAGAGCACCTTATTACTAAACTCGCCCGGTACTATACACCGGTAGTCGTAATCGGCGCGGTCTTGGTAGCAATACTGCCACCAATACTCATTCCCGGTGCCAGTCTAGGGGAATGGGTCCATAGAGCACTAGTGCTCTTAGTGATCTCTTGCCCCTGTGCTTTAGTTATCTCCATACCACTAGGATACTTTGGCGGGATTGGTGGTGCTTCCCGCCGGGGCATCCTGATCAAAGGCGCCAACTACTTGGATGCATTGGTTGATATAGATACAGTGGTTTTTGACAAAACTGGCACCCTTACCGAGGGCGTTTTCCAAGTCCAACAGGTTACACCGGCTAATGGCTTTACTTCGGAGACCGTACTAGACTTAGCGGCAAAGGCCGAGGCTCACTCCACTCACCCTATTGCCCTTTCTATCCTTAAGGCCAACTCTTTGGCAGAGTCACCTACCATCGGTGAGGGGGAATATGAAGAGATCGCAGGGAAAGGCGTCCGGGCGAGAATCAATGGAGCTGAAATCCTGGTGGGAAACGCCAAGTTACTGGCCAGTAGCGGTGTCAGCTTCTTTCCAGACTCTGGCAATGGGGTTACCACTGTATATGTGGCCAAAGACGGAGAATTCGCCGGGACCATTACTATTGCTGATCAGATCAAACCTGATGCTACCACAGCGATCCATGATCTATACCATCTGGGGGTAGGAAAGACGGTTATGCTAACGGGAGATGCTAAGGGCACTGCTGAGCAGGTGGGCCTTGAGGTAGGGATCGATGAGATCCATGCTGAGTTGCTTCCCGATGAGAAAGTGACTCAGCTAGAGAATCTCCTGGCTCATGAAGATGGGCGCCAAGGCAAGCTAGCCTTTGTCGGAGACGGAATTAACGATGCTCCGGTACTCACTCGGGCCGATGTAGGAATTGCCATGGGAGGCCTCGGCTCTGATGCTGCCATTGAGGCCGCTGATGTAGTAATCATGGAGGATCGGCCGGGTAAGGTAGCTGAATCCATCCGGATCGCCCGCCACACCCGGCAGATCATCATCCAAAATATCATTTTGGCCTTTGCCGTCAAAGCCCTGTTCATTGCTCTCGGAATTGCCGGAGTAGCCACCCTTTGGCAGGCGGTTTTCGCCGATGTCGGCGTGGCACTCTTGGCTGTCCTTAACTCGACCAGAGCGCTCCGCTTCCGGCCTAGTTCTCAAGGGATCTGCCACTGCCTACCGGAGCGGTACTCCTATCCCTGTGGGTAAAGATAAGGGCCACCGCAGACTAGGTGAGGCAACATACCAGACGATCAGGGCTGCTAAGGTAAACATCAACAAGAAGGCATCAGCACTGATTCCGGACAAGGTAATACCACCAATAGTCCCACCCCGGGCATGATCCAGCCTGTGACAGGCTGAGGCTAGGCGGGACCCTAGGGTCCTGCCTAGCTCTGAGAAACGGGCAGCTACCCAGCGGTAAGACCTTTCTCCAACCCTAATGACCGCTAAAAGACCATGACCAAGTATCCTCACTAGGCCCTCTAAGGTAAGCCAAAGCGGAGGCTGCCAATGGAATGCTCCGGTTCTTAGGCCAGCCCAGCACACCGCCATACCGAGCCCCAAAGTGATTAGCATGCCTACTACATCACCGGCATCCCAGAAGGAAAAGCCCACCATCGCATCATGAGCCATCCCCATCCCCAATGCCTCAGCTGCCGGTATCGCCAAGGCCTGAGGGAAAAGACCTGGCTTGAGCCCAATTCCCACCATCACCACGGCCAGTAATGCCATGGCTAGCTGGAGGCGATGAGACTGCCCTTCTGCAATCTCAATCTCTGTGGGTTGTCCCAGGAATATAAGATAATAGAGCTTAGTAAAGGAAGCAGCAGTACCAACTCCAACTACCAAAAACAGTCGCTCCACCCAGACCATCCAAGGTGGACCGCCTTCAGCGACGGCACTGACTGCATGATGAAGCAAAGTCTTGCTGGCATACCCATTCAGGCCTGGTGCGCCAGTAATACCCAAAACCGCCAGGAACATCAGTATGGCCGTAACCGGAAAGCGCCGCCACAAACCCCCAAGGTTATACAGGTTGGCCTCTTGGGTGTGAACATAGATTACACCAACACCCAAGAAAAGGGCTGCCTTAAAGAGGGCATGGTTGACAATATGATAGATCGCTCCCATCAGGCCCAGTCCTCCCGCTTTCCCCAAGAGCAGACCTACACCCAGCCCCAAGATAATATAACCCATCTGACTTACACTATGATAGGCTAGCAGCCGTTTGGCATCACTTTGCAGAAGTGCGGCACTCACCCCCACGAGCATGGTACAGGTACCCAGAACAGTCAAAGCAGGCCCTAACCAAGTTGCCATGCCTCCCCACTCTATACCCCAACCGACCAGCTCCCCCGTGCGGATCAGTCCGTAAGCTCCTACCTTGATTAAGAGCCCAGACAAGAGGGCACTAGCTGGAGTCGGAGCCACAGAGTGGGCATGAGGCAGCCAAAGATGCAAAGGCACCATGCCGGCCTTGATCCCAAACCCAGCGACAAATAGGCCCAAAGCCCACGCCAACATGCGTGGCTGCAACGGATCTACGGGGCCGGTACCGATGGTAAGCAGATCACCGGTGGCTGCTCCCATCAGCACAATCCCCAGAGCCAAGAAAAGACCGCCGACAATGCTAAAGAACAGATAAAAGTATCCGGCTCGAATCGCTTCTTTATTCATCCGGTGGATCACCCAGAAGAAAGAAGCTATAGTCATCAGCTCGAAGAAAAGCAACATAGTGAAAAGATCGCCGGCGAGAAAGACCCCCAAGACCGCAGATAGGGTCAAGAGCGTACAAACATAGAAACTGCGTACTCTGCCTTCGTGTTGCATATACTCCGGTGCATATATGGAGACTACCCACCATAGAAACGCAGCCAGAAGCACAAAAATAGCAGACAAAGCATCAGCCCGAAAAGTAGGAGCATATGGCCCGGAAAGCGAGAGTCTGTAGGTCAACGGCCCGCCCCAAAACACGTCCTTTAGCCCCCAGCTCCCCAAGAGCAGAATAATTGAACTAATGATCAAAGGCATATTGATATCCTTGCCCCGCATACCAAGAAGGGCTATTACTCCCACTAAAGGAATAGCGGGAAGGACTATGAGCAGCATAGACTAACCTCCTTACACTAGAAAAACCAATTGACTACAGCTTCAACTCCTGGCCAAACCAATCCCGGCCAAAGACCGATCAAGACCGCAATCCCAGCCAGCATTACAGTAGGAGCCAACATGAGACTGACCTGGCCCCCCTTTTCCGCAGTGAGCTGACCTTTCCCTCCAGTGAAGGCAGTCACCACAGTGGGAATGAAGCAAAAAGCATTGATAACACCACTAACGATCAGCACCACGGCCAGTGGCCACCTTCCCCCGGCTACACTGCCCTTCATCAAATAATACTTACTCCAAAAGGTATTAAGAGGCAGCATTCCGATCATTCCCAAACTAGCGACACCAAAGGCAGCCAAGGTCCAGGGCAACCGCCACCCCACCCCACCCATTTCACTGACGTTGACCTTACCGGTCGCTTTAGCAATAATCCCTGCACCAAAGAAAAGCGTAACCTTCAGGGTGGAGTAACTGATCATATGGAACACAGCCCCAGCCAATCCCCACGGATGCAATGTGAAGGCTCCCAAGAGAATATAAGAAAGCTGGCTAATCGTATGATAGGCCAAGCGCCGCTTGAGAACATCCTGTTGTGTGGCAATGATCACCCCTACCAAGATGGTAAAAGCCGCTACCCAGGGGAGGACATGACTGAGATCCAGCTCCCGCATCAGTTCATGCCCGAAGACTGAATACACTACCCGCAATATCCCATAAACCCCAGAGTAGACTACTGCGACTGCATGGAGTAACGCACTGATGGGAGTAGGTGCTACCATCGCCGCCGGCAACCAGCGATGGAGCGGCATTATGGCCGCCTTTACACCAAATCCGGCAACATACAAGGCCAAGAGCCAACCTAAGCCCGGCCTCAGGCCACCATTGGCTAACAGTGGCCCACCAGCGAAATCCAAATTACCTGTCCAGCCATAGGTGATTACTATAGCGATAAGAATCGCCCCTGCACCTGAGAGACTGTAGATAATATACTTGGCACCGGCCTGCATGGCTTCTGTATTACGCTCATGGATGACCAAAGGATAGGTGACAAAGGTGAGTATTTCATAGAACAGATAGAGAGCCAAGAGATTACCGGAAAAGGCTACCCCTAAAGCCACACTAAAAGCCAGAAGAAAATAGGTGTAATAAGTCCGCTGTTTTTGCTCTCCTGCCATATACCCATAGGAATAGACAGCAGCAAAGATCCACAGAGTGGAAACAATCAAACCAAAGACTGCCCCCAACGGGTCTGGGTGTAAGCTCCAGGTCAGCCCCCCGAACTCACCAGCTATCCGAATACTCTGGCCACCCAATACCCTGCCGGCCACCCGCCAGCTGAAGATCGTGCCGGCCACAGTGAAAAGCAGTGTAATGGTGTTGCGCAAACGGCTGCCTGCCCGGGGCATCAATGCTACACATAGCCCGCCGATCGCTCCACTCAGTAAAGCCAGAATTAAATCAATCATCTGCTAAACCCTCCTCCCGTCTCTATTGGATTACCAGTAAATCCGCCGCCGCCCTACCGGCCAGCTCCAGGAAAGGTCCTGGTACTATCCCCAAGATCACCACCCCAGCTGCCAGCAAGATCAGGGCAATCTTTTGTGGCATGCCGGGGTCCTGCCAATCCTCCTCCACAGATACCGGTTCAAAATAGGCGATGCGGATAATCGGGAAAAGGTAAGCTGCGCATAGTACACTTCCTGCGATCAGCACCACCGCCGCCAGCGAGTTCCCCGCTCCTAAACTGCCGAGCAAGAGATACCATTTGCCAATGAACCCGGAAAACAACGGTATACCCACCAAGCCCAGACTACTGATGGTAAAGACCGCCATAGTGACCGGCATTTTCCTACCAATACCAGCCATTTCACTAATCCTACTTTTGCCCGTGGCACTGATCATGGCTCCCGCCGCCAAGAATAGGCTGGACTTGATTACAGCATGGCTGGCCATGTGAAACAGTGTACCGGTAAGGCCCTTCGTGTTGACCAGTCCTAACCCCAGGAATACATATCCCACCTGGGCAACAGTGGAAAAGGCCAATCTGCGTTTGAGTTCATCTTGTGCCAAAGCCAAAAGCGACCCGGCAATAATCGCGATCATTCCCAGCAATACCAATATTCGATGCATGGCGTATTCCTGCATCAGAGTATTGCCAAAAACGACGTACAGCACCTTGATTAGGCATATTAAGTACCCTTTGATAGCCAACCCAGACAGGATAGCACTGGCTGGGGAGGGAGCTGTGGAGTGAGCATCCGGTAGCCAAACATGCAATGGGAAAAGAGCAGATTTTACACCAAAACCCACTAGTAGGAAACTGGCAGCTATCCATACCACGTGCGAGTAGTCCTGCCAGACACAGCTTAGTTCTTGAGAGGCAAACCCCATATTCAAATGTCCCGTAACAATATATAAAAAACCAATACCACCCAAGATGAGGGCAGATCCCAGTGTTGCCAGGATCAAATAATTGAAGGCCGCTTCCGCTGCCCGGGGATGATTGCGGGCACTTACCAGACCACAGCAGCTTAGGGTAGCTACTTCTACCAGGACAAAGACATTGAAAAGGTCATTGGTGACAGCCATACCGGCCAGGGCCCCACTGAGCAGCAGGTAAAGTACATAAAACCGGCTGATTCGCTGGGGACCACCGACTTCGTGACTCATGCTGTCGATGGAGAAAAGGGCCACCGGCAAAGTGACACCGGCCACCACTAGGAGAAAGAAGGCACTCAAATTGCCCACCATCAATTCTATACCCCACGGGGCTGACCAACCTCCCATGCTATAGACAACGGGAATGCCTTTCTGCAAAAGGATAAGGGAAGCCAAATATCCCGCCCCCAAGAGCCCCAAAGCCTCGACGGCCATTACCAGTCCTTCCACCAGCCGTAGGCGATGGGCGAAGGTAGGCAAGATGAAGGCGACAAACAGAGGTGCGATGACAACAAAGACCGGTAAATTAGCCGTAATGGTCGCCATCATCCATCTGTCACCTCACTTTTCATCTCTGCTATCCGGCGGGAATCGGTGGTACCGTAAGATTGATATAACCTGATAATCAATGCTAAAGCAAAAGCAGTCACACTGACACTGACCACTATGCCCGTCAACATCAAAGCTGAAGGCACTGGGTTAATATAAGCTGTCTTCGGGTTCGCCTGATCCAGTATGGGTACAGCCCCACCCCGGATGTTGCCTGCTGCGATAAACATGAGGAAAATGGCGCTTTCCATGATGTTGATACCGATCAGTTTCTTAAATAGGTTAGAACGGGTCAGCACCGTGAGAGCACCGATAATAAACAAGATCACCGCGGCGAAGTATGGGTAGTTGACCATTAATTTCTCTAGCAATATGCTCACGACTCTTCCTCCATCATGGTAAAAAACAGAGTAACCATTGTTGAGGCCACCCTTATGCCAACACCGAGACCGATAAGGGAAACCAGCCCCCCAGAAGATAGTGCTCCCGGTACTCCCAGATCAATTCCCGCCAACTTATTGGCTAAAAAGGGAGCGCCCTTGATGATACCTACCATGCCCATGAGTCCATACCAAAGGGTCCCATAGCTCTCAGCCAGAGTGGTAACCTTCTCCGGTAGCTTTGCCCGACCTCTTGGCACACCATAGATGGTGGCAAAGGCGATGAAGGCTAGACCCACTACGATACCACCGGCAAAGGAGCCCCCTGGGGAGACATGGCCATGGAAAATCACATATAGTCCATACATTTGGACAAAAGGCAAGAGCAATGCCGCAACCCGTTTTAGGACAAAATCCCTCACTGCCCACCACCCTTTTCCTCTGTTGTCTTCAGGGTGATAATCACCGCTAGGACTGCCGTAAACAACACGATGGTTTCGAACATAGTATCATAGGCCCGATAATCCAAAACAATGGCTGTAACCATATTGAGAACTCCCGTATCTTCCAGAGCGTTTTCAATGTAGCGTTGGGTTACCTCGTTATGGGCGGGATTGCCAGGCATCCCGTAGGGAGGCAACTCGGCCACGGCAATTAAGACTACATAACCGGCTAATAAGGCAATGAGCAAAATTACGAAAGTCCGCAGCCTCACCATTACTCCTCCCTTCGGCTGGTGCGAGAAATAACCACCATCATCAAAACTGTCATCCCAATCCCCGCCGCAGCCTCAGTAATAGCAATATCAGGGGTGTTCATCTGTAGCCAGACTAAAGCCATGATCAGAGTATAGGCTCCATACACAATCACTGCATGTATCAGATCCTTGATAAAATACATGGCCAGAGAAGCCGCCACTAGGATCAAGAGCATAACCATAGTTCCATAATCGACAGCCGTAAACTCCATCTGCTCACCCCTTGATCAGTTTAGTACCCTCTACCGGGTCTACCCCATGTATTAGGCCCGCTTTAGCTACTAGGTGGGTCATAGCGGGGTTGATCGTCCAAAATAGAGCCAGGATAACCAGTAATTTGATCCGCAGAGCCCAACTGGGGCTGAGCAGAAAGAGTCCTAGGCCTCCCAACCCCACTCCTAGGGTATCTCCCATACCGACCCCATGCAGGCGGGTATATGGATCCGGCAAGCGAAACAGCCCCAAAGTACCCAGGGCAAACGCGCAAAAAGACCCGATAAAGCAGACATTAGCTAACAACTTAATCATGAGAAACCGCTTCCTCTCCCTCACCTTCAAATCCGCCCAACCCCGGTAACCTCAGCTGCCAATCACCAGGGGTTAGCACCCGCAGTATCCAAAGCCCTCCCACAAATCCACATAACACAAAGACAAAGGCTACATCGATGAATCCATAATCGCCTCTCATGAATGCCATCAACAAGATAATCATGCTGACCTTGCTGCTAATCGCATTGATGGAAAGCAAGCGATCAATCACCGTCGGGCCGATAATCGCCCGCAAGAGTACGAACAGAATTAGTACCATGAGACCTACTAGCAGCCACAGCATGTTTTGCCCTCCTTTGTCCCCATGATTCTAAGTTGCTGATTTCTTGAATGATCTGCCAATCAAACAGTCCGTGTGCGGCCTCTTCTGTCAGTGCATGCACGATGAACTGGCCCGTCTCAGGATCAATATCAACGGTCACCGTGCCTGGGGTGATGGTGATGCAATTGGCCAATAGCACCCTCCCCCAGTTACTTTCAATGGGAGGGCGCATCACCACAAATACCGGTCCCACCGGTGGACTCGATAGCAAGATAGTCTTGGCCACGGCAATATTCGACTGAATGATAAACCGAATCAACGTTACGAGACAGTGACCCAAAAGTAGCAGTTCTGTAGCCGAAAGCAAACGGGGCAGTCTTGGGCCAAGGTCCTGCCAGAACCACACGGTTCCCAAGGCAAGAAGCGCCCCAACCAAAATATGCTGTAAGTCTGCTTCTGCAGAGACCACCAGCCAAAATACCAATAATATGGCACATAAAACCAAAGATCGCTTGTTCAAAGTCAACCCCCCATCACTAGCTGCAATGCTCTGCCCCCATAGGGGTCTTGATAATTGCCATCTAGGCTACCCACGGAGCTATGCCTGCTGAGGACATAGCTTGGACTCAGCCTGAGCCATTAGGGTTGCTTCCTCGGAAGCTCTGCGTAAAGCACCTCCCAGGCCCTTGCATACCCGAGATCGGCTCAACTCGCCTACCAAACCCATTCTAGCCAACATCCGTAAGGACTTGTCTTTGAGGCCGCCTATATAAAGGCTCTTGCCTTCCCTTTGCAGTCGGTCGGCTAGATCTTTAAGTGCTAAGGCACCGGTTTCATCCATGGTAGGCACGTTAGAGAGATCCAAGACCAAGATCGGTTTACTGGAAGCATCCCTGATTTGGCTTCTTAGATTTTCTGTCCCCACAAAAAACAATGGGCCATCAAAAGCCATTACCTGAACATCGGGATGAACTGGGTGAGCAGGAGTTGAAGAGGCTTTCTTTGAAGCGACCTCGCTGCCCCGGGGCATGGATGCTAATTCCACCATTACCACAGCGGCGGCCAAGACCACCCCAACTGCTACCGCAATGGTCAAGTCCCGGACCACAGTCAATATGGTAGTGATAGTCATGATTACCCCATAGCTCCACCGGGCCCGGGGCATCAGCTTTAAGCTTTTCCAGTCGGCTGTGCGCACTGAAGCCACCATCAGGATGGCAGCCAAAGAAGCCAGCGGTATGCGCTTAGCCACCGGTCCCAAGGCTATGACCATGATCAACAGGAAGACAGCGTGGAGAATACTGGAAAGGCGGGTGCGACCCCCACTGTGGACATTTACCCCTGAGCGAGCAACGGCTCCGGAGACGGGGACACCTCCTAGAAGAGAGGAAACCAGATTTCCCAGACCTTGCCCGATCAGTTCTCGATTGCTATCATGTTTGGTGCCAAGCATCCCATCGGTGACCTCCGCTGACAGCAAGGCCGAAATGCTTCCCAAAAGACAGATCGTAATCGCAGGCCTGATCAGATGACCGATATCCCCAAAGGGCATCAGTGCCAATGTAGGCTGGGGTATAGTGAAAGGAAGATCCCCCACCACGTGGGGGGTGTGTATGAACAACTCATTCATGACGAGGCCGGCAACGAGCCCGAAGAGTGACTCCGGAACCTGTTTGAAGAAACGCAATGCCAAGAGAATTACCAGCGTGGTAACCACGGTAATCGAGGGGGTCTGTAAAGCATCATCTATTGCGGTCATGAAAAACAGGATGGAGACACCATTCGTAAAACCGGCAATTACCGGCTGAGGAAGAAACTTGACAAACTTGCCTAACCGCAAAAGGCCGAGAATCACCTGCATTAAGCCGGCCAAAGCTCCGGCTAATAGCATGCCGCTTACCCCATGCTTGCTGACAACCATCACTAGAACCGCTGTCATTGCGCCGGTGGGTCCGGTGATCTGCACACCACAGCCACCAAATATCGCCGCAGTCAAACCACCAAAAATCGAGGCATACAAACCAGATACAGCTCCCGCCCCGCTAGCGATCCCAAAGGCCATAGCTAAGGGAAGAGCTACAACTGCCGCAGTGGCTCCTCCGATTACCTCTCCTCGCACACGCTCCCACCAGGATTTCATAAAAAACCACCCCGTCTATAGTAGTGGTACCAAGTAGTCCGGCTGAGACGCTGCCAGTATCAGAAAGAGCCTAGCAAAGTCTACCGGGGCTAAAACCTAACGCTTGGACCACTCCTACGGGGTTAGCTGACGGGTTCGGGCACCCAAGTTGCCCTACCTGATATTCAGGATTCACCCCAATTAAGGGGTCCCCCGTTTCCGTATGCGGAATTCGGAGATAACGTGCATTTTCGGGCTTAGGCAAGCCACAATTATAATCATAGCATAAAGCATCACGAAGTCAAGGCAAAAACCAGGTACCGCCTTATATACGTGCCCATGTATGGATCACACCTCAGATCCTAGACTCGCCCAGTCGAGACCTCTGACGATTCCTTCACCGCCCTCTCCATTCGGCAAAGACCTTCACGTAGGAGGGGGCGTGGGCAACCAATGTTGAATCTGATAAACCCTTTGCCATTAGGGCCAAACCACTGGCCGTCATTGACTACGATTCTGGCGTTCTTGATAAAGAAATCCTGTAGGCTATTCTCTTCCACTGCCAATCCCCGGCAATCGAGCCAAGCAAGATGCGTGCCCTCTGGTTCTCTCATCTCAATCCCGGGAACTTGCCGTTCCAGAAATTCCTGCATGAAATCCCGATTCCCTTTTAGGTAAACCAAAAGCTCTTCCAGCCAGTCTTCCCCATAGCGATAAGCGGCTTCCAGGGCAGTAACCCCTAAGAGGGCATTATTTACTCCCACATTCTGCAGTGTGTTGCAGAAAAGCTTTCGTAATCGCCTGTTTGAGATCACCACAAAAGAAGTAGCTAAACCGGCTAAGTTAAAGGTTTTGCTGGGAGCCATACAGGTAATGGTGTTCTCGGCAATTTCGGAGGAGAGAGATGCCAGAGGTACGTGTTTGTGTCCTGCATAGATGAAATCAGAGTGGATTTCATCGGAAACCATGAGCAGATCGTGTCTTAGGCAAATCTCTGCTAGCCGCTGCAATTCTGGTCTGCTCCAAACCCTACCCACCGGGTTATGGGGATTACACAAAATGAGCATCCTAGTGCGGGCATCGATCTTGCTTTCCAGATCATCTAGATCCATGATGTAACTGTTGTCGGTCCGAACTAGGGGATTATACACCACCTGGCGACCATTATTGAGCACCGCATTAAAAAAGGGCGCATACACCGGTGGCTGTACCAGGATCTTATCACCCGGCAATGTATAAGTATAGATAATGAGATTTAGGGCATTAACTACCCCGGTGGTAAAGTCGATCCATTCCGGCTGCACATGCCAGCCATGTCGCCTCTCCAGCCAACTGATTATCGCCTCAAATACCGAAGGGGCGACTTGAGTGTAACCATAGATGGGATGCTGTACGCGTTCAATGATCGCTTTTTGGATTGGCTCTGCTACTGCAAAATCCATATCAGCCACCCAGAAGGGCAGTAGATCCTTTGCTCCATACCTATCTATCAAACCATCCCATTTCACACAGCTTGTGCCCCGTCGTTCCATTACCAGATCAAAATCGTAGGCCATACAGCATCCCTCCCTAGCTATGGGCATCCTAATCATACCCTAAGGCTACCCAAATTGGTTACACTGCCGGATCATGGTGCCGGACTTAGCACATTCGGTATCTTCCCCATACTAGAGTTCTGATCCTTCAAGCACGCCTATAGATGTCCCTTTTCACATCTTGTAAATATACATAGCGGAACCTGCCACTGTCTATGGCTGCTTGCAGCTCATCTGCCGCTTCCCTCCGACACTGGCTACAGGCATGCCAAGGAATCAGAATTGCAGCGATCATCGTAGTGCGCCCCAAGCCGCCACCTAGCCCTCGGGCAGCACCGGAGTAAATCGAGCGCCAACCACTGCAGCTAGGACATAATCTGATCCGCTCCACCTGTTCCTCCATAATATTATCGGTATCATAGTAGATGCGGCGATGTCTCTTGAAAATCGGGCCACTGCCAAAGATATCTGCTAAATCAACATCCTTGCGGGTAGACCACATCTCTTGTAGTTCTCCGACAATGGCCTTGATCGCCTCTGTAACTCGTGGTGATTGTCTTACCTTATCTGCTGACCAGTCCGGCTCCCGAGCAGCACTATAGTCTAGTCCCGCCAAGGCCAGAAGCAGCCCTGCATTGACATAAGGCAATGCTCCTTCGATCGAATACCCGCCCTCCAAAACAACGATGTCTGGGGCCAAAAGCTCCGTCAACTTGGCATACCCCTGAGCCGTTACATTCATATTGGTCAAGGGGTCAGTATAATGGTTGTCCTGACCGGCAGCATTGATAATTACATCCGGCTGAAACTCATCCAAGATCGGTAATACCAGATTCTCTACTGCATACAAGAGCCCCTCATCCCCGGTGCCTGGTGGTAACGGCACATTAACGGTCTGTCCATAGGCTGCAGGACCTCCCCGTTCATTAGTGAAACCAGTGCCAGGGTATAGGGTACGGCCGTCTTGATGTAGAGAAATATGCAAGACTCCCGGGTCATTGTAGAAAATATCTTGCGAACCATCGGCATGGTGAGCATCGGTATCCACGATGGCTATGCGCAGATCCGGACCATAGGTATGACGAATATGCTCCACCATGATGGCTTCATTGTTAATGGTGCAAAATCCCCGAGATCCATGTACTACTCGGTTAGCATGGTGCCCCGGGGGCCTCAGCAAGGCAAAAGACCGATGGACTCTCTTGGTAAACACCAGGTCAGCCGCTGTTATACTCCCCCCAGCGGCAATTCTGTGGGACTCGGTAATGATATTGGCAGTCGAGGGAACACAGATATGAGAACGGTTGATTTCCAGATCGCTGGCAACTGTCGGGCGAAATTCTTCGATCCCCGGTACGTCAAGTAACCCCTCTTCCATTATCTGATCACGGGTATAAAGCAAGCGTTCCTCCCTTTCGGGATGGTCAGGTGATATGGCCCAGTCAAAGGCTGGGAAGAAGATCAGCCCTACTTTATGCTTACTGCCTCGCATCTAATTCCTCCCCCTTCCCGCACCGGCTATCCGCCGCACCTGTGGTCGCACCTGAGCCCTGATGGTAAAAATACGGCCGACTGTACGAAAACCCCGCACCATGCTGAAGCTCTCTTCCTCGATGATACCGATATCATCCAGGCTGGTAATACCAAGCTGTTCACCTTTTTTTGCTGCCCACTGAGTGGCTTCCGCCCGTGCCTCCCTGAGATCAAAAAGCAAAGCTCTCTTGATCTTACCCATATAATCCATCTCCGGTACTGTGACTGTACCTAAAGCAGTATCAGCATGAAAAGTAATCGCGGCCGTGGGGCGGCTCGCCGCAGCTCCAATGGCATTGGCCTCTTGGTGGCATGGCAATACCTCCCAATCTACATCCATGGCCTTGGCTGCCAAGGGTATAAACACCTCCGCCGGCCCCCCTAAGCCGATCAGTACCGTAGGCCGAATATCCGGTGGGGCCAATAACTCAGAAATGGTGTAAACCGGTCGAGACTCTAGATAGGCATAAGTAGCCTCGATTTCATCTACCAGCTGATCCGTAAACCTCTCTATGACCGCTTGAGCGGCCTTTTTAGTCTCCAATCCCAGAGCTTCTCCAAGGCTTCTTACTGCTCTTTTTGCCCTGTCGGCATCACCGATCCGGGCCAATTCCAATACCACCGCCGCGTCGGTAGGGGTTACTTTACTTCCACCTAAAGCCGCGGGAGTACCAGCTCGTCTGGGCCCGATCTGTAACTTGGGGCCGTCTTGTCCCGCCTCCTGCTGGGAGATTACCTTTATCTCCGAGTCGCCACCCAATCCGATGGAACGGGCGAACAATGCCGGCACCAGAGTCTTATGACCTGCGATCTCTGCCCCTTGTCGTTGAAAAACCGGTTCACCGGCTACCTGTACGGAGATATCGGTGGTAGTTCCCCCAATATCCACAATTACCCCATTACCCTCAGGATAATCAGTCAGTGCTTGAGCCCCCATCAGGCTTGCCGCTGGGCCACTCAAGATGGTCTCCACCGGCCGAGCTAGGGAATCATCAAGGGTCATGGTCCCACCATCAGCTTTTAGCAGAAATACTTTGCCGATGTTTCTCCCCCGAACCATCAACCTCTTCACCATTTCCACAAATAGCGCCTGCTGTCCGGCAACACCGGCATTCAGATAACTCGTAGCCAGACGCCTAGGGAAGTTAGGACGCCCCGAAAGCCGATGACCTAAGGTTATATGTCGAAACCCTGGGGTTACCTTCTGGGCTATGGCCTCGATCTGGAGCTCATGGGCAGGATTGCGGTGTGAAAACTTCCCGACTACTGCCAGAGCCGCCATATCCTCACCTTGAGCAGCAGCTAAAGCGCTTTGTACCTCGTCATGATCGGTCTCCGCCACTTCGCGCCCTCGATGATCTACCGACCCAGAGAGCACATGGACAGGGAACCCTAGATCCAGCTCCTTGATACGCATTCCCGGACCCGGTACAGCCAGTACAGTGGTGGGATCTCCTTTTCCTTCTACAATGGTATTGGTGGATAGCGTGGTACTAAGGTGCAGCTCCAGTGGTGCAGAACCTTCGTAGGAACTGAGAATAGCCTCTAGGGCTGCGGCCGTGCTTTCCACCAGATTCGCGTGGTCGGTAGGCACCTTACCGGTGGCCACTACCACATCATCCTTGATCAAGGCGGCATCAGTGTTGGTACCGCCAACGTCTATACCGGCAATATACATGGCTCCACCTTCCGTGTTTGCTTATCCCTGCCCAAGCTACTCGAGTCTCTATCTCTTGATCATACCACCTTCACCGGCCAAGTAGGCATCCACCACATCCCTGGTCATCCAGGCGATATCACCTAGGTAGGTATTCTTCAGAGTCATCACTGCGTTGCCCAGTTTGACACCTAGCTCAGGACCGGCTTCTAGAAAACCAGTGAGAAATCCTCCAGCAAAGGCATCTCCCGCCCCTAAGCGATCTACGGTCATGAGGGCACCCCCCTGCTCGGCTGTATGGATCTCTCCTTGACTGGCGCAAATAGCTCGCCAGAGAGCATCAGAACCATCACCAGGTCCATATATCAGGCACACCGTGGGAATATCTAGCTTCTCCCTCATCTTTACTGCCAAATCTTCGCCCGGAGGATCCGTAAAGCCCAACACATCGCGGGCATCTCCACCAGAGGTAAAGAGGATACTCACATAGGGTAGATATTCACTTAGCACCCTCTTCGCTGTGGGGATATCCCAAAGCTTGCTGCGGTAGTTAAGGTCAAAGGCCACCAGCTTTCCCGCTGCGTCGGCCTGCTTTACAGCCGCCAAAGTTACCTGGTGAGCACTAGGGCTCAAAGCGGGGTTGATCCCACTGACCAAGAAGATTTTGGTCTTCGATACGATGCTCGCCCAATCAAAATCCCCTAGGCTGACATTGGCGAAGGCAGAATCCGCCCGATCATAATAGGCCACCCCTGGTCGCGGCGGCACACCATTTTCAAAGAAATATAATCCCTGTCTGTCATCGGCATATTTTACGTAGGAGACATCAACACCATGTTCTCGGCATCTGTTGGTGATCCACCAGCCCAGAGGGTTGTTGGCCAATCTAGAAACATATGAGACCTTCAGCCCCAGCCGACAAGCTGCAACTGACACATTGAGCTCACTGCCGGCAGGGTACATTCTTAGCGACATAGCTTGCTCAATGACCTCCGGACCCGGTGGTGATAAACGCACCAGCGTTTCCCCAAAAGCAATAAGATCATATTCCATCTTACAGGACTCCCTTCAGATTTAGGTTTATCATACTCGTCTCTTTATGTATCCCAGCATGCTGGAGACCTGATCCGCTGCTTCCTTTACCTTCGGGCCTAGCTCTTGAATCAATCGTTCCAGGGACATGCGGGAAACCGGTCCCGAAATGCTTAGAGCAGCTATCACCTCGCCACTCTGGTCAAAGATCGGGGCAGCCACACACCTTACCTCTGACTCGTTTTCCATATCATCAAGGGCAAATCCCCGCTCCCGACACTGCTGTAGATCACTGATTAAGTTCTTTGGATTAGTGATCGTATTGGCCGTCATTGGGTCCAGACCCATACCCAGGATGTGGGCCAGCAAGTCCTCTTTCTGGCTCAAAATAGCCTTACCCAATGCTGTACAATAGAGCTTGTTTCTACCTCCGATCTGGGTATGGGGTCTAATGGGCAAAGGACTGTCTACCCTTTCCAGGTAAAAGACCTCCAGCCCATCGAGGATCCCCAGATAGACTGTCTCTTCGGTTTCCTTAGAAAGGGCAAGCATCGAATGATAGGCCACTGAACGAAGATCATTGCCATCAGAAAAGGCATGATAAAGCTCAACCACCTTAAGACCTAGTCTATATAGGCCATCGACATCTCTTTGCAGCAAGCCGTATTGCTCTAAAGTCTGCAGATATCGATAGGCCGTAGATGAGTTAAAACCGGTCTTCTCCACCACATCTCTCAAGGCCAGGCCTTTGCGACTATTGCTTCTCCCGTGGTCACTAACCACCTGCAGCACCTGAAGACATCGCATTGCGGTTTGGCTAACCACTGGTTTTCCACCACTCATAAGACTCAAAACTCCTTTTCCGCTGGTAAAGACTTCCGCCAACCTGCACCGCATTTCAATAAATGAAATGCCTTGCCTATATATGAGTATATTCTGCGCGGTCAAACCATGTTCCTGCTCCCAAAACACGCCAAAAAGCGGAGACCGAGATCTCCGCTTCCAGATCCTTTCAAAACTTCGGCTTTTACTCGCTATTTGCTGCGGTAAATACTCTTGACCACGACCACCGGTGTACCGGCATCAGATGAACCACTGACTAAGTCGGCCAGACTAGCCAGAATATCGGTCATTCTCCGGGGGGTTGTGCCTTCGGTCTCCATGTGATCTGCTCCAAGATCGTTGTTTCTAGCATCCTTGATAGCTGCCTCAATCTCTTCAACTGACTTGCCCTCGGCATGGAGTTGATCAGCCAGCATCTTGTACTTAACTCCACCTCGCACACAGTTGTTTAGTCTAGGTGTGCATCCAAAGGTCGTTACCGGGTCAGCAAGTTCATAGATGCCTGTTTCCGGGTCTTTATAGGCACCATCACCATAAATCATAACTTCGACATTGCGACCGGTTCTTCGTAGAATCTCAGCCTGAATGTCTTGGGTTATCGCGTCACCATCCTTGGGAGCAAGTTTCAGCTTACCTTCACTGGACATATTGCTGCCCAAGAGCCCCCACGAACTAGCAATATCGCCATCGTTGCAGATGTCCTGCAATGTAATGCAGTTGGCGAAAACCTGTTGCAGTCGGGCCTTGGTCTGTTCTCGGGTGCGAATATCTGCAGCCATAATCCCATCCGGCTGTTCCGCCAAGATCGCCTGTGGATCGTTGGCATAGAAAATCACCGGTGTTGCCCCCTGTCTGCGGATTGCATCAGCATAATAGGAACCGTAATCGAGCTTGGTCACCGGATGCAAGAGCAAATCCCCAGGTATATCTCTATGCCGCAGCACAGCACCAGCCCCACCATGAGTTTCTACATAGGCAGGATCTATCACCTGATTACCCACCTCATCTTCGGGATGGGAAAACTGCACTACCACCCGACCTTCAGGAACGGCCTTGGCCAAACCCTCTAGTACTACACTGAAGCGATTGCGACTCGCAATCGGAAAGACCACACCTAAGGTAGATGTTGGTTGGAGATTTAGTTTGTCTTTAACTTCCTCTGCTACCTGATCAGTGGTGACAATGTTGTTTTGCACCCGGGCAACTACCGATTCAGTAATGCAGATGACATCGCCATCGTCTAGGAGCCCATCTCTATAAAGCTCCTCAGCCCGCCGAGACACTTCTCCAATCAGATCACATCCCGGCAGAAAGACACCCATTTTCAAGCCAAAGGCAGCAGAACCTATATACGCAGGCAATGTCTTCATAACCATACCTCCAGTTTCCCATGAGCCTAACCCGAAGTTCTATGTTCTTTGCACCATACTCTGATTCCTCTTTTTCAGGCAAATCTCCCTCCGCCCCATAGGAACCCCTTCTAGGTTAGTCTTCCCGCCATTCGATGCGCTATATATCCCCAAGGACACCATTGAGTTAACCCTGATAATCGTCACTCTTTTTTCACTCAAGCAGGAGTTCTCGCTTTTCGCCTGAATTATATGAATAGTACGTACTATGCGTTAGGAGGGGTCATGGTGCTTGGAGAGGTGCTGCTATCCATGGTGGACATTACGAAGATATTTCCCGGAGTAAAAGCCCTCGACAAGGTCAGCCTAAATGTGACCCCCGGAGAGGTCCATGCTTTAGTTGGCGAAAACGGAGCTGGGAAATCAACCTTAGTGAATATCGTTTCCGGCGTGCACCAACCCGATGGTGGAGAAATGTATTTTGATGGCATGAGATATGCTCCCACTAGTCCCCGAAAGGCTCAGGAACAGGGGATTGGCTTTGTCCACCAAGAAACCGCTCTTTGCCCTCACTTATCTGTAGCTGAAAACGTATTTTTGGGGCGAATGCCCCGCAGCATGTCAGTCTTGGCTAGCTTTAAGCAAGCTCGGGAGGAGACCGGTAAACTACTGGGGAGATTTGCCACACAACTAGATCCCATAACCAAGGTGCAAGATTTGAGTATCGCCAATCAGCAGGTTGTAGAGATCATCAAGGCCCTATCCTTAGATTGCCGCCTCCTGATTCTCGATGAGCCAACCTCCTCCCTAACAGAACTGGAGACCGAAAACCTCTTTAGGATTATCAAAGACCTGAAGCAAAGGGGGATCAGCGTCCTTTATATCAGCCATCGCCTTAAGGAGGTCTTTACAGTCTGTGACCGGATCACCATTCTGAGGGACGGTCGCTATGTGAAGACCTTAGCGGTACAAGACACAACTGAGGATGAGGTAATTCGTAACATGGTGGGACGCAGCATTAGCACCTTCTATCCAGAGAAGATCGGTCAAGGGCAAGAAGAGATTATACGGGTTGAGGGTTTGACCAGAGGTAATACTTTCCGGAATGTCACGTTTGCGGTCAGAAAAGGCGAGATCTTGGGCTTCGCCGGTCTAGTGGGCGCCGGTCGATCAGAAGTTGCCCGAGCGGTGTGTGGTATCGATGGTTACGATATGGGACACATCCATCTCGACCGGAAGGCGGTACAGTTCGAAAGCTTTCATGATGCCATTCAAGCCAGAATCGCCTACCTTACTGAAGATCGTAAGGAGGAAGGGCTCTTCCTCAATATGGCCATCCAACCAAATGTCTCGGTCACGTCACTGGAAAGCATTACCGAAAACAAGCTCATCCACCGACAGAAAGAAAGAGATCTCGCCAAGCAATCTGTGAATATGCTCCGGATCAAAGCATCTAGTCTTATGCAGAAAGTCGTAAATCTAAGTGGAGGCAACCAGCAGAAGGTCATGGTGGCTAAATGGCTGGCCATCGACCCTATGGTGCTCTTCATGGATGAACCCACCCGGGGCATTGATGTGGGAGCCAAGACTGAAATTCACTATCTCATGCGACAGCTTGCTAACCGCGGAGTAGGTGTTGTGCTGATCTCCTCCGAATTGCCGGAGATCATCGGCATGTGTGACCGAGTAGTAGTCATGAATGAAGGGCTACTAACCGGTGAGCTTATCGGGAGTGACATTACCGAGGATAATATCATGCGATTAGCGGCAACACAGAGAAGAGAAACTGCTTGAATGAAAGGAGATGTAGAAGTGAGTCAAGCTTCAGGGGGACAATCCATAGAGACGAGGACAGAACTAACCCGGCCAAGCAGCCTATTGGCTAAGGCACTTGGTTTTCGGGAATTCACGCTCTTTATTATTATCATTGGTTTTTCGCTAATCTTGAGTTTTCTCACCCCTCATTTCCTAACCAGGGCTAATATTACTACCACCGCCATTGGCCTGGCTGCTGATGGCATAATCGCTGTAGGCATGACTGTAGCTCTGGTCCTTGGCGGCTTTGATCTCTCCGTAGGCTCAGTCATGGCCCTGAGCGGAGTTGTCGCCGGCTCCCTCTACCTGGGTGGAATGAACATCTGGCTGGCAGCCGTGATTGCTTTAGGTGTGGGAATGCTATGTGGACTAATCAATGGTTACTTTATCGGCCATGTGGGCCTCAATCCCTTTATCACAACCCTGGGAATGATGAGTATTGCCCGAGGCAGCTCCTATGTACTGACTAAAGGGTCACCCTTATCCCTAGCAGGAATATCTAAGAGCTTTAAGTTCCTAGGTGGAGGCAGAATCCTAGGGTTCCCGGTGATGGTATTAATCTACCTTGTCATCGTTGTGATTATGGATTTTGCCATGCGCCGGTCTGCAGCTATGCGTCAAGTCTTCTATGTGGGAAGCAACGAAAAAGCCGCTGCCCTTTCCGGAATCAATGTATCCAAAGTCAAGACCGGGGTGTTTTTCCTAACAGGTACACTAGCGGCTATAACCGGAATACTCACCCTATCCAGGTTTACCGTGGCTGCCCCCAATGCCGGTATGTCCGCAGAGATGCGGGCTATAGCAGCCTCTGTCATCGGTGGTGCCAGCCTGCGTGGCGGTGAAGGGACTGTCTTAGGTTCCGTACTAGGAGTAATTCTTCTGGCTCTGGTAAATAATGCACTGGTCCTGCTCAATGTTTCAGTCTATTGGCAGGATCTGATTACCGGCATCATCCTGATTAGTGCAGTCTTGTTGGATTTTCTTACCCATCAATCTGCCTATCTCACTAAATAGTCTGTTCGTCTAGTACGATGCACACGCAGAGTAGTACCGATACAAAAAACAGCCATCTATCACAGGCTTGAGGAGGTGAAAACTCGAGAACAGCTGTTGGCAGAATGCGGTCTTGGTATGGAGATCTACCCAAAAGGAGGATTTGGCTGTGACGAAACGCTTTCTGGTAGTAGCTGTGCTGTTAGTGCTAGCCTTTTCTAGCTCGGCCTTAGGAGCGGGTAACCCCTTTGTTGGTGATCCAAAAGAAGAGTATTATATGGTTACCTTTGTCTCCGGTATAGAGTATTGGAAAGGCTGTTTTGCCGGAATGGAAGATGCTGCAAAGCTGTTGGGGGTAAAGGCGATCTATACAGGTGCGCCCCAAGCTGACGTAAATCAACAGGTTACAGTACTGGAGCAGGTTATTGCCAAGAGTCCGGCGGGCATCGCCGTAACCTGTGCCAACCCCGATGGGTTAAGAGCTCCCATCGATAAGGCCATCGAAGCCGGGATCCCCGTCGTTACCTTTGATGCAGACTCACCTTTGAGTCAGCGCTATTGCTATCTAGGAACAGGTAACTACAATGCAGGCGCCATGGCCGCCCGCTATCTGGCTAGACTGATCGGAGGCAAAGGTGAAGTAGCCATCTCCACCGTGACCGGTCAGCTGAACCACGAAGAGAGAAAAGCCGGGTTCACAGAGACACTAGCCAGGGAACATCCCGATGTCAAGGTGGTTGCCGTCGGAAATGACAACAACGACCAAACCATTGCCGCCACCTTAGTAGCTGGCTTCCTGCAGGCCCATCCCACTTTAAGCGGCATCTTCTGTACAGATGCCCTGGGCGGAGTCGGTGCTGCCACTTCAGTAAGGGAGGCCGGCAAAGCCGGTATAGTCAGGATCGTCAGCTTCGACACAGATCAGGGCACACTAGATCTCATCAAAGAAGGCATCATCGATGCCTCCATCGCCCAAGGAACCTGGAACATGGGCTACTGGTCCATGCTGATGCTATACAGTGTCAGGCATGACCTGATTAAGCCAGTGGAAGGCTGGCAGACCAAGGGGATTAATCCCTTACCCGGTGTAGTCGATACCGGCACCAACATAGTGACCAAGGATAATGTAGACGCGTTTTATGTAAAATAAAAAGAAGCGAATATGCTGAATTGCTGCTGTGGGGGCTACCTAGAAGGTAGCCCCTTTTGCCGCAGGGTCTCGGACGTATTAGCAACTAACCTCTAACCATTCCAGTGCGCCTGGCTGATTCCTCCATAGGAATCCTGCGCCAAAAACATAGGCAACAGCTTCACTGTCATCACCCCAGCTTAAGTAATCTGGCGCTTGTTCTGGAAGCCGCTTAACCCAAAAGAATCGATGCCCTTCTCCCTATGGGCCGTTAGCTAATCAGAGATACCGAAGTCATTTACCCAGGATAGGCTCCCCCAACTCCGCAATAGCCGCGTTATGAAAGACAGGCCTAAATCTGATGATCTCATCGTTATTCCTGGTGGGGTGAACTCTGTTAGTCAGCAATACAAAGAACGCCCGCAGCTCTGGATCAATCCAAAGCGATGTCCCGGTAAATCCGGTATGCCCAAAGGCCCGATTGGAAATCAGATCACCGCCTGAGCAAAAACCATTGCCTTTCATCATCCAGCCAATGCTCCTACTCTCATTTAGCCCCGGGGTACGATTTGTATTCAGCAACCTAACGGTACGGGGATGTAGTACTTGTCGCTTACTATGGGCTCCTTGCTGCAAGAGCATGGTGGCAAAAACCCCCAGATCGGCAGCGGTGGAAAAGAGTCCTGCATTACCACTGACTCCACCTAAAAACCGACTGTTCTCATCATGTACCTTACCCCGAATAAAGGCCTTCTCCATATCACACCACTCGGTATAAGCAATCCGATCATGGATCCCCTTCGGCGGATTGAAACAAGTATCATACATGCCTAAGGGCTCGAAAATGTGGCGAGTAACGAAAACATCGAGAGTCTCGGAAGCGCACAGTTCCAAGATCTTGCCCAGCAAGATAAAATGAAGACATGAATACAGAACCTGGGTACCGGGCTTAAAGGCGAGCTCGGTATGGAGGATGTGTTCGATAGCTGTATCGGGATCACTTAGCTCCCGATACAGCTCGATCTGGGGTATCCCAGCAGTATGGGTTAAAAGCTGCTCGAGGGTGATCTCCGCCTTATCGGGGGGAGCTTTCGCATAAAAAGAGCCCACTGTGTGTTTAAGAGACATGACCCCATCCTCTAGCAGTAGTAATGCAGCAGTGGTTGTTGCTACGACTTTAGTCAGAGAGGCGAGGTCATAGATGGTATCCTCCATAACCGGCTTGGAATCAGAGAGGAAACCCATAGACCCTACGGGATATGGCCCATACATCCTCCCTCTGTAGCCAACTAACATGACCGCTCCAGATGTATTTCTCTCGTCGACGAATCGCTTAACCAACCCTAACGTTCGCACTAACATGTATTGCTGCCCCCAGTCTCAGTCATCCTGCCTCCCACCAAGAGAAACGACTAGTTCGCACCTTCCAGGACTACGCCACCTTACGCTGAGCGTATTCAACCACAGCTAGGAGCTCAGAAAGATCTTTGATTATATAAGCTGCTCGGCAATCTTCGACCCTAGCCTCTGGATATGCCTCCGGGCAGGAATCTGAGTCGAAAGCCTTTCTCATAAGAACCTCTACCTCTGGTCGAGTAGGCCTCTCCCAAGGCTTGAGATCAGCCAGATCACCGGCCAAATCCCGCACTACCCATACCGGCTCAAAGCCGGCCTGGTCTGCACCCCAAACATCGTGGATGATTGTGTCACCCACATGTAGACACACGCTAGGCTCTCCTTTGACCGCTGCTTGGTAGATCGCAGCATAGGGCTTGACGGTACCGATCATCTCTGGGGTAATAAAATCATCGAAGAAATGTCTTAACCCCAGACCCGTCATCACAGGATTTTGATACTTATAAAAGCCATTGGTGACAACCGCTAGTCGTATGCCCCGAGAGGACAGTTCCGCTAGGGTACTAGCTGCATATGGGTAAGAAGAGATATATTCTGGTGTGCAGTATTTGATCACTGACTGCTCGATATCAAAACGAGCAGGGCTTTCCACCGCCTTAGCTACAGTAAGAATGATATCATCCCAATCATAAGCATCGACATAGGCGCCGGCCAGAAGACGTCGCCTTGATTCTTCCCGGATCATCTTCATCACTCGCTTGGATGCGGTCCTGGGTTCTTGCCCGCTTTCTTCCACCAAGGTCTCTCCAATCTTGCCACAGACCTCCGGGAATACGCCCCGACGGAAGGGGTTAACCTGCAAGACGCCGTCCAGATCAAATGTAATCAACAAGAAAATCCACCTTTCCAATCATGGTAGAGCAATCCTATACCTTCTAACCTTTCAATGCGCCTACAGTTACCCCTTCCAAGAAATAGCGTTGGAACGAGAGAAATACGATCAACATCGGGATAGCAGCATAGGTAGCCCCTGCCATGAGTAGAGCAAACTGCATTGGCACCTCTTCCTGCAAGAGTGCCAGACCTACGGGCAGAGTACGCATGTTAGAGCTACTGGTGACAATCAATGGCCAGGTGAAAGAATTCCATTGCCCAACAAAAGTAAAGATGGCCAAGACAGCCAGACCGGGTTTGGATAGTGGCAAGACCACCTTCTGGAAAATGCCCCACTCACTGCACCCATCGATCTTGGCAGCATCGATCAGTTCCGAGGGCAAAGTGCTGATATACTGTTTCATGAGAAAAACACCGAAGGGCCCCGCCAATCCCGGTAGAATCAGCCCTTTAAATGAATCCAAGAAACCCAGCTTACTCATAAGTAAGTACAAGGGCACCAATGTCACCTGATCGGGCACCATCATTGACCCGACATAGAGCCAAAACAGTACTTGTGACCCAAGAAATCGCTTCTTGGCAAAGGTATAGCCTGCTAAAGCTGATGCAAAGATCTGCAAAGTGGTGACTGTCACTGCCACTATAATACTATTGATCGTCCAGTCCCAAACGTATGGTCTTTCGAAAAAGCGCCGGAAATTATCCAAGGTAGGGTCTGCTGGAATCCATTCCGGAGGAAACTGCATGGTCAAAGTCGGCCTCTGAATAGCCGTTACCACCATCCAATAAAGGGGTATGATGGCGGCTAATGCCAGGATTAGCAAGATCACGAAAGTGACCGCCTTACGCAATGCTATGCCTCTTTTCATCGAAACCAGACCACACGGGCTCCACATCCGGTGGAGAAGAAGTGGCCCTGCACCTCCCTAATACTCAATCTCTTCACCTAGCCACTTAAACTGAATCAGGGCAAAACAGAAAATAATGCCAAACAAGACAACTGCCATAGCCGAAGCCGGCCCGAACTGGAAATTGAGAAAAGCCTTTTCAAAGATGAGATATACGATAGTAGTAGTAGCGAACTGGGGTCCTCCCTTGGTCATCATATAGACTTGGGTAAAGACCTGAAAGGAAGAGATGGTGCCCATAACCATGAGGTACAAAATCGTCGGCTTGAGTAGTGGCAATGTAATCCACAGATATGTAACCAGCTTCGAGGCCCCATCTAACTCCGCTGCTTCGTAAAGGTGGGTTGGGATGCCATTCATGGCGGCAGAGATGAGAACAATAGATGAGCCGCCCCCCATAATCACCGTCTGAGCTACTAGGGCAGGTAAAGCTGTCTTCGTGTTTCCCAACCAGGCAATGCCTTCCCTGCCAAATAGGGACACTATGTAGTTCAAAAGTCCAAACGGAGGATTGTAAATCCAAAGCCAGATCATGGAAATAATCACTGATGACGTCACATGTGGCAGGTAGAAAGCCGCTTTGAAAAATGTTTGAATCGATTTGCGAAACGGAAAAATCAAGGCGGAAATGAGTAAAGCTTTACCCAACCAAAGCGGTACAACCCCTAGCGCATAAAGGAAATTGTTGCGAAGTGATATCCAGAAAATGCGGTCTGTCATGATCTCTCTATAGTTGTCTAGTCCAGCAAAACTAGCTCCCCAAACCTGATAGTCCAGGAAGCTAAGAACGATCGACCAGATGACCGGAAAAAGAAAGAAGGTTGCGAAGAAGGCAAAACTCGGGAGAAGGAAAATATAAGCCCATCTGTCTTTCTTGATTCTTGCCCACACACTAGCCATGGTCTTGGCAATGACCTCCTGATCCATATTGCAGCAGGGCGGGACACTGCAAAGCAGCCCCGCCCTTTGCACCATCTACCTGTTTTTCGAAAGCCCCTACTATTTCTTGAACAATACCTTGTTGGCCTCTTGCGCGAACTCGGTCAGGGCCTCCTTCGGAGTCTTGTCCCTGGTAAACGCCGCCTCAAAGGCAGCCTGCCAAAACTTACGGGCAGGAGTAAAGTCCACATCCAGACTCCCGTAGTACTGATGGCCGTTTTGGATGGCATTGGCATAGATTGAGACCTCATCAGCAAAAACGCTATCTACGTAGAGATCTTGGTTAACAGAATCCCGTGCCGTAATATACAGCAGGGACTTGAGCAAGCGAGTATTCTCAGGATTGGTCAAGAACCGGCAGAACTCCATGACCATCTTCTTCTTTTCCGAATCCCGCTGCTTAAACACCATGAAACCACCACTGGCATGATAAGCCACTGGACCAATTTCAGGTATGTGAGGAAACTGCGCTATCTTGACCTCAAAAGGCTCATCCAATTTGCCTTCATTTACATATCGGTAGATGCGTCCGATCTCATAGGGGCCTCCATAGCCCATGGCTGTCTTCTTGCTGTGGAATAGGTTAATGATGTCATAGATACCCATTCCTTCGGCACCAGGGGGTGCAATCTTGTGCTCATAGATCATGTCAACCATGAACTGCAAACCCTGAATGCCTGCAGGAGAATCGATAATCACCTCAGTCTCATCTTCGTTGAACATGCGGGCTCCATGCATGTACAACCATACGGGATTGTTCTCTGAGTCTTGGGCTCCCAGGCCTAAGGCATAGTGATCATTCACGCCATCCCCGTCATCGTCCCAAGACAGTTTCTTAGCTACACTCAAAAACTCATCAAGTGTCCATGAGCGATACGGCAATGCCGGTAGTTCTATACCACGCTCAGCAAAGATCTTGGGGTTGAGTAACATAGTGGAACCCATGCCATTGGTGCCATAGCTCCACGGGAATAAGTAATGCTTGCCGTTGATTAGGGCCTTGTTCCAGGCATCCGGATACCAGTCAGCAATATCTTCTGGGGTAACATAATCATCGACCGGCTCCAAAAGACCATGAATGGCCCAAGCTTTCTTGAACGAATAGTCGCGGAGGACGTCCGGTGGATTACCCGCCAAGATGGCAGCCGATATCTTCTGCTCATACCCGGCATTGGTCACGACCTCGTACTTGACTTCTACATTGGGGTACAGCTTCTCAAACTCTTGCTTCACCCATTGGGGGTAGTCCTCGGCCGTTACTGCTTGTCCTTCCGGAAACCCCGGTGGTTCAATGCGCCATGGATTTAGCCACCAGGTGATCGTGATCTTCTTAGCAGCTGAGGCTTGTGCAACCGGCAGAACGAGAACACAGACAACTAATAGAGCCAACACCCACTTGCGTTTTTTCATCACAACCCCTCCCCATATTTGGTCTTAGTAACTGATTCGCCCAATTCGCCCGGTTCCCTTCTATCGCGACTTTTCGCTTACGTCTACATAGCTCAGGTCAGTTCTCGAAAAGCGTAAGGCATGGAGACATCCCTGGCGATTTTGTCCAAAGAAAAGGCCAGGTCTCCCTCAGAAGAGATACCTGACCTCTGGATTGAATTAGCCCCTTCTCTCCCCTTATGATGAAGACCTGATCCTCAACCGCTAATCTGATACTCCCAATTCGCTTGTACCCGCTGACCGTCCCATTCCTCCAAGGAGAATATCCTTTCCAGTGCCAGGGCATAAGCTCCCATCAAAGGAGCACTCCCTTTTATGTTAGAGATCTGAATACTCACTGTCTTTTGGATTTCTTCCAGAGTACGGGCTTCCACCTCTGCCTTGACTGCCTGCAGCAGGCGGTCACCGAGATTCGATAGTTCTCCACCTAGAATAATGGTTTCAGGGTTGAGAAGGTTGACCACATTGGCTACCAAGATGCCGATAAAGCGCCCTACTTCCCCAATTAACCTTTGGGCCTCGGTACAATTAGCCAAAGGGGAAAAAGCTAGATCCGCTAAGGTCAATTCATCTTTGGAAATACCATACTCGGCAAAGGTCTCTGCCGGGATTGTAGCTTTCGCCCTTTCGACAACAGCCCTCACACCACAAACTGCTTCAAAGCAGCCCCGCCGGCCACAGGCACAAAGCGGGCCATTCTCGGTAAGTAAGGTCATATGCCCGATTTCGCCGGCAAAGCCCTTGACTCCACCATAGATCTCGCCATCAGCCAGAATGCCTGCTCCAATACCGACTGATAGGTTAATAAAGACTAAGTGCTTATGACCCCGGCCTAAGCCATACTCCTTTTCCGCCAAAGCAGCCGCGTTGGATATATTTTCTACATGTACCGGTAAGCCGCCTAAGCGCTTTGAGATCAATGCACTCAGTGGCACTTTTATCCAGCCCAAATTAGAGGACCTCTCCACAACGCCCCTATGGGATGAAACAAGGCCAGGGCAAGCTACTCCACACCAAAGAATGGCATCAGGGTTCATTCTTGTCTCTTCAATAAGCTCCTCAAAAGATGAGCCAATCATCTCAACGACATTATCTGGGAGATCTGTATCTAGATGGCTATAGCGTTGAGCCATGATGTTCTTGTCCAGGTCAAAGATGGCGGTCATCAGCT
>JAAZLW010000065.1 GCA_012799135.1 Bacillota bacterium | reverse complement strand
TTCACCGGTGAGAAGAGAGTAGATCATCAATGGGAGTAGACCGAACTAATCACATGCATTGTTAGGAGGTGTAGTTTTGGCTTTACCGGATCTAGCCAAGAAACCAGTACGTTTTACAGGGGGCCATCGAGCGTGTGCCGGGTGTGGTTTTCCCATCACTATCAAGATCATTTTGCAGGCAGCGGACAATCCGGTGGTAGTGGGATGTGCTACCGGTTGTATGGAAGTAACCAGCACCATCTATCCATACACGGCGTGGCAATGCAACTTCATTCACAGTGCCTTTGAAAACGTGGCTGCTACCATAAGCGGGGTAGAAGCAGCCTACCAGAGCCTAAAAAGACAAGGTAGGATACAGGAGGATATCACCTTCATCGCTTTTGGTGGTGACGGTGGCACATATGACATCGGACTACAGGCGCTGTCAGGAGCCATGGAAAGAGGTCACAAGATGGTCTATGTCTGCTACAATAACCAGGCCTACATGAATACCGGTATTCAAAGATCCAGTGCCACTCCCCGCGGGGCTAATACCACCACCTCCCCAGCCGGTACTCGCTCCTCGGGCAAGCAGCAATACCCTAAGGACCTTACTGCAATCATGGCAGCCCATAATATCCCCTATGTGGCCCAATCATCTATGAGTCACTGGAATGATCTTTATCGCAAGGCCAAGAAGGCATTTGCAGTGGATGGTCCCGCCTTTCTTAACGTCCTTAGTACGTGTCGTTTGGGATGGGCTACCGCCCCCGAAGATACCGTAGATGTTGCGGAAGGGGCAGTACAGTGCAATCTTTGGCCTTTGTTTGAAGTAGAGGAAGGAGTCTGGAGCCTGAGCTTCAAGCCGAAGAAACCTCTGCCTGTAGCCGACTGGATGAAGCAGCAAGGACGGTTCAAGCATCTGTTTAGACCGGAGAACGCGGACCTCTTGGCGGATATCCAACAGGAGGTTGACCAGCGGTGGGAACAACTGTTGAGGCGTTGTGAGAAGGAGGGAGATAAGCAGCAGTAGTATTGGGTTTCTTTTTGCTGCTGTCTTGGTCAGACCTTTGTTTATCGATGCGGGCATGGTACAATAAATGTGGTTAGAGGAAAAACCTAACTGTGGATGGATTCATATGAAGCAGGACAAAACCACACTCGACCATGTTTCAATGCAGCGCGCCATGCGTATCTGCATAATCGATGGTATGTTTGCTAATGCTAGTGAGAACATGATTGGCCCCTTCCTGGCCCTTTTTGCTTTAGCTTTGGGTGCTACCAAAGGGCAGGTGGGGCTTTTGGCTGCTCTACCGGCCCTTATCAGCAATTCACTGCAGATACCGTCCGCTAGACTCACGGAGAGGTGGGGTGATCGAAAACGCTTGGTCGTGATAACCTCCATCATCTCCCGTCTTATGATTATCGGGATTATTGCCGTCCCTTTAGTACTGAAGGGCGATCTTGCTATCTATACCTTCATAGCACTTGTCTCTTTGCGGGGTCTGTTTGCCAGTATTGGTGTCCCGGGTTGGACCTCCATCATGGCGGATATTACTCCTCGAGACAGTCGCGGAAGTTACTTTGCTTCGCGGAACATGCTATGCAATATTGCGGCTTTATGTGGAACCCTGCTGGCCGGTTGGCTAGTGAGGGTATACGAATTTCCCGCGGGCTATCAAGCATCTTTTCTACTGGCGCTCGGGCTAGGCTTCGCAGCCAGTTACGTCTATTCGAGTCTACCCATTCCACCTATGCCTAGGCGTTCCGTAACCCGCAGTCAACCGGTGGGACTGAGAAGTTGGTGGAAAACTATTTCCCGCTATACTGTCTTCCGCAACTACTGCCTCACCTCTATGCTCTGGAATTTTGGCGTAAATGTGATGGGATCGCTTTTCCCTGTGTACTATCGACAGGATTTAGGTGGTGACCCTGGTTTTTGGGGGGTAGTCACGGCCACGGGGCTCATAGCTACTCTGATTGGACAGCGCTACTGGGGGCGCCTAGCTGATCGCTATGGACAGAAAAGCGTGATGTTGATAGGTGGTATAGGGGCAGCGTCGGTACCATTCTTCTGGTGGTTCGTACCTCGGTGGGAACTGGCGCCGGTGGCGCAATTTCTAGGTAGCTTCTGTTGGGGTGGATATAACCTGGCTGCCTTTAACCTGATACTCGAGATTACCCCCGACGTAGGTCGTACCACTTTTGTCGGGGTATATAATACAATGGCTGGATTGGCTAGCTCCTTGGGTCCCTTGGTCGGAGGTTACCTGGCCGACATCTATGGGCTTCGGGCAGCTATGATCTTGTCTGGCGTGCTTCGCTGGCTGGGATACTTCGCTTTTCGGAGCAGGGTGCCTTCCTCAAGTACTGAAAAGATGCGTTGGAGTGACCTGGTTCCGTTTAGGCTCGAACTTCGGCTTAGCCAGAGGCTGCGGGAGCTAACACGCAGGAATTCGGATCTTTCTGGCTGATATGCCCGTGATACTTCATATCTTTGCTTACCTAACACTCTTCCTTTGATGTTTCTCTGCAAACTCTGGGCTATTCTCTTGGCATTATCTGTTGGTGTAAAGTCTTAGTAGGCGCGTATGTGTTAACTTCGTAAAACAGGTTGATGCAGTCAGATATAGGTGGTAAGATTTGAATATGCATGGCACCGATATCTATTAATGCTGAAAATTTCGTTAAGCTCGCGGAGGGGTTGGCCATGATCATTGCTGAGGAGTTGACCAAGAATTACGGAAGTCTTATGGCTTGTAACAGACTGAATTTGCACATACATGCTGGCGAGTTATTCGGCTTCCTGGGGCCAAATGGTGCGGGCAAGACAACAACCATTAAGATGTTGACGGGACTGTTGACGCCTACCTCGGGGTCAGCCTGGATCGCCGGTCTTGATGTGCAAGCTCAGCCGGTGGTCGCCAAGGAGAAAATGGCCCTTGTTCCAGACTCTCCCAATATCTATGATAAGCTCACTGCCCGAGAGTTTTTACAGCTGGCGGGTCAGCTGCGCAAGATCGATGAAAGGGTAGCGGCAAGGCGTATTGATCAACTCTTAGGCCTGTTTGAGCTCAGCGATCGGGCCGATGAGCTATGTGGCGGTTTTTCCCACGGCATGAGGCAGAAGGTATGTCTATCGGCTGCTTTATTGGCCCAACCCCAGGTACTCTTTCTGGATGAACCCACAGTTGGTTTGGATCCAAAGAGTGCAAGGCTGATTAAGGATATCCTGAGAGAATTTGTCAGCAATGGCGGCACAGTGTTTATGTCTACCCATATCCTTGAGATAGCGGAGCAAATGTGTGATCGAGTGGGTATTATCCAAAGCGGTAACCTGATTGCCCTTGGTACCATTGACGAATTGCGGCAAGGCACCAAACATATTGAAACAGGCAGACCAATCAGCCTAGAAGACCTATTCTTGGAGCTTACCTCCAACAACGAAGAGGAGTAGGAGGTATAGACATTGGATACACTTGCTCTTCTGCTTAAGTATCAATGGATACAAGCGAGGAATTCCCTGAAGGAACGTAAAGCCAAGCTCAGGGCTCTCTTTGTTATGGCTATGTTTTTGGGTTTGGCGGTTTTCATCGGAAATGGGCTCAGCCGGGTTTTCATTTATATGGATACGTCATTCGCGGAATTCCCGGGTCTTGCCAGGACCATCGAAGCATCGATTCTAAGCTTACTATCTTTGGGAGTATTTTTCCTCGTCCTGACCTCGGGGCTTAAAATGCTTTATGAACGTATCTTTGAAAGTGATGATCTGGTTTTCTTGCTATCCAATCCGGTATCAGCGAAGGCCATATTTGCTTCCAAACTACTAGGTTCCTTTCTCTACAATCTGTGCGGGTCCGCTATCTTCATACTACCCGCTTGGATTGCCTATGGGATCAACAACTCGGCGCCTATGATCTTCTACTTTGCAGCGGTTGTTGCAGTTGTCCTGGGAGCCCTTCTAGTTCACAGTGCGCTAGCTCTTTGGATTCTTCTTATCATGCGATTCGTGCCCTCGGCTCGGCTGAAGAAGATCTTCATTGCGTTGTCCTCAATGGTCGCGCTAGTGATTGTTTTCATTTCTCAAATAATAAGTTCGAAAATCGCCCAGGATCAGATGCAGGACCCTACGGTTTTTCTCCAGCAAGTCGGCGAGTGGGGCATAGGCAAAAACCCTTACCTACCTCATCTTTGGATGAGTCGCTTTGCCTTAAGCTTCTTGCCTAGTTTTAATTATTCGCCGTGGGCCAACGCGCTGCCGCTAATTCTGGTCAGTTTGGGTCTGTGTTATCTGGCTATTGCCTTATCGGGTTCTTTCTACCTGGCCGGTTGGGGTACCAAGGATGATAGCGTCGTTCGGCCAAAGAAGGCGGCCAAGCAGGCCAGGTCTTTATGGCCTAAGGGCAGCTTCATGTCAGTGATTCACAAGGAATTCCTAGTAGTGAAGAGAGATCCGCTACTTTGGTACAATGTTCTTGTTATTACCATTGTCTTGGGGTTTTTCGTGTACAACATGTCCACTAGTACGCCTTCAGAGGCTCCGGCTATGAGCGAAGCTTGGGTCATACGAACCATGGCTCTGATGATGCCCGCTTTCATGGGGAGCATACTTATTGCACAGTTAGGTGGAATTTCCATCAGCAGGGAGGGCCAGAATTGGTGGTTCCTATGCAGCAGTCCCATAGAACCACATACGCTCTACCTGGCCAAACTGACCTACGCGGCCCTGATTCCGGCTCTCTATGGTATCGTGTTTCAGTTGGCGATCTTCTATATTTTCCCGGACGCACCATTCTTTCCACTATATGTATCTATTCCGATGATCATCCTAATCAACTTGGCTGTCGCTGCTGCGGAGCTAATGCTTGACATTCTGTTTCCTGACTTTACCATCAAAATCGAATTTGGCGGCACAGCAGGAAAGGCTTCCGGTACGACTAAGCTGCTGATCAGTATGTTTCTCGGCTTTGCAGGCATGTTTCTGTTTGGTGGAACGATTAGTCTCCCGGCATGGGGCGGCGGGGTGTTCAAAGGCTTCACTGAGCCGGTGCTCTACGGGATAACCTTTACAGCCTTTGTTGCGGAGATTGTCGTTGTTACCGGCGTAGCAGCAAAGGTATCAGTAAAGAGATTAGATACTCTGATGAGAAACCTATAGGTTTGCCTCCACCCTCTCGCCAATATATCGCCCTTGCTCAAAGGGAGGCGCAGCTTCAGTATCTTTTTTGGTGTTTGCACCCCGTTGGGAGCCAGTGCCCGTCGCTCAATTTCAAGGTATGAGTCAGAAGTTCTCGGGTTTCCGCGAGGATCCAGGTGATGCAGTATAGGATCTTATGCGGGGTAGAGTTTTCTACAAAATGGGTTAGAAAGAGGAAACGAGGGATTTATCTCCAAGAAGGTTAGTGCAACAAACCAGAAAGGAGATTCCCTCGTTGATAG
>JAAZLW010000339.1 GCA_012799135.1 Bacillota bacterium | reverse complement strand
GTCAAAAACTCATCAACATTGTCCTTGATGATAAGCTGCACGGGAACGTAAATGGTTTCTTCGACTTCTTCCCCTTTGACCGTCTTAAGGGCTGAATCGACACCAATGCGGCCCATTTCGTACGGCTGTTGGGCAATAGTGCCAACAAGACCCCCTTCTTTAATGGATCGTAGTGCATCATCAACAGCATCAAAGCCGATGATCTTAACCTGATCCTGTTTGCGGGCAAGTCTTACAGCCTCAAGGGCTCCCAGCGCCATTTCGTCGTTTTCACTGAACACAACTTTGATATTTGGATGGGCCTGCAACATGTTCTGCATGACTGTCATGCCTAGGCTGCGTTGAGAGTCAGCAGGCTGCCGAGCTACTATCTTGAGTCCTCCAGCTTCCGCTGCGTCGGTAAACCCATCACCCCGTGCCTTGAGCAGTTTATAGCCGAGCTGGCACTGAATGTGAGCTGCTTCACCTTCGCCTCCGGTAAGCTCTACAGCATACTCACCAGCTAGTTTCCCACCACCGTAGTTATCAGAGACAACAAGGGTAACAATCTCGCCACTGCTAACTCCGATATCTACTACGATTACAGGAACGTCCTTACGGTTAGCGGCTTCTACACAGGTTCCGCCTGAATCTGCGTCCCATGGTGAAATCAAGAGAGCATCAACGCCACGCTGTAGAAGATCTTCGGTAAGAGCTAACTGCCTTGCTGGGTCAGTGCGTGCATCCAAAACGATAACATCAATTCCAAGTTCCTTACATCGATCTTTGATTCCTTGGGCTACTGTTACCCAAAACTGATTCCCGAGGTCCTGAACTACATACCCAAACACAGGTTTATCGCTAGAAGCGAAAACCACACCACCTAGCATGGATAATGCTAGTATTACACTTATTGTCATACATACTAACCGCTTCATGATTTAACCTCCGTTTCGTGTTAACCCATAAGTGACTTAACCCATAACTGACCTAGTAGTAAAGCTCAGCACATTCTACAAGATAGGTTTAACCACCCCCCTAAATAACTCGATTATGTCTAGCCACCCCCTCCGCAGCTAAACTGCACTCTAGCCTAATTATGCCATCTGCTGTTTCTTTGATCTCCAATCCATGAGAACAGCAGCGATAATAACTGCGCCAATAACTACCTGTTGCCAATAAGCATCGACATTTAGGAGGTTTAATGCGTTTCTAATTACTCCCATGATCAGGGCACCCATGAAAGTACCAGCGATAGAACCCTGTCCACCGGAAAGACTGGTTCCTCCAATAACCACCGCTGCAATAGCATCAAGTTCGTAGCCTTGACCAGCCAAAGGATGTGCTGAGTTGATGCGGCCAACGAACATCAGAGCTGCAAACCCTGTGAGAACTCCGCTGATTACATATACAAGCATTTTATAAAAATCCGTCTTAATACCCGATAGGCGTGAAGCTTTTTCGTTGCTCCCCACAGCGTAGATGGAGCGACCGGCTGGTGTTTTGGTCAAAATATACCAAGCCACCACGAAGATCAGAATCGCTTCCAAGACCGGAACTGGAATGGCGCCCAGATATGCTGAACCAAAGAACCGAAAGCTATCAGGAAAACCACTGATGGGCATGCCTTTGGTGTATACGAAGGCAAGCCCCCTTGCCATGGCCATCATTCCAAGAGTGGCACAGAACGCCGGAACGTTACCGTAACTAACCAGCAAGCCATTGATCAAGCCCAGCAACCCACCGATTACAACACTTGACAGGGCAGCTAGCAACACAGAATCGGTAGCCTTAAAGATCCCTGCCAACAAGACTCCGGTAAGACCCAAGATGGACCCCACCGATAGATCAATTCCACCAGTAAGAATAACAAATGTCATTCCAGCAGCTATAACAGCAATAACGGCCACTTGTAAGACGATGTTCATAAGATTACTGACTGTAAAGAACACCGGTGATAGAATTCCAGCAACAATACACAATACTATTAATCCAAGTGTTGGGCCGAGCTGCTTGACGAATCCCGAAAACTGCTCTCTTGCACCACTAGAATCCTTACTATCCCTTTG
>JAAZLW010000064.1 GCA_012799135.1 Bacillota bacterium | reverse complement strand
TTGAGAGTGCGGGTATCGTACCAGTTGTAAAGGTGGCCATGCCACTTATCCAGTCGCTCTAGGCTGGCAATGCTAGCCCCCACCCGATCTAAGACACCCCCTGTCCCGATATATCCCAAATCCCGGGCGGCCAGAATCGATAGAAGGTATAATCCGATGTTAGTAGGCGAAGTTCGATGAGCTATAGATACCTTCGGCGCCTCCTGAAAATGGTCAGGTGGCAACCAGTTGTCTTCCTCACCGACGAAATCTTCGAAATACCGCCAGATCTGTCGAGCATACAGCCTTAGCTGTTGCTGATCTTCGCCAGTGACGGCGATGGGCCGATCACTCACCGGTCGGCTTACGCTATCGGCGATCCATGGCGATACCGACCATAGTACTGCCAGGGGGCCGGCCAGGATGAGATTAGTTGGCCGTCTGAACCAAACCAGCCACAGGAAGACCAGTGACCAGACTTGGGCTGGCCACATGCGCATGCAATAGGCTCGCCACCCCGAAGATAGACGTTCCTCCAGATCTGCCGCGGTCACCCACTCCAGGAGATGGCTCCGGGTAAAACGCAGCCTGATTACCGTACGTATGGCCGCATCTACCATTAGATATGCCTGATAAGGCAAAAAGATCAAAGACAATAATGCCTGCCAAGCTTGTTTGCGAGAATCTGATACCATGGTCCATACATGCCCCAGAAAGCGATTCCCCCGAGGACATCCTAGTGTCCCGCTGATCACCATGGTTATCCAAGGAAAGAGAAGCACCAAGGCCGCCAAACCCAAATAGAAAAAGGGGGAGCCGGGGAAGATGGTAAGGCCGCCTAGAATTAGGAGCACCAAAGCCGGGCTGACCAGACTTCTACGCAAGTTATCCGCAATCTTCCAACGAGACAGACCAGATAAGGGATTTGGTTCTCTGCCATCTCCTTGGGCTCCACTGGGAACTGTCTTAAAAAGCCAGGGTAAGAGTTGCCAATCCCCCCTTACCCAGCGGTGTAGGCGCAAGGCATAGGCATCATACCTCGCCGGATATCCATCCACCAACTCGATATCTGTAGTCAGACCTGCTCGAATGTAGGAGCCTTCCAACAGATCATGACTGAGTATGGCATTATTCGGTAACCGCTCTCCTAAGACGGCATTGAATGTATCCACATGATAGATCCCTTTGCCTGTATATATGCCTTCACCAAAGAGATCCTGATAAACATCGGACACAGCGGTGGTGTAAGGATCCACCCCTCCGTCACCGGCAAACACCCGGGTAAACAAGCTGCGGGCAACTGAGGCTACAATTATGTTGATCCGAGGTTGAAGTAGACCATAGCCACGGATGACGCGGCACTCAGCAGCATCAAGAACCGGCCAATTGAGTGGATGAATTTGGGTGCCAATTAAACGCCGAGCCGCCTCCCTAGGCAGGCCGGTGTCGGCATCCAATGTGATCACGTGTTGCACATTGAGTAGATAACTAGGTAGTTCGTCTACGATATAGGTCGAGTCTTGGGCTCCTCGGAGCAGGCGATTGAACTCTTCTAGCTTCCCACGTTTGCGCTCCCAAGCCATGTAGCAACCCTCAGTCTCATTCCACAACCGAGGCCGATAGAAGAAATGGAATATCGGTCTGTCCTCTGCATATTCATGGTTGAGTTCCTGGATTCTCTCTTGAGCAACCCTGACAATTTCCTGATCTTCAGGTAGGGATGCCTGGGGGGCGTCAGCAAAATCTCCCAACAAAGCGAAAAAGAGGTTGCTATCCTGATTGGCTAGGTAATATACCTCCAGCTGATCGATCAGCTGTTGGGCCCTTCCTGCATCGGGCAAAAGGGCGGGGATCACGACTATAGTGGTATGATCGTCCGGTATGCCGTGCCTGAGCTCACATTTGGGCAAAATGCGGGGAGGTACCAGGGTGGTAATCAATCCATGGACCGTTCGCACCGCCAGATCACCTGCTAAGATCAAACTGACAATCAACCCCAAGACAGCACTTGCGGTGGAGCCATAGCCGGCATAGGAGTAGATGCCGGCGGTGATCGCCAAAGATAATCCAACTAT
>JAAZLW010000002.1 GCA_012799135.1 Bacillota bacterium | reverse complement strand
GGCTAGAAACAGTACAAAAGAACCAGGAAATTAATACCATGGAGTAGAATTACATTTTGTGAATGTATTGGAGTCTTGGGCAGAATGCTCCATCCAACACAATAAATTCAGTGCTGTAACTGGAAAGGAGATGGTGATATGCAGATCAGTTACAGACATCATGGCAACCACCTGGTGTTTGAGCGCAACGAGGATGAGATTCGGCTTCTAGGCTTGTTTACAGAAGCTATTTGGCCTAGAGAGGATCTAAGATCCGGTAGCATCCTGCACATGCAACTGACCGGCGAGGTTCAGCCCTTACAGGCTGGGGCACGGCGAATCTGTTCATTACCGGGTCAGCGGATGGTATTTGTGTCCATGGTGGAAGACCAACGCTATCACGGCAAATTGATTGTGATTATCTTGAAGGACCCCGTTACCAAAGTCCTGGCTGAGGTCAACTACCTTCTGTGTGCTCAATCCCCTACCGTCAGAACTTGGGTCCGAGTCCGCAATGACAGCACAGCATCTGTAGGGCTGGAATCGGTGTATTCCATTATGTTACATAATGTGGCTACCGGTGGTCTAGGGGCATGGCATGAGAAAACCTATATCCATCTATGGCATGATCAGTTGTATGGGAAAGGACGCTGGCGAAGACTTAGGTTGGGGTTGGAGGAGTTGGGGTTTGCCCATGTGTCCCCTGGGTTTTCACGGACCGGGCAAACGAGCTCACCATCGGAATGCAGCCAAACAACACTGCCCATGGGGATGTTGGAGGATGTGGAAACCAAGACCGTTTGGTATTGGCAAATAGAGAATTCCGGCAGCTGGCACTGGGAAATCGGCGAAGATGACCATAGCAAGCTTTACTTACTCGCCGGGGATCTCGATAGCCTTCACCATGGTTACCGGAAGGAGCTAAGACCTGGAGAATCCTACCATAGCGTGCCAGTAGCCCTTGGCTGTGTTCAAGGAGGTGGCCAGGAAGCGCTAGCAGCTCTTACTTGCCACTATCGGAACCTGATGCGGAGGACAGTCACAGATCCATATTGCTCGGTTGCTTTGTATTGAACCACAGAGCTACCTTAGGCTATTTACCAAGTTAAGCAGGTTCTCTAAAGCTACTTTAGTATCCTGCTTGGGTCGGTACTCCAACCCGATCCAGCCATCATATCCTGTGTCCTTGATGGCTTGGAGCACACTACGATAGTTGATCTCTCCCGTACCCGGTTCATGCCGCCCTGGATGATCAGCGATATGGAAATGACCGATCAGGTCAATGTTCTGTCGAATAGTCGGGATCAGATTACCTTCGGTTATTTGCTGGTGGTATACATCATACAGAATTCTAACATGAGGGCTGTTCACCGCCCTGATGATGTCAAAAGCTTCTACCGAACGGCTGAGGAAATACCCTCTATGATCCACAACATTGAGAGGCTCTACTAGAAGAATCATCTTGTTGGTTTCCAGGATAGGAGCACAGGCATTCAACCCATCGATCAGCGAGAGTAGTTGGTCGTCTCTCGGAACGGTGTTCAGTTCTGTTCCTGTTTGTGTGATCAGCTGTCGGCATCCAAGCCGTCTAGCTACATCGATGGATCGCTTTAATCCTTCGATATATGCATCTCGCTGCTTGGCATCGACCAGAGAGGCAGATACCGTGCAAAAAGCAGTTACAGAGAGACCTAGTTCTGTAGAAACTTGGATCAGCTCATCGACGTCTTTGTCTTCCCACCCCCAGAACTCGAATCCGCTAAAGCCCAGTTCCTTCACAAGCTGAAGGCGCGCGGGAATGCTCTCCTCCCGGAATAGCATTTCAATACACGGTGATAACCGCATGTTAGGACCTCCCTCAAAACTAAAGCGGTAGACTGGGGCCTAATTGATGTTAACCTATCCTTCCACGGGCAAAGTCCATTTCCTTTTTTCTGTATATCAGGAGCCGGTGGATATAGCAGGGTCTCGAGTGTCGGCTATAGAACCTTCCGGGCAGCTCAGTTCCTTTCTAGGTGGCACCATGATAGTATTAGGACAGGAATAGGCTTGGCACACTTCATGCCCGATGGCATAGAGTCTCATGTTTGACGAATGCCAATTACAATCATACCTTTATGCTCTTGGCAGGTGAAGAGCCCATTGATCCTTAATTCTAGAGGCGGAATAAATATAGGAGGCTGGTGACGCTATGCAATACTCTAACCCACAGGTTCATGGTCAGTGGCAATGGTTGAAACAACATCCCATAATCGCTCCATCATTGATGTGTGCTGATATGCTCAACCTAGGGGATGACGTGAAAGCCCTGGAAGCGGCAGGAGCCGGTGCTTTCCATGTAGATATCATGGACGGCCATTTCGTAGATAACCTGGCTTTAAACTTCGACATCCTCAAACAGGTACGCAGTCTAGCTAACATTCCCATTGATGTGCATCTGATGGTTGCTAATCCCGAAGCATGTATGGAACGAGCCCTGGCCGCCGGTGCCGATCTTTGCATATTCCATACGGAAGCTAGTCGTTTTCCTCTGCGGCTAATACGGATGATCCATGCCGCCGGTGCAGCAGCCGGTATCGCTATCAACCCTGCCACTCCCGTGGAAGCGGTCAAACTGCTTTTACCCCAGATCCAGATGGTGTTGGTAATGACCGTTGAGCCGGGCTTTGCCGGACAGAAGCTGATCAGTTTTGCCTTAGACAAGATAGCAGAGCTATCTAGCTTCAAGGAAGAGCAGAACCTGGATTTCGCGATCGGGGTCGATGGGGCGATTAGCCAGGAAGTAGCCCGCCAAGCGGCAAAGCGGGGGGCGTCTTTCTTTGTGGGGGGAACATCAGGTGTTTTCCTCAAAGACGG
>JAAZLW010000063.1 GCA_012799135.1 Bacillota bacterium | reverse complement strand
AATTTACTGTTGGTATCAGGAATAGAGAGTCTTCTGGCTAAAGCTGGGACGGCGGGTGCAGCTTCTGAGCCCAGAGTTTCCAAAGCCTCGATCGCTTGATAAACAACATGAGAATCTTCACTTTCGAGATAAGGAATGATCTCATGGATGGCCGTTGCTCCTTGAGCTACCAAGCTGTCTAGAACAACTAATTGGGCCTTGGTGTCTTTGGCGTAATCGCTGCTCACTTTATCCACCTCAGCCGGTTCAATTAAGAAGGTGGGTGATGCAGATGCTGCTGGTTCGAGCGGTGCCAGCGGTATTGATTCAGAGGGTTCTGAGTGGGAAGTACTTTCGCTTTTGGCACCTGGTTTTGCACTAGACTCGGTAGTAATCCCCTTAATATCCTTGATAGCTGAACCCAACTCCTCGATGAGACCAGGTAGTGAAGCTGCATCTTGCACTACCTTCAGCAAAGTGCCAGCCCAAGAATTACCACTGGTTTCTTCAGTTCTACTCTCGGTAGTCTCTTCGGTAGTCTTTTCGATAGCTCCCTGATCAGTTTGCGTAGAAGCTTCCACTCTAATCTCTTTGGCTGCAGAGCCCCGTTTCTGTGCCTTGGAGGCTGCTACTTCATCTAGAGAATCAGGAAGTGCCTGTAAGCCCGCTAAGATCTCATTTAGGTCTAGCAAAAAAGCGGGATGAGCAGCCCTCGAATTCTCTGCCCTCTGGATAAATGAAGCTAACACGTCAACGGTATCATCTAGCTCATCGACAAGGGGGTGTTTCGCAGCCCGTGAATAATCACTACTAGTCAAGCCGATTAGCAATACTAATATTACCGTCAAAGTAACAACACGGCCGTATTTGTTTCGTTCTATGAGCAACGTTAGTCTGCTCCTTTCCGCTGCAAGGTTTCTTAACTAGCTGTCATCTGGTGGTTGATATTCCAAACATCAACAGTTCAATTAAAGTCACTCTGATTTAGTATTCACCCCACTCGCTTATCGGGGTGCCTAGTTCCTCGTAGAGCTCATTGCTTATAGACTGCAATTTCCAAAGAATACTCTCCAGATCCCGTAGGAAAGCAGGATTGGCTGATTTGTTTTCAGTAGCTAGCTTAATCGCCCCTTCCAATCTAGTTAAGAGAGCGTCAAGCTCAGTCAAAGGGTTATCATAGGAAGACGATGTCGGCGCAGTGTAAGTAATCTGGGTAGGCCTTCTACCAGTGATACCCACGGCATCGATTTCGTTATAGCCTGGTATTTTGCTGCAATCAAGATAGAGGCGCACGCGCTTAATCGGGGTTTCGACCCTTGTGTTGCTTATCCTCAAAATGCGGGATTGCTTGGGGGCAATCCAAGCATCACCTCTCCACACTTCATAGGAGGAACCTGCTTCGTCTATAAGCTCCACCTTGGTAATGGCACCAGGGTTATAGGTCTCATAGATTTCAATCTTTTCTACAATAATAGCTTCTGCATATTGCAAATCTGCCCAGACATTATCGGTGGTGTTCATATATGCTGTTGTCCAGGCTGTATCTATGTCACCATAGCGGGGGTAGGTGTCGGGAGCTCCTACCATCTGTGCTGCTGACCATCGGCTGTTTGAATATTCGCTGTTGGCTGTGGCTTCGATCGCCCACAGGTGAATGCTCTGTGCTTGGACCTTATTCACAGATAGGAGTCCCACCAAAACCAACAAGAGTGTAACCATAGCTACTCTTTTCAACATGGGTAATGCCTCCATTTCGTAATATCCTCACATGCCTTATGGGTTCGTGTAGAAAGTACCTCTGCAATTCCAGACTATCACCAGGGGAGGTTTGGTTACCACAATGATCCGTGATTTGTCAAGGGACTGTCATTGACAAATAATTGCCGGTTTTGATATGCTTTGGTTGTTTCACATTGGGGGAAGAAGATTGGAAGCCTACAATTCACGTCTGGACTTTCTCATGGATAAGCTGGGCATAACCGGCAGAGAATTGGCTACTGCCATTCATGTCGATCCTTCGCTCGTCAGTAAGTGGAGAAATAGCCATCGGCTACTGTCTAAGCGTTCCATTCATCTGCCCAAGATGGCTGAGTATTTTGCAGCCTATGATAGCTCGCCGTCATTGAGGGAGATTCTCGAAGCTCATGGGTCTGAGGTGAACTGGGATAACCGAGAGGAGCTCCTGGGTTTGCTATGTCGATGGCTTACTAATCCTAGCCCGCTTCCTGTTAGTCCGTTGGGTGCTTTGGCCAGTCATAGTCATTACTCTCAAGATGCTTCTTACACCGTCTATATGGGCAATGATGGTAGAAGGGAGGCAGTGCTGCAGTTTCTAGATCATATATTGACTCTCCCTCAGGGACAGCAATTGTATTTGATGAGTCAAGAAGATCTGGCGTGGCTAACAGAAGATAAAGATTTCTTGACATTGTGGCAGGCTAAACTTGCTCAAGTATTGCAGAATAGACATAAGATCAGGATTATCCATTGGGTGGATCGCAGTGTCGACAGCCTGAATAGCATCATCGGTTACTGGCTTCCTCTGCATCTAACAGGTGGGATTGAGTCATGGTTCTTTCCCAAGTATTCAGATTCCCCTTTTCAAGCAACTTTCTTCATTCTTGAGAACGATTTGGCCATCACCGGTATGTCGTCACCTAATCTCAAGGATCGCCGCTATACAGCCATGTTTCGTGATCCTATCACCATAAAGCAGTGTCAATGGGTGTTTTCCACCTACCTAAGTGATTGCTATCCACTGATAGAAGTCTGTCCCAAAAGGGAAATGCAGCGCATTTTGGAGAAGACCACCGGCCCAATACATACCGGGGAAACCGCCTATCTAATCTGGGAGCCGCCTTTGTTTGCGACTATGTCCCAGGGTCTACTCGCAAGTATCCTGACCAGGAATAACTTGGATGGGTATCTGGTACAGGAGTGTCAAGGATACCACCAGCAGGTGGCCAGTACTAAATATTCCGGGATTTCCAGGCTCTTGTACAGCATTGACGGCCTTAAGCAGGCTCTACAGGGAGCCCAATTCCTGTGTGAAGAGCTAACGACGATTACCGGTCACCCTATCCAAGTAACAAAAGAGGATCTGATTCGGTACATTCACGAGCTTGTGGAGAGCTTGCGTGCCAATAAGGGGCTGGAAGTAGCCTTTTTCTCGGCACCGGAAAGAGCCCCTGTTAACCTTTTACTTCGGGATCCTGATATGGTGATGGCTTGGTCTAGAGGACTGCCGTATGCCGCAGCAGTCTCGGAACCGACTGTTGTCAAGGCGTTTGTCCGGTATTACGATGAGCTTTGGCAATCTATTCCTCGGGTGAACAGAGATCGCACTTGGGTGATAGGAGAGATTTTGAAGCTAATTACATGATTAGACAAAGAGCTTTTTATCAGTGAGGGAGGCCACAGCTTGGAACAGCATATGTGCGATACATCAAGCAATATTCGGAGCAACAGGATATCATTCTTGCTGGAGATCTTTATGACATTTTTCAGGGTAGGTGCCTTCACCTTTGGTGGTGGTCTAGCCATGTTACCCCTGTTTGAACGGGAAGTTATCGAAAATAAAGGTTGGGTGGAGAAGGAGGATATTCTGGATATTTACGCCATCAGCCAGTCACTGCCAGGCGTCATAGCTGTAAATGCCTCAACCTTCATTGGTTATCGGCTAGCCGGAGTTCCGGGAGCCGTAGCCGCTATCACCGGGGTTATGGCTCCATCCTTGTTGGTTATAGTTGCTATCGCAACGGTGTTTACACAATTCAGGCAGAATTTTTATGTAGCCAAAGCCCTGAAGGGGATTCGTGCTGCTGTTGCTGCGCTGATCTTCTTGGCCGCGTACCGCATCGGCAAAGCTTCATTGAAGGGGGTTTTCGGCTTTGCTGTCGCAATTGGCGCTTTCATGTTCACTTTGCTAACTGACATAAACGTCATATATATTATCTTGGCAGGTGGGTTATTGGGGATTATCGTATCGAAGATGCGGGCAGGGGGTGCTAGATAATGATCTATATCCAAATGCTCTGGACTTTCTTCCGTCTAGGTCTGTTTACTGTCGGAGGAGGCTATGCCATGCTACCCTTAATCCAGTCTGAGATTGAGCGACTAGGCTGGATCACGGCGGAGGAATTCGTGGACATGATTGCCATTGCCGAGATGACGCCAGGAGCTATTGGAGTAAACACAGCCACCTTTGTGGGATTTCGTCTGGGTGGGTTACCAGGAGCCATAGTAGCGACAACGGGGATAGCCCTTCCTTCACTCTTGGTGGTTGTAGCTGTATCAAAGGTTTTGGATAGATTTCGAGAGCATCCCATGGTGGAGGCTGTACTTTTTGGCATCCGTCCGGTAGTTGCGGGGCTGATTGCTTCGGCGGCCCTGTTTATTGCCCAAGCAGCGATCATAGAAACCAATGGCTCGGGCTTTTTGGGTATCGATCCTGTGGCATTGGTGATTGCTATTGCCAGTGGAATAGCGGTCTGGCGTTACCATCTTCACCCAGTAGTCGCAATTGTGGGGGCGGGACTTGTGGGCCTAATTGTCTTATGAGGAATTGCAGGCAGCCTCCACATCAAATCCGGCTGCAACCAACACTTTCAAGGTATACTCCGGCAATCTAGAGAGGTTCATAGCCATCTCAGCCGCCCTATACGATCAGTGCAGCCTTATACAACAGGCAATGGCCCTTTTTCCCTATTCCCTATCGACTCTTAGTAAGGCCTATTACTCTCATAAAGACGGGGGACGAACGACAATAAGTCTGCCATAAAATAATGATATACTTGAACAGATCAAACCGAGGTGGTGGCGAAAATACCAAAACAATTGCGACAAATGGTAATAAGTATGATATAATAAGCCTATCTTCTTGAGGTCTTGGTGATTTGGACGTGATGGGGTAAAGGGGGACAGGTAGTTGTTAGCCGTTGGCTTTGAAGTTGCGTATGCTCTAGCGGGCGCGTTACTAGGAGCTATCTGGTTGCTTGCCCTTCGAAAGCTGATCATCCAGGGCGTATTTCCTGTATGCGATCCAGCTTTATGGGCGGGGGGCGGTATCTTGGTTGCTACCTATGGACTGGAGATCGTTGTGTTATTGGCCGGATATGGTTCAACCATCAGATTAGTCCTCAGGATTCTGAGGGTGGGAGCAGGTGTCTTTCTCACATTTGAAGGTTTTGCTTGGCTAAACCAGGTGTTTGCTATTTTGAAGAGTAAAATCTCTGAAGCCGGGGTAGATTTTCTCACCGGAGTAGCCAACCGTAAGGTGCTGTTTGAGACACTTGAGCTGCTATGTAAGAGTCAACGGGCCAGTGATTCTCGCTTTGCCATTTTACTGGTTGACCTCGATGGGTTCAAACGAATCAACGATACCTTCGGTCATCCCGCAGGAGACAGTTTCTTGCGGATGTTAGCCAACATCATGAAGGAAGAGCTCCGGGAAGGAGATCTACTAGCCCGATATGGTGGTGACGAATTTGCCATCATCGTCAACTATGCCACTGCTGAAGAAGCTAAGGTATTAGCTCGAAGGCTAAAGGATAGAATCAGCAAGAGCGCCTGGCCGTTTTACCCTCAGATTGGCTTAAGCTGCGGAATAGCTGAATTTCCTGCTGATGGTAGATCGTCTACGGCCTTACTACGGGTAGCAGATGACCGCATGTATACCGAAAAAAACCAATCCCACGTTAAAATAAAGTTAAATTGATCAAAATACGAAATATTGCACTTGACTAAATCAACACTATCTTGTAACATGATGCTTAAGACGTGTCGGATCTATAGGTTTAGCCCATTTTCTTCCAGGAATTATCTAGATAAGCCTGCCCGAATGTAACAATTATGAAAAAAGCTCTTAACACTCTTGCGGGGAAGAGTTCTGTGTTGTATAATCTTGTTTATATGGATCTCGTCTGCCATAGTGTAGCTGGGTCTTGACCGGGGCACTAAAGGGAATTATAATGATTACTAGGAATGTATAGTAATGTTAAGGCAAGTCGTGACTTATCGAACCTATCTGAGCATACTGCGCCAACTCAATAGGGGAGATCAGTCCAATTTATACCTCAAGTCTATCTCGTATTTTGGGGCAAGGTGCGAGAAGGATTTGAATCATATTGGGAGAGGAAGGAAACCATATGCTGATTAAGAGGATGCAGAATGTATCCCAAGTCTTGCAGAATGATGGTAATGCTGTTGATTTCAATGATTTAGCTGAAGCTCTGCGTGTTTCCTATGACAATGTAAGTGTGTATGTCATTAGCAAGAAGGGCAAGCTTTTGGGCTACTCTTTGGAGGACGGTGCAGATAGCACTCCCTTTGACAAGGATTGGCTTGAGACACTGCGGATGCCCAATGATCTGAATTCGTCCTTGCTTAAGGTGGGAGCTCTATCTGGTGGCAAGGAACCGGGGAATATGTTGGGTACTGATTGTGCTATGATCGTCCCGGTTGTTGGTGGTGGTCGCCGTGTAGGTACTCTGCTCTTTGTGAAGAGCAAGGGTGACTTTAGCGTCGACGATGAAGTGATTGCCGAGTATGCTTCTACTGCTATTGGTATGGTTATTTCTGCTGCTATCGATGAAGAATATGAGGCCGAGGTTGAGGAGCGCAGAATGGCTCGCTCGGCCATCAGAAGCCTATCGTACTCGGAGATTATGGCCATACAGCACATCTTTGACGAACTGGAAGGTGACGAAGGACTACTGGTTGCCAGCCGTATAGCTGACGAGGCGGGGATTACCCGTTCAGTGATTGTCAATGCCCTACGCAAACTGGCTTCCGCCAATGTGATTGAATCTCGGTCTCTAGGTATGAAGGGAACGTATCTGCGGATTCTCAATAAGGAGATTCGGAAAGAGTTAGAGGCTCAGCGGTATCCACAGATTAAGGATTCCACTGTCTTTAAGAAGCGTGCCTAATTTGCAGAACTAATATAAGGTCTTTATCTGATAGGGTCAGCCACCTAGGTTGACCCTTTTTCATGGTTTGATTTGCGGGGCCCTAGTTGGCGCCCTTTGTAGATTACGGCTCGGTCATAGCGGGTGTTGAGTTCGTCGATGAGTTCTGTCAATTTGTCTCGTCGTGAGTCGGGAAATAACGAAGCTTGCGAGACTGACGTAAGCTGTGAGAGATAGACCCCTAGTAGACGCAGAGGACGTTTCTGAATATGCTGTTGCAGGAGCTTATCGGCGGCAGCGAAAATATCGTCATCGTTATTGATCGGCTCTGGTAGGGAGATGGAGCGGGTGATGGTGGTGAAGTCACTATAACGGAGTTTGATGGTGACAGTGCGTCCCCAAAGACTCTGTTGCCGCAATCGCATCCCGACATCGGCAACAAGATTGGCCAGGACTTGTCTTAGCCTGGAGAGCTCAGTCAAATCTATGGAAAAGGTCGTCTCTCTACCAATGGATTTAGCCTCGGTCTCTGGCTCAACAGGTCTAGGATCAATGCCTCGGGCCAGCAGATAAAGGTCGTGGCCCTGTTTGCCGAAACGCTGGAGAAGAGACCGCTGTGAGCAGCGCCTCAAATCAGCAATGGTGTGGATTCGCCAGGTCGACAAGGCTTTAGCAGTTTTTTCTCCTATACCCCATACCTTATTCACCGGCATAGGTGCTAACCAATCCTTTACTTCGCTAGGTCTGACTATTACCAACCCATCGGGTTTGCGGTAGTCAGAGGCTAGCTTGGCAACAAACTTGTTGGGTGCGATACCTACCGAGGCAGTAAGAGAGACAGTCTCGTAGATGTGTCGCTTGATGGCTTTGCCGAAATCTTCAAATGTATCATAGAGGTGTTCGCAGCCGGTCATATCTAGGAAAGCCTCATCAATGGAGGTGTTCTCCACTACTGGGGAGAATTCGTAGAACACTTGGCGGATTTCCTGAGAGACGGCTGCATATTTGCTGTGATCACCTGGTAGAAAAATACCCTGAGGGCATAGTTTTACAGCTTGGGCAATAGGCATAGCTGAATGAACACCATATTTGCGCGCCTCATATGAACAGGTGGAGACTACCCCTCGCTTGCTATCTCGCAGGCCTCCCACGATGACTGGCTTTCCTTTTAGCTCAGGGCGATCCCGTTGCTCTATGGAAGCGAAAAACGAATCCATGTCCACATGCATAATCACGACCACTGGCTCACACCTCCCATCTATTCGCATTATATCATTTACCTACCAGAAGGGACTGCCCCATTCTCAGGTATGTTTATCTGAATAGGTCGCAGCGTAAGTAGCGTAATCTATGGGACAAAACGGGAAAGATGATCTGGGAACGGGAAAAGTGGTCTCAGGTAAATTCACAGACAGGAGGATGGGAGAATGGCAGATCATCAGTACATCAAGTATGGTGGTATGCGCTTTTTCAGGAATGCGGAGCCAGAGGAGATCAACCGGTATGTGCGAGAGCTTCCCCAAAAGGAGCGGGAGTCTTTGGCGATGGTTGTGCGCAAGCTCGAAGAGGCGGGGTTGATCTCCCTGGATGAAAACGATATGGTAACTATCGATGATGAGATGCAGAACTGGCAAGAGCCCAATGCCTAGATAACGCCTGGGCGCAGGGAATAAAGCCGGGAATCCAGAATATATACAAGGCATACTGGTTGATGGATAGGGCTGCTGGTGGGAATGGGGGGAGAGAGATGTCGGAAAACAGGGAACTGGCTATCATCGTTGGCCTTCAATTGCCAGAGTACGGGTTTATGGACGTAGATGAGTCATTACTGGAACTAAAGGCTTTGGCTCACACGGCTGGAGCAATGGTGGCTGATCAAGTCATCCAGGCGAGAGAAAGCCCCGATGTCGCAACATATGTAGGTCGGGGGAAGCTAGAGGAGATCAGAAACCTGCTTGGCCATTATGGTGCGGAGCTAGTTATCTTCGATGATGAGCTGACTCCAGCCCAACTGCGCAATATAGAAGAGGCACTGGGTGCCAAGGTGATTGACCGTACCCAGCTGATTCTGGACATATTTGCCCAAAGAGCCCGTACCCGCGAGGCCCAGCTGCAGGTAGATCTAGCCCAATTGCAGTATCTTCTGCCTCGACTAGCAGGTCGGGGTACAACCCTGTCACGCCTGGGCGGGGGGATAGGTACCCGAGGACCGGGAGAAACGAAGCTAGAAACGGACCGACGGCGGATTCGCCAGCGGATTGCTAACCTCAGGAGAGAAATAGAGGAGATTCGGGCTCAGCGGGGGTTGCACCGACATGCCCGGCGCAAGAATCTGGTACCGGTGGCAGCTCTGGTAGGTTATACCAATGCAGGTAAGTCTACTTTACTAAACCGCCTGACTGGTGCCGGTGTCTTGGTGGAAGATCAATTGTTTGCTACTCTGGATCCCACTATTCGCCGCTGGGAGATGCCACCTTCCGGGCAGCCGGTATTGTTTGTTGATACGGTAGGCTTTATTCGCAAGCTTCCCCATACCTTGGTGGCCGCCTTTCGGGCTACACTAGAAGAGGTGATGTCAGCAGACCTGCTCATCCATGTAGTCGATGCCACTGCTTACAATATGGAATCTCAGATGAGTGCTGTCTTTGAAGTGCTGGAGGAGTTGGGATGTGCCGGCAGGCCCTTGATCACGGTATTCAATAAGGTGGATGACCTTTCTCGTCGGGCGGCTATTTCCGAGCTACTGGCTCAGACACCCGACAGTATAGGCATGTCTGCTCTGACAGGTGCTGGCATGGATGGTTTTATTGACTTGCTGGAGCAGAAACTTGGGGAAAGGTTAACTTACGGGATATACGAGATACCTTACAAACACGCGGGGATCGCCTCGGCCATGAGAGAGGTGGGTCAGGTGATAGAAGAAGAGTATACCGACACCGGCATTAGATTAGAGGCGGGTTTGCCGGATAGCTCCGCTGAACGCTGGGCACAATTTCGGGTTCTGTCCTGAGGAGAGTCTATGATCAAGACACCGGCGATTGTGCTATAATATTGTTCAAAGAGACATGGCGGGAGAGGGTAGTATGACAGGACGGTGGCCAGTACGGCTGATTCGGCTGTCCAGGGCCCTTACGGTAGGTTTAGCCTATTACTCGGTCATGGGCATTCCGGATCTTCCTTCGTCTTTTGTCGCCATTTCCGTCACACTTCTCATGTTTGACTTGATGATCTCCCTAGAGCAGACCAGAGGCGGATGGGATGCATGGAAAGAGGCAGTGAGAATCGTCATTCCATCCGTGGCCGGCACCGCTCTGACCCTAGCCTATGGGTTAATCATTGGCGGCGTTTTTGCCGTGCTAGTGCATCTTGGCTTACCGGTTTTTCTCGGAGCCATACTGACAGTCGGATTATCATATTCACTGACCGAAAGCATTCCAGGGCGAACATCACGTAGTGTGGGTATCGTTGGCGGATTGGCAGTTTTTCACAGGACCTATAAATTGGCGGCTAGTGCTGAGTTTTTTCCAGAGGTCGGCCCGGTGATTGTCTCTACTATTTACGGAACACTGGCGGCCCTGGTGATGGGGTGGGCAATTGGGATTGTGTTGGGGGGGTTGACTCGGTTGCTTTTGCCCCGCGGCTATCGGAGCGTGAAGAGCTCAGCCTATGAGTTGCCATTGGAGCTCAGACCGGTTCAGGATGTTTTGCATCTGGACGAAGACTATGTTGTGGCAACCATGCATGTATCGCAAGACGCACCGGTGGCAGGATATTCACTCGATGCCTTGGATCTGCGTCAGAGGTATGAAGCCATGGTCCTACGGATCGATCGCGAAGGCACGAAGATCAGCCTCCCGACGGGAGAAGAGGAACTAAGAGGTGGGGATGGGCTGTTAGTTTGCCTGCCGGAGCTGCGCAGGGCGGAGATCGAAGCCCTGTTTGCCGCTGCTCCCCTGGCAATGGTGCATCCTTTTCCGGTGCAAGAACAGGGGATCGAACAAGAAGGTTTGGAATAGAGGGGGTTGCCAGATGAGCCAACGCTTTTCCTATGGCGGGCAAGCGGTGATCGAGGGTGTGATGATGCGGGGTCGCCATAGCTTAGCTATAGCTGTGCGACGTAATGATGGGGTTGTTTTGCATGAGGAGAATCTAACACCATGGGCCCAGCGATATCCAATTTTGGGTTGGCCCTTAATCAGAGGGTCAGTAGCATTGATTGAGGCTATGGTCATGGGGGTTAGGTCCTTAAGCTTTTCAGCTAGTCAATTCGCCGAGGAAGAAGAGGCAGAACTCACGACCAAGGAAATGGTTCTCACCATCGGGTTTGCCTTTTTGCTTACCGTGGGGCTATTCATAGCTTTACCTGCCTATGTCGTTCGATTGGTGCAGGCTGGGATTAAAAGCAATATAGTGCTCAATATCGTGGAGGGCTTAATCAAGATAGGATTCTTCTTGTTATACGTGATCGGTATATCCTTTATGCAAGACATTCGGCGGGTCTTTGAGTATCATGGGGCAGAACACAAGACAATCAATTGCTATGAAGCGGGAGAGCCCCTGAATGTGGAGAATGTGGCCAAATACACTACAGTGCATCGCCGGTGTGGCACTAATTTCATGCTCATTGTCTTTTTTACCAGCATATTTGTTTTCTCGTTTTTCGGCCGACCACCGTTTGTCGAGCGGGTGCTGTTGCACTTGGCCCTGCTGCCCTTGGTGGCGGGTTTATCCTATGAACTGATTCGTCTGGCCGGGCGGCCCAATCCCCCCTTCTGGGTGGAAGCACTAGCGGCACCAGGCTTGCTACTGCAAAAGCTAACCACCCGGGATCCAGATGCCCATCAGATAGAAGTGGCCATCGAAGCACTTGAGACAGTGTTGCGTAAGGATGAAAGCTTGATGCCTGCGATCGGGGCAACCCAAAGCCACCTTGTGCATTAGTGTTGGGTAAGCTGAAGGTAGACCAAAGGACTATGCTGGGCTGGTTTGTCCAACACATGACCTAGGGCGACAAGGTGGTAGGTGTAGGTAATTGTATCAACTTGTGGCAAGGGCAGATCGATGGTTGGGTCTGCCTTTTTGCTCGACTTTGGAGAGAGAGGAATTCCCATGCTAGATAAACTGGCAGGTTTGGAGAAGAAGTATCAAGAGCTAACTAGAGAGCTCAGCGATCCCGAGCTGTTAAATAATCCTCAAAAATACGCACAAGTTGCCAAACAACATGCTGAGCTCGGGGAGATAGTTGAGCAGTATCAGGAGTTTCTGCGCGTAGAAAAAGAGCTGCAGGATGCTCGGGAAATGCAAGCAGAGGATTTGGAGCCAGAAATGCGGGAACTGATTGCCGATGAGATCGATGCTCTGGAGCAAGCTAGGGAGAAGCTAGAGAGTGAACTGCAGCTGTACCTTTTGCCACAGGATCCCAATGATGAAAGAAACGTAATTGTGGAAATCAGGGGTGGGACCGGTGGGGATGAGGCAGCTTTGTTTGCCGGCGATCTATTTCGCATGTACAGTCGCTATGCGGAAAGGCAAGGGTGGCGTACAGAGTTGATGAGCTCTAACCCAACGGAGTTAGGCGGATTTAAAGAAGTCATCTTTGTGATTGAGGGTAAAGGCGTTTACAGCCGACTCAAATTTGAGAGTGGAGTACACCGGGTGCAGCGGGTTCCCACCACCGAATCGGGGGGTCGCATCCATACATCTACAGCTACCGTGGCCGTATTGCCAGAAGCTCAAGAGGTAGAGGTGGAAATCGATCCCAATGAGCTGCGGATAGATGTATATCGTTCCAGCGGTCCCGGGGGACAAAGTGTCAATACCACTGACTCCGCGGTACGCATCACCCACATACCTACAGGTATGGTGGTTTCCTGTCAGGATGAGAAATCCCAGCATAAGAACAGAGATAAGGCTTTACGGATCTTGCGGGCTCGCCTCTTGGATAAGTTTGAACAAGAACAGCACGCAGAGCTTGCCGAAGCCAGAAAAAGCCAGGTGGGTACCGGTGACCGCAGTGAAAGAATACGCACCTATAATTTCCCCCAGGGTAGGGTGAGCGACCATCGCATCAATCTCACCCTCTATCGGATTGAAGCTATTTTGGATGGTGAACTGGATGGGCTAGTGGAGGCATTGCAGGCGGCTCAGCAGGCAGAACAACTGGCGGCAATGGAGGCGTGAATATGTCCCGACAAGTAGTGCCTCCTGTCATTCTGGAGCTGCTCAACAAGGCGAGCGAGTATTTGGCCGGTAAGGGTATAGATACCGCTCGCCTCGATGCTGAACTGCTCTTAAGCCATGTGCTGAACATGGAGCGCATTGACCTATATGTGAGATTTGATCAGCCCTTAGAAACGGCGGAAGTGGATGCATATCGGATAGCTATAGCCCGGCGAGCCCAAAGAATGCCGGTGGCCTATATTACCGGTTCTAAGGAATTCTACTCCCTAGATCTAAAGGTTGACCGGAGTGTATTGATTCCACGACCGGAAACCGAGCTCTTGGTTGAGTGTGTCCTCAACTGGTTGGGCGAGGAAGAGGCACCGGTAGAGCCGAACATCGTCGAGTTGGGTACTGGCAGTGGTGCCATAGCCGTAGCTTTGGCGCATAGTCTGGCCGATCAGGAAAGTGCCAGTCCACGTATCTATGCTACTGATATTTCCCAGCAAGCCATAGATGTGGCCAAGACAAATGTGGACAACCACGCTCTGGGAAATCTCATCCAGCTTTTTCAAGGAGATTTATATACGGCCCTACCACCGGCTTTACAGTCAGAGGTGGATGCCATCGTTTCTAACCCGCCATATATTCCCAGCGATGAGCTTAAGGGGCTGGCACCGGAAATCGCAAGATATGAACCTAAAGGGGCGCTGGATGGAGGCCTCGATGGTCTCGATTGTTACCGGCGCATCTATTTTGAAGGGCGCAAGTTTTTGCGGCCTGGGGGGTTGGTGGCTGTGGAGATAGGCCATGGGCAAGCCTCACAGGTAATGGCCATAGCCAGCGAAAGTGGGTATGTAGACACTAAGTTATATCGAGACTATGGAGATAGGGAACGGGTGGTGATGGCAAGGTGGAAGTGAAGGGCGAAAAAAGAACACAAATATGGCAGGTGCCAGTTTCCCCGGGAGCAGGTCCAGAGGCCTTTAAGCAATCGTCTCCGATTTTGCGGGCTGCAAGGATATTGCGAGAGGGGGGTCTGGTGGCATTTCCTACTGAGACCGTCTATGGTCTGGGTGCCAATGGGCTTGATGTTGACGCGGTGACCAGCATCTTTGCTGCCAAGGGACGCCCGGCAGATAATCCCCTTATTTTACACATCGCCTCCCTGGAGGCAATACACGGGATTGTGAAGGAAATGCCCCCCTTGGCTATTCGCCTAGCTGGAGCTTTCTGGCCCGGGCCCTTGACCTTGGTGCTGGAAAAGGCTGCGCATGTTCCACCTGTAACCACTGGCGGACTGGATACAGTAGCCGTCCGGATGCCATCACATCCTGTAGCTTTAGCTTTGCTTGATGTTGCTGGGGTGCCGGTGGCTGCACCATCGGCCAACAGATCGGGTCGACCAAGTCCCACGGAAGCTGCCCATGTGATTACAGATCTTTTTGGTAAAGTGGATGTGATCTTAGATGGTGGTCCCACCGGGATCGGAGTAGAGTCCACGGTGGTGGACTGTACAGGAGCTAAGCCCATTATTCTGCGGCCTGGCGGCGTTTCCAAAGAGGCTTTAGAGAAGGTTATCGGTGAAGTTGACCTTGATCCTCATGTGCTGGCAGCCCAGGAGGTAGAGACAGGCCCGGTGCGTTCACCGGGTATGAAATACAAGCATTACGCGCCAAAAGCTCCAGCAGTACTGGTGGAGGGTGAGCCCCCTGGCCTTTTCCAACGACTGACAGAGCTAGCACGTGAACTGGAAGCCCAAGGCCAGCAGGTAGGGCTGATGGTGTCCAGCGAGCTTATGCAATATTGGCAAGATCAGGCCATCGACTCTGGTGGCTGGCAGATTGCCTGCATGGGAAGCCGCGCAAACCCTGGGGAAATAGCCGCTAGCATCTATCGTTGCTTACGAGATCTGGATCAGATGAGTGTCGCCAAGATCATTATTGAAGGGGTACCGACATCGGGTATAGGTCTGGCGATTATGAACCGTTTGGAGAAAGCGGCAGCTCATCGGATCGTGGATGCATAGGTTCGCTTTTTCTACCGCAGGGCAGCTTTGGCAAAAAGGCTCTCATTACCGGTATATCCACAGTTTAAGCATTTTACGTCAATTTCAGGCTTTCCAGAACGAGAGATGGTTTCCAGTTCAGGCGCGATATAGGTGTTTTCGCCAGTATCAGGGTCTTTATGGATCTCCCGGGCGATTTTGCAGATAACCTCAAAGCGTGTCCGGTTAGTCCTACAGACTGGACAAGCATAAGCGACCACGAGTCTACTCACCTCCCAGCCATTACATTCTGCCCTGTTTAGGCTTTGAGTATCCCAGTCATACTATCTGTGAGAGTTCAAGACTGGGAGGTTCAGCCATGCAACCAACAACTTGTCCTCGGTGTGTTCAGGTGCTGGAAGGCCCTCAATGCCCTGTTTGTGGTGAGCTGCTTATTCCTCGCTGTCCCCGCTGTGGCAATACCTTACTCTTTGAGCAGGTGTACTATGGACAGGTGACCATGCTGCGCTGCGGAATGTGTAGTAATGAAATGGATTTCGAGCTCACCGCCCTTAAGGAAAGCGGGCCAGATCGAATGTAAAACAGATGAGATGATGTTGATCTTTAAGAGAGGATACCAGGTCATTTTTGTGGAAGTTATTCGGTGCTGGTTGCCAATGCCCCTCAGATAACGGAAGGAGGTTAGCGCTGTTCTTGGCCGAGCCTAAGAAGATTCTGTTCGTATGCACCGGAAACACCTGTAGGAGCCCTATGGCCGAGGCCATTTTCCGTCAGGTAGCCGGCCAGGCGGGTGATCGCTGGCTGGTCAGCTCGGCTGGTATTCATGCCATAACCGGAGCCTCGGCTACCCTAGAAGCCCTGGAAGTGCTCAAGGGGCTCGGGTTGGATGCTCGTGGACATACTGCTCGTCGGTTGAACCAGGATATCCTAGAGGATGTAGACCTGATCTTGACCATGACAGCTAGCCATAAGCGGAGCATCCAAACGGCATTTCCTTTTGTGTCTGACAAAGTATTTACAGTAAAGGAATATGCCGGTAAGCCTGGTGACCCAGACATTCATGATCCTTATGGCTCTGGGTTGGAAGCCTATCACTTGACGGCTGCTGAGTTACAGGAGAACTTGGCTTTGGTCTGGAAGCGATTGGAGGCGGAAACTCCATGATGGTGTTAGTACCTTTAGGGGTTTGGTAACTCTAAGAGGCAGGAGAATAGTTGGCGGCCGAATGTACCGCGGGAGGCGAGTTGATGTCGAAGGTACATCTCATAGACCACCCCCTAGTTCAGCACAAGATGGCTATTGTCAGGGATGTGAAGACTGGCCCGAAAGAATTTAGGGAACTGGTGGACGAGATTGCTTTACTAATGGCTTATGAAGTGACTAGGGATATTGCACTAGAAGCAAAAGAAGTCGAGACTCCTATGGGAAAGGCATCATGCCAGATGATTGCTGGCAAGAAGGTAGGGGTAATTCCCATTCTGCGGGCAGGTTTGGGTATGGTAAATGGGATAGTGGAACTCATTCCTGCTGCCAAGGTAGGGCATATTGGCCTGTACCGTGATCCGGAGTCCCTAAAACCGGTGGAGTATTACTGCAAGCTACCACCGGATATTAGTGAAAGGGACCTGATTGTAGTTGATCCTATGCTGGCCACCGGTGGCTCTGCGGTGGCTGCTATTCGTTTTATCAAAGAAAAGGGTGGCCGCAACATCAAGCTAATGGTCTTGATTGCAGCTCCAGAGGGTATAGCCGCTGTTCAGGCGGCCCATCCCGATGTAGAAGTCTTTACAGCTGCTATCGACGAGAAACTGGATTCCCGAGGATACATAGTGCCGGGGTTGGGTGATGCGGGAGACCGCCTGTTTGGCACCAAGTAGAAGCAGGGGGGATTGTCTATGCCAGAGCGGGGAGGGCGCCCTAGCTGGGATCAGTACTTCATGGAAATAGCCCATTTGGTGGCGAAACGCTCCACCTGTCTGCGAAGGCAAGTAGGGGCAGTTCTGGTACTAAATAAGCACATCCTTTCTACGGGCTATAATGGTGCACCCAGCGGTCTGGAGCACTGTCTTGATGTGGGATGTCTGCGGCAAGAGTTAGGAATCCCCTCCGGTCAACAACAAGAGATCTGTCGGGGAATTCATGCCGAGCAAAATGCCATTATCCAGGCAGCATTGCATGGAGTCAGCACCGAAGGTGCGACTCTATATTGTACGAACCAGCCCTGTACTCAATGCGCGAAGATGCTGATCAATGCCGGTGTTAAACAGATCATCTATGAAGGTGAATATCCAGATGAGTTAGCCCGGCAGCTGCTTAAGGAAGCGCAATTGGCAACTCGGAGGTGGGGTTCCATTGACAGCCGAGGTGATAGGGGTTAGAATTATGTATGTTGTATCGTTATGATTTATCTGTCTATATTATCAGAAATATTTAACGGTGTGCTGGTAGGTAGCTAGCTTGGTCATGGGGCGAATTCTTGGAAGGGGGGAGCCTCATGTGGGGATACTGTAAAGCTTTCTTGATAGCATTATTCGTGAGCTGGGTAATTACACCCTGGTATCGTCGGTTGGCTTGGAGATGGGGAATTGTGGACAAGCCAAATGCCCGGCGGGTGAATGAGGTTCCGGTGGCATCGGGTGGGGGATTAGTGATCATTTTTGCCTTTTGGGTAGCCATATGGCTCACTGGCGCCCGGCATCCTGCTTTACCCGGATTGGTTATTGGTTCTTTGATCATTGGCGCCACCGGGTGGATCGATGACCGTTGGGACCTTAGGCCCCGAGCCAAACTTTTGGGGCAGATTCTAGCGGCATTGGCCGTGGTGGCCAATGGCACTATCATTCACTTTGCCACCAACCCCTTCGGGGGGATGATCTACCTGGGTTGGCTCGGAGCACCCCTGACTGTGCTTTGGATCGTGGCAGTGATCAATATGTTTAATTTTATCGATGGACTGGATGGATTGGCTGCAGGAGTGGCGGTTATTGCTTGTCTGCCTCTTTTTTCTGTAGCCTATGAATTGGGATACGGATTTGTCGCTCTATTGTTGCTCGCTCTGGCCGGAAGTACGTTAGGTTTTCTCTGGTATAATTTTAATCCAGCCAGTTTGTTTATGGGAGACACGGGGGCAATGTTTCTGGGCTTCATGTTAGGTGCCCTGTCAGTGGAGGGGACCTTGAAAGGTGCCGCGACAGTAGCTTTGGCGGTGCCGGTCTTAATCCTGGGGCTGCCAGTAATCGATACCGTTTTCTCCGTAGTCCGTCGATTCCGCAATGGTGTTCCGGTGTATCAGGCAGACCGAGGACATTTGCACCATCGCCTACTGGAACTAGGGCTTTCCCAAAGGCAGGCAGTACTACTGCTTTACGGATGGGCTCTCGCCTTTGGCTCCTTGGGCATCTTGCTGATGCAAGCGCCTCCGGGGATAGCTACTTTCTTGGTCCTGGTGGTACTGGGGTTACTAGTCTCCTTGGCCAGTCGTTGGGGATGGATTGGAGCCGGTGAGGATGGCCAGGAACAGGGCAAGCACTTCTCATAGCCAATAAGTACTCTTAACAAATTGTTATGCCCCCGACAGTAGGGGGCGCTTTTCTTGTATTGAGCCAGATAAGTGGTCGAGACCTTCTCTCGAAAGCGAAATCTCATGTCGAGGCCAGGTCTTGCCCTAAAGGTAAGCTCCGAAGTTTCTGCACGGTCCAATTGGTAATGCATATGGTTAGGCCATAGCTTAGGGGGGCAGACATAGTGAAGGTAATGACTGTTTTTGGAACCAGGCCCGAGGCCATTAAGATGGCTCCAGTAGTAAGAGCCCTCAAATCTAAACCAACTAAGTTCGATGTGAAGGTAACTGTAACAGGTCAGCATCGAGAAATGCTGGATCAAGTCCTAGAGTTTTTCCAAATTACACCTGATCATGATCTGGATATTATGCGCCACGGTCAGACACTAACAGACATCACCTCCCGGGTCTTGTCCGGGTTGGAAAAGGTGATATCTGCAGAAAGCCCCGATATTGTACTGGTGCATGGTGATACTACCACTACTTTTGCTGCTAGTCTGGCTGCATTCTATCAACAGGTGGCTGTGGGCCACGTGGAGGCCGGTTTGCGGTCCTACGATCTATATAATCCTTTTCCAGAGGAAATGAATCGCCGGCTGACGGGAGCTTTGGCGACTTTTCATTTCGCTCCCACCCAGAGTGCAGCGGAGCACTTAGCCGGGGAAGGTGTCTCCCGTTCCCATATTTTCCTTACCGGTAATACGGTGATCGATGCGCTTTTGGGAACGGTTCGGGATGACTACATCTTTCGCAACCCTGTTCTTAAGAATCTGGACTTTGCCGAAGAGCGGGTAATCTTAATGACAACCCACCGCAGAGAAAACTGGGGTCTGCCGATGCGGCGGATCTTCACTGCTGTGCGGCAACTAATCCAAAGCTTTCCCGATGTTCGGGTGGTTTTCCCGGTTCATAGAAATCCTCGAATTCGTGAAGTGGCGGAGAGTGCATTGAGCGATTTGCCTCGGGTGAACCTGATCGAGCCACCTGCATATGAGGAATTTGTCAATCTGATGGCTAGGGCATACTTCTTGCTCACTGATTCCGGTGGGCTGCAGGAAGAAGCCCCTAGTCTCGAAAAACCGGTCCTAGTACTTAGGGATACAACAGAACGCCCGGAAGGGGTACAAGCCGGCACGGCACTCTTAGTAGGGACTGATACCGGCCGCATTGTAAAAGAGGCTACAAGGCTTCTGACTGACCAACAGGCCTATTCTACCATGGCTAAAGCCCCCAATCCTTATGGGGATGGTCAGGCCGCTGAGCGGATTGCCAAGATTCTCTGGGAGCAAAGAGAACTCCTCAGAGTCTGGTCTATGGCCGAAACTGGGAGGTCATAAACCAGTCCCGATCCGCGCGGGAGACAGCTTTTGACCCACCGACCAAAATCCCGATCTACACATAGATCATGTTTACTCATACCGGCCTCAATGGGCCGGTTTTTCTTTTCCCAGGTTGAATCTACAGGTGCATAAATAGCCCTCCTACTAACCACACTGATGGGGGAGAGGGGGGACCAAAGATGTCAAGAGAGTGTGTAGCGGAAGAAGACCTCTTTGCTGAGGTGGCGAGCCCGGCAGTGTCAGAAGAAGGCCTCGGCCGCTTTTGTCGACGTGTTTTGCTTAGACTCATATTAACTTGGACAATCTTGATGCTGCTCTCATACCAGTTCTATCTGCTTAATGAAAAACAAGTTCTCTCCCATCCAGTGGAAGCCTTTGTCGATTATACAGGATTAGCTGTTCACACTGTGACGGTGGGGGTGACAGTGGAATTAGCCAACATCAAGACCTTTACTGATCTCAAACCACAACTGATCCGGGCCGGTAGGCTAATGGGAGTGCCCACTGATGCCGGGGTGCTAGATGCCCGCGTAGAGTCTGATGGCCGAGTCCTGAGTTGGACAGCCATTGATAGAAAAGACCGACATAACACCATTATGGGTACCATTACCGAAAGCGGAATGGCGCAACTGGACATGGAAATGACCGATTGGGGACCAGATGCGAAGATCGAAGACAGCAATACAGAGATACTCTTAGTCGGGGGGCGGTTTGGGAAGGTAAAATCCTCCCGTACACAGGTAGAAGGCATGTTGGATCTGTCCCAAGATGTTTCGCCGGAAAAATGGGTGCAAACTTTGCGGTTAGTTGATCTAAAGGTGACCAAAGTGGGCTCCGCGGTCAAGATGCAGGGTGTAACCCCGGATCTGGCGCAAGGGCGAAAAAAGCCGGTGCCTTTCACTCTCAGTTTGGTGCCTGATGGGCCCAATAAGGGGCGAGTGACCTTAAGCGTGGAAAACCGGTAGAAAGCCCCGAATGTGTGCATATGGAAAGATTTTCTGGGAAATGCTAGAGGCGAGGTGGTAGGTATGAATGAGCAGCCGAAAAAGAGCAATAATGTGGGTGGTGCGCGGCTATTGAAACTGGCGTGGGTCAGGATAATTGGTTGGGGAAGCACTATCAGCAATCTCGTCTATGTTGTGGTCAGCAGTCTACGCCGTCGTTTTGGGGCTTGGTGGCTAAGAGCGGGGTATACCGCTATTGCCAAAGGGTTAGCCCGACTCGCAGCTTTGGTAATCCTGTGTGTGATGGCATTGGGTGTAGTTAACTACACCTACAGAATCTATTCCTTCCGGCAACCCTTGATT
>JAAZLW010000062.1 GCA_012799135.1 Bacillota bacterium | reverse complement strand
GCCCACCAAAAGTCATCACATAGACAGCGTCAAACACTTGGAACGAACCAATGGTAGCCATCACGATCACCATCAGCATCACTGGTCTGAGGAGTGGCACAGTAATATGCCAGAAAATCTGTAGTCTACTGGCCCCATCGATTTCTGCCGCCTCTGGTAGTTGCGGAGGAATACTCTGCAAGCCAGCAAAATACATGACCATGTAATAGCCTAAAGACTGCCAGATCGCCATTAGCGCTATAGACGGTAAGGCTAAACGTGTATCCCCTAGCCATATCCGCTCAGGAAGTCCAAGAGCTGACATTAACCAATTGAGAATACCGAAATCGGCGTTATAGATCCATTTCCAGATTAGCGAAACTACCGTAGCAGAGGCAATGACAGGCACATAGATAAGTCCTTTGTACAGATTCTGAAACCTAATCTTCTGGTTTAGAATCACTGCCACCACTAGGGAGGCAAAGGTCAGGGTAGGCACGACCATCAGCGCATAAAGCCCCGTTACCTTTAGTGAGGCATGAAAAGCTTCATCTTGAAGCAGCCTACGATAATTCTCTAGGCCAATATACTTGGGTGGCAAGATGCCAAACCATTGATGGAAGCTAATATACAAAGCATAGAGAATTGGAAATACCAAGAACGTCAGCATAATCACCATGCTGGGCAGCAAAAAAGCATATGAAGTCAAATTGTCTCGTAGTCGGCGTTTTTGAGCACTGGTCATGCTTATCACTCCCATCTTGCCTCAGAGGAAGGAGAGGTAAGGCTGGCCTTACCGAGACTAGCCTTACCCGCTCCCACTGCCTTCTACTTGGCAGCGAAGTAATCGGCAAAGAGCTGATTGGTGTTCTTGACTGCATCTTCTAGCGCTACCTCTGGGGATTTCTCCTTCAGTACAGCTGCCTGGATTTCAGCAGTGAGTAGTCCATGGGATGCTCTGGCTTGTGGATGGATGAAGTGGAACCCATTGGGACTGACAAAAGCCGATTGTTCTACGGAAATGTCATACAATGGATCACCCATCTCTGCTGCCAATTGCCGGGAGGCACTAATCCGCGGGCTTAGGAACCCAGATAGCTTGGCAAACTTCAGGGAATTTTCTGCATTAGTCAGGAACTCAACCCACTTTGCTGCAGCTGCACCATCCCGCTGTGTCTTAAACACACCATAACCAGCGATGGTTCCGCAAGTGAGCTGTGGACTGGAGGCAGTCTCCTTGAGCACCGGGCCATAGCCTAGGTTGAAGTCGGGGTAATCGACTTTTTCCGTCCAGGCCCAGTGGTTCTGCCAGGTATAGTCACTAGCAGTACGGCCCTCCCAGAAATCCGCTCGGCTTTCAAAGGCATCCTTACCCTTACCACCGGGGCTGATATAGTTGTCGAACAGCTTAATCAGTGTGTTCATAGCTTTCAGGCCGGCATCGCTGTTGACTAGAAATGTTCTCCCATCTTCAGATACCCACTCACCACCGGCCTGGAGGAACCACGGACTCCACTGCTCAGAGCCGATGTTGGTCAGATATCCAGAGCTGCCGTATTGACGCTTCTCGGGTTTGGTCAGTTTCTCCATATAGTCGAAAAACTCATCCCATGTCCGGGGTAGACTGGCATAATCACTAGGCAACCCAGCTTCATTTAGCAGATCGACATTGTAGGCTGGAATATGCACATTCTGTAGTATGGGATATACATATAAGTTGCCCTGCCAACTCATGGCATCCCGTAAGCCTGGGTGCAGATCATTATACGATTCCTCAGAAATATGATCCTGAAGGGGCACCATGGCACCTAGATCAGCATAGGCTGGGTAGATGTCTTCATTCAAATAGGCAACATCGGGAGGATTGCCAGAAGTGATGGCAGTCATCATCCGCTCCGCTCGGGCTCCCCACGGGAAGAATTCTATCTTGACTGTAATATCAGGGTTCTGCTTTTCAAACTCCTCGAGGATGGGTCCATAGAACTGGGCCATATCATCCTCGAAAATGGGGAAAGTCCACATTATGACTTCTTTCTTCGCCGCACTAGCAGTTCCCACTAGCAAGACCAGCATGAGCACACACAACCAGATTGAGATTCGACGCAACTTCCTCATTGAATAAACCTCCTTATGAATTTGGGCCAATTGCGTTTCTCCAAGACCTAACCCTCACTTAACCAACTATTTGGTTGGTTCACCACTTCCTTTGATCATCCGGAATACCCTAATCCCGTCAAGCCATCTCTCTTCGGGACAGCAATTCTTCCGTCTTTGACCTTGAATAGCTCGGGGAACTCCACATCCAATCCACAGGCATAATCAGGTAGATATTGCCTACTGTTATATTCAAAACCCATCAGCGGCTGACTATGAGCGGCTAACATCGCTGAATGGATCAGGGCATATCCGGGATTGGTCAGATCCTGCACTGTATAATTGAATCCTGCCGCTGCCGCCTTGGCAATATAGAGCAGTGAAGCCGTTTGGCCTTTGCAGGTTTTTAATGCGATCCCTGACCACCCCAACTCTCTGGCCAAATCCAATTGTTCCAGAGAGGTGACACTCTCATCTACCACTACCGGCTTCAGCTTTGCCACTTCTCGCATATCGAATCTCTGGGCAGTTAGGTCCCTCGCTGTGGGCTGTTCTACATAAAGCAACCGGGCATATGCTTCAGGGGCTTTCTCCTTGAGCCGCAACAGATACTCCACCACCACATCAGGTGATTCGTGCATCTCATTGGAATCAACACTGAGGAAATAATCCTTGCGTCCCAGTTCGTCCAAGGTCTCCTTAGCCACTTTGCCAACATCTGCCGTTCTTTCTACATCCCAATCCAAATCAGTGCCGGTGAGCTTGACCTTAAGGCAGTACACTCCGTCCTGACGAATCCATTCCTGCAAAGTCCCTGGTATTCCGGAACTCTCTCGCAGCCGTGACACACCTTCTTCATGGGCAGTGAGATGGTCAGCGCCTCCCACCAGATGAAAAACGGGCAGACTCGCAGCGGGAGGATAGCGGAGGTAATTGCTCAGCCATTGACCGCTGAAATCATCACCAAGAACCCCTGAAAGATCCATTGAGGTGAACTCTGGACCGTATGCTGCCCAAGTGCTCACTTCGTTTACTTTGCCAAAAGCATCATGTATAGCAGCATCCCACGGCGAACTGCACATTAGCCCTGCCAAGTGTGGTACCGGCTCGGGTAAGCTGTGCACGGCCGTGATCTTTGCTTCAAGTTCATATAGCAGCTCCTGCTGTGTATGATAGGTATATAGGGGGTGTATGTACTCATCTTGCAGCACCCTCGATAGGTGCGGGCCATACTCCTCCCCTAGCTGACGCAAAACATGATCCCGTTTCTCCAGGGAGATTGCTTGGCTGGGGAAAGCCCAGATCACGCTTAAGAGCACTTGGCCAATTCCATCTGCCCACTTCCCCCGGCGGTTTTCTACTCGTACCCTTACGTTTAGACAAGTAATCGTCTCGATAGTGCCTGTCCCAAACTTCAAAGGTGTAAGAAAAGGAATTTCCTCAAACCGATGTTCCGTTTCCACGATTCTGACATCCGAAGGTAGCCCTATGATGTTCACCCCTCACGCTGGCGCTGATCAACCTACGCCAAGTATTGTAACTGTTCACGCCTAACTGGGTTCAGTGGCTCTTGCTTATTGATGAATTGCTGCGCTTCCGCCAAGACATATCCACCCAACCGATAGAGTCCATTGTTGACCACCCCGGCAATATGTGGTGTTAGAATCACATTCGGCAGACTCCGAAGTGGATGATCTGGGCTTGGTGGCTCCGGATCAGTCACATCCAGGCAAGCAAGAATGCGACCCGTCTTTAACTCATCATAGAGAGCCTCTTCATCAATTAGGGCTCCCCTGGCGGTGTTAATGATGATCGCTCCATCCTTAAGTAAGTGCAGATTGTGTTGCCCCAACATATGATGGGTCTCTGGTAACAGGGGAGCGTGGACGAGTACCGCATCGGAGCGCCGTAACAGCTCAGTGAGTTCAACTTTTGTTGCACCCAACTTTGTAGCTTCCTCTCCTGACAGTGTAGGATCATATAGCAGGCGATTAACCTCAAACTGCTGAAGTAGTCGCAGCATATGCCTCCCCACATGTCCGGCACCGATGATGCCTATGTTGATACCATATAAATCCTTCACATGGCGAATCAGGGATGCTTCCCGCCAGCCTCCCTGATGGACATGGGTATTAAGTGCAAACACGTTTTTCAATGAAGTGATCAGTAAGCCGAGGGTGGTTTCAGCCACTCCCCTGGCTATGGTTCCAGCTCCACTAGTGACAATCACACCTCGATCATAGAGAGCTTCGGTGACGATTGGTTTGACCGAACCAGCAGCATGAACTACTAGCCTTAAGTGATCTGCGTCCTGCAGAATCTCATCAGTTAGGGCCGGGGTGCCCCAACTGGTAACCGCAACATCGGCTCCTTGCAGCGTTGTCTGTAAAGTAGCTGGCCGAAGATCCGCTGCCCACTCTGTATGGAAAAGCGTTATCAGCTCAGTTAGGACTCTGTCATCAAAGAGGGTCTTGCCTAACTTCTTTTCCATAAGAAAGACTAGCTTTTGCTTGCTCTCCATATCACTCACTCTCCCATCGGCTTGAGCTCTTGGAATTCATTGAGACAAATTCCTTGGATAGCCCCAGAGCAGAATGGCATCCAGGGCAATGGCATGCTGAGGGCTCACCCATCATGAGTTAGCCGCACCATCTGACCCGACTCAGCTGCTTCATATATAGCAAGTACCAAATCCACTGCTTTGCGGGCTTCTCTCCCCGAGACAGCCGGTTCTCTCCCGGTGCAGAGTGCTTCGATAAAATCACTGATCTGCAGTTCGTGGCCTAGATAGGATAATGCTGTAGGATCACTATGAGTGGCACCTCCCGCATGCTGATTAATGGCTGCTTCTGTCTTTGGGTCTATCTTTAGACCACTTTGTTCAACGAGGAGGTCATCTTCAAGAATGGCTCCACCCATGGTTCCGTGAATTTCCAGGCGTTTAGGATAGCCGGGCTGAACGGCGGTACTTGCCTGCAATATCCCCATAGCCCCACTGGCAAATCTGAGGATAGCAGTCACAGCATCTTCTACCTCAATATGCTTATGTAATAAGCGATCACTGAAGGCCTGCACCGAGGTCACCTGACCCATGATCCACTGCAGTAGATCTACATGGTGAATGGCCTGGTTCATCAGCGCACCTCCCCCATCAAACCGGCGTGTGCCCCGCCAGCTGGTCTCGGCATAGTAACTAGGAGGACGATACCATTTGACAAAGGCATTGCCCAGGACCATCTGACCGAACTTCCCCTCAGCTACCGCCTGTTTGACCAACTGATTGGCAGCAAAAAACCTGCACTGGAAAATCCCTCCCAGTACTACGTTGTGCTCTTCACAGGCGCTAATGATGGCATCACAGCGCTCTCGGGTTACCTCCAAGGGCTTCTCGATCATCAAATGCTTACCGGCCTGGGCAGCGATCAAGGCAGGCTCCATATGTAAGCCACTGGCCGTGCAGATATTCACCACATCAACATTGGCCTTGGCTAGCATCTCCTCAATACTGGAAAACCAAAGACAGTTGTTTTTTTCTGCCACCGCTTTAGCTCGCTCCGGCACAATGTCTACCACTGCGCTCAAGGTTGCTCGCTGATTAGCATGAATGGCGTGAATATGAGCTTTACTGATACTGCCACAACCAACTACTGCAAATCCGACCTTACTCAAATCAATCACCTCAAGAATGTGTCTCACCAACACCTGTTTTCTCTTCCTAGAGCGAATCTCTGTCTTCGAACTGACTGCGGAATCTTCCAGGCGGAAGCCCCACCCGTTTCGAAAACACTCGACTAAAGTATCCTTCATCTCGATAGCCGACTGCGCTGGCCACATCTCTTACCTTTTGGCTCCCATTCGCCAGTAGCCGCTTCGCCCGCTTAATTCTGAGGTCAGTCAAGTAATCCATCAATGTTTGTCCAGTAGTCTGTTTGAAACGATAGCAAAGATACTTAGGGCTAAGTCCTACATGTCCAGCGATATCGTCGATGCGGATTACTTGATCTAGGTTGTCTCGCATGTAGTCAATCGCTTTGGTGATGAGCTCTTCCGTATGGTCTTCAGATTCCATTTGCCACAGAGCCAATCTACTCACCTCCAACTCGAACCTAGCCGGTCAATTCCTCAACCATGAAGCAAGTATCCAAGAGACAGCTAGCTGCTCCCCGGGCCCCGGCAAAATCATCTAGTTCGGATTCGACGAATTGCACTTGCTCATATAACGTCGCTACCGAGTGCAACCTTGCCGAACGCCTAATGGCATCGATCAGAAACTCTCCTGCTTCCGGCAGGGTACCTGCTAGGACGATCATTCTCGGATTCAGTAGGTTGATTACATAGCTAAAACCCAACCCCAAAGCTTCGCCCACAGACTCAAGAGTATTCACACAGAGCTTATCTCCCTCCCTAGCAGCCCCGATAATATCACTGAAGTGCAGCTTGCCATCACGAATAGGAGCTAGACTGGTTTCCACGCCATCTTGAATTGCCCCAGTTACGTAATCCACGATTTCCTCCGGTGAGGCGATGGTTGCCAGGCATCCTTGGCTACCGCAGAAACACTGCTTGCCGTTATGCTCAACACACAGATGCCCGAACTGCCCGCTAAAGCCCTGGAACCCGGGGATGATCTTGCCATCCACCACGATCCCGATACCAAAACCTTTCCCAGGGGCTGAGTTAAAATAGACAAAGTTCGACTCTTTTCTCCCCACACCATAGCGCAGTTCGGCGGTGGTAGCTGCTAACATGCGGATTTGCAGATCAACTGGTAACTCTACCCGGGAAGAGATCACCTCTGCCACAGGTGTCCGCCATCCTTTGCCCCCAGGAAAGCTTAAGGAAACACCTTTCTTTGTATCTACCAGCCCGTGGAGAGCGATCGCAACACCCTGTAACCTGGATGGAACCGGAGTATCAGCCTTGAGTTCCAAGATCATATCAGTCATTATGCCTAGGATTTCGTCATTGCTCAGACTACTCGTATCAACCGCTCTCGTATAAAGAGGCCTCTCGTTGAAATCGATTAGAACTCCCCGAACGCTGGTATCAGTCATCTCAATCCCGATGGTATAGAGATAATCTGGATTTAGCCTTACGACCTGGCCTCTGCGGCCCCGTCCTTTTTGCTCGTCAAACTCTTTGGTCTCAATCACCATGCCCTCATCCAGAAGTATTCTCACAATATTAGCTGCGGAGGTGGTGCTTAGCCCCGTTATTTTCGCCAACCCAGCCCGCGTGTAGCCACTCGTATTGCGAAGCGTATTAAGTACTAGTAGTTGGTTCACTAGTTGAACCCGTTCGCCATCCATCTTGGTTAACACCATCTGCAATCAACCTTTCACATCTGGAGCCTTCTAGGCAGGGCTTTATTTGTTCAATACTCTGGTTATTAAAACAATCGTATTGTTATTTCTTCCGTTCCTTTTACAATACCTTTGGAAAATCGTACGATCTTGATCGATTTGTCTTTTTATTTTCCGCCGCCCGGACAATTATCCACCTATAAGTACCCTTTATTGGGCAATTCATCAACTCCCTAACAAGAAAAGACACCCCAGGCGGGTGCCTCATAGCCTTCATATCGGTGATGTCTCCCTCGGTTGTAGTAACCACTACCCCAAAAGGGCTCCTTGCGAATGAGCCATACTCTCCATCCCTTCGCTCCCAGCTATGGTGTAGAAGCAGAGGGATTGGTACGGTAGAATCGCAACACCTCCGATCTCACATCTTCCAGAGCATTTACGCGCTGCGCCTGTAGATTACGGAGAAAGTCATGGTAGGGCTGTAGTGCCGTGGGGACGTGACTTACTTCCGACGTCTTCCTCTCTGGTGGCAGCATAAGACTACTCAGCCAGGGCTTACTGGCTGTCTTCTCAGCGGAAGACCCAATAGATGGAGCTTTTGCTTCCTCAAGGTGCCAAATGAATGCATCGGTAGTGGGATCCCAGCGACAGATGGATTTATGGGTCTCTTTAGGATCTCCAGTGCCTAGGCATACCTCCGTCACCCGTCGCCGCCATCTACCGGTCCCTTGGGTCCGTATAGCTCGAATAAATAGAACCAAATCCAGCCTGGCAAAATCCTGGAGCGATAGCCCAATCTCCCGACCTTGGAGCAAACGCCGAAGCTCCCCGAGATTATCGGCATGGACGGTGGTAGCACAAAACCGCAGCTTATCGGGCATGCTGAGGAAAGTCCGAGCTCCCTCTCCCCACAGATACGAATACCACGAACCGGGCCCTAGCTCATGAGCAAGAAACCAGGTGAAAGCTTGCGCATCGCTTTGCTCCTCATACCATGATAGGGGTTGGGGTTTCTCTACTACTCTAATCGAAGCATGGGCAGGTAGGAAGCACAATAAGGCCCCCATCAGTGTGGTCTTACCTGTTCCCCCCGGGCCGGCACAGGCGAGTATAGAGGCACCTTTCCGTACAGTCTGCATGAGATAGGCGGCAAGCCTTAGATCCAGAGTACCTGCTGCCAAAAGATCGATGGCACTTAGCATGCGGCCCCCTCTTTGATTGAGGGCAGTGATCTCCCTGATGATCTGATCTTCTGTCATCACTATCACCCAATTCCTAGGCACCAATTACCTTAGCCTGCCCATTAGCTCCACACAGGCGGATCTTTTTTCTAACAACCTCAATTACCGCCTCTCTGGCAATATTGAGAAGGGGACGAGGATCATTGATCTCTTGTTCCCTTACTGCCCGATTGATACTACCAGTATACGCCAGGCGCAGATCTGTGCCCACATTCAGCTTACAGATACCCAAACTAATAGCCTGCCGTACTGTTTCATCGGGTATGCCGGTTCCTCCGTGTAGGACCAGCGGTACGCTGGTAGCCTTGCGAATAGCTGCCAACCGTTCAAAATCGAGCTTGGGTTCACCCTTGTATAGGCCATGGGCCGTACCGATCGCCACTGCTAAAGCATCTACTCCGGTTCTTTCCACATACTCTGCCACTAGGTGAGGATCAGTCATTCCTGCTTCCTGGGCAGTCACACTGATGTCATCCTCAGCACCTGGTATCTGACCGAGTTCCCCTTCAACACTTATACTTACCCGGTGGGCCACATCCACCACCCAACGGGTTACCCGGATATTCTCATCAAAGACTAGATGTGAGCCGTCGAACATCACTGACGTGAAGCCATGGCGAATACTCTTTATTATATTATCCAATTCACGTCCGTGATCCAGATGCAAGGCAAAGGGTATCTTCGCCTCCTGGGCGGCAGCATAGGCCAACCCTTCCACATAGGGGAAACCGGCAAATCGAATGGTTCCCTCACTAGCCATGAGAATCACTGGCGCAGCTTCTGCTTCGGCCGCGGCGATTATGGCCTGCACATCGACGAGATCATGAAAGTTAAAGGCTGGAACTGCATAGGTATTTGCCTGGGCATGTTGTAACAAGAATGATGCTGATACCAAAGACATGATCCTCTCTCCTCACTGGTTCGGGTAAAATGGCTATGGATACAACCCTAAGGCATTGCAGGCACTAAACTGGCATATTATGCCTTCGCTACTACCAGGGCATCTCCTCTATGTGGCAACTCCCGGTGTGGGACGCGAAAAACCCACTGCCCCTAAGCGAGGGCGGTGGGTTCTCTAATCTCCCATAATCTTGTCCTACTGATGCTCCCGATCGGAGCATCAAAATCCACGGTCCTACTCCTGGTTGGTTATCTTCTGGAACACAACGTATGAGTAGACCAGCGAGACTAACGATGCTCCCAGAATCGCCACCATCATAATAGTGAAGTTATAGGGAGCAGGTAACCATGTACCCAAAAGCCCCATAAATCCCCCGATCACCCAGATAGGTCCCGAGACTCTGTGGGTCTTCCTCCAGACTTCTTCATTGGCTAAAGTCCAGGGTGTTCTGATCCCCACAAAGTAGTTGTGCTTGAACCGACCCATCTGATTACCGATGAGAATGAACATGACGGAAATCGCCGGCTGTACTATCTTGCCTGCATCAATTACATACCCCAACCCTGCCATGAGTACGACGATGTGGAGCAAGGACATGATAGCGATGATCGACCAGCGGATGACATTATAGGCACCGGCAAAGCGTGAGTAACTCTCCTTCTTCGGGTCTATAGCTGGAGTGATTAGCATCAGGACATATATCCCCAGGTTAAGCAGTGGTAATCCAAAGGCGCCGAAGAATCGACTACTATAGCCATCCACCTCGCCCCTCACATTCCGATGGCTAGGTACCCGTTCAGGCAGTCGTGGATAGAAATAGATACCCAAAGCAAATAGGACCAAGATCAAGAGCAATAATGGCCAGTCCCGTCGTAGTTGCTCCCGGGAAAATGTCGGTATGCTTTTACTCATCTGCAGCTCCTCCTTCCTTAGGAGAAATACCCTTTTCATCGCCAGTATACTCCATCAGCCAGGCAATAATGTCTTGGAACACGGTGGATTCCAGAGAGTAGATGATATTCTGCCCTTGCCTCTCGTCACTCACCAACCCGGCTTGTTTCAATACAGACAGGTGATGGGAAAGGCTTGGCTTAGAGATTTCGAAGTGTTCAGCCAGTTCGCCTGCCGTTAGATCTCCCCGTTTCAGCAGTTGGAGGATCTTGCGGCGGTTGGGATCCGATAGGGCCTTAAAGGTCAATCCGATTGGCACCAGTTGGACCACCCCCATAGATTAGATGTTTAGACAACTATCTAATTACACATAGATTATAACTAAACCTCCAACTTGCTGTCAAGGGGATTGCCATGGAATGATCTACTAGATCAAATGGCGGTGTCCCCGGGCCGCTACCGGTATTCGTGCCAGTACTATGCCGTCTTCCACCAGGTAATATTCATCAAAGAGATTCATTACTGTACAGGCATGATTGGGGATGATTTCTACTTTCTCGCCAATACCCTGGTGGGGTGAATCGCCCTCAATCACACCGTGCTCCTCATTCAGCCAAGATATGCTAGTGGTTTCCTGTCCCTTAATAGTGCCAAACCCGGGGACTCCCTTCTGCTTATCACTGGCAAGACTCTTGCTACCACAGTCAAGGATGCAACGATTGGAGCCTGGTTTGCTAACTACCGTAGCTAATACGGTCAAAGCACACTGTTGCCAGTTGGCCAGACCAATAGCGACAAGTGAGCCATCATTGAAGACATAAGTCCCGGGGCGAATCTCGGTTACCCCTGGCACTTGGGCCACAGTGGCAGCACTAGGGGTAGAGCCCGTGCTCACTTCCTGAATGGGGAAACCTGCTTTCCGCAAGGACTGAGCGATCTCAACCGTAATCTCTCCTTCTGCTTGGCCGATCCGCGTCCTGCCCTCGGCATCAGCTCCATGGGCGTGGCCGGCATGGGTAAAGACTCCCCGCAGCTCAAGGCCTGGTACCTTACTGATCGTTCTGGCCAGTTCGGCCACATTCTCTGCTGAAGCAAGGCCAGTGCGGTGAAGGCCGGTATCGATCTCAATTAATACACCGAGGTGTGCATCATATTTACTCACTGCCTCAGCTAGAATACTGACCCCTGCCTTACTATCTACTCCGACACTCACCTTAGCCAGGCGACTAAGTCGAGCTAGGCGTTCGGCCCGATGCACCTCTGCCATGGGGTAGGCCATGAATATGTCCTTGATGCCGTTATAGACCATGATTTCTGCTTCATCGATAGTAGCTACTGTCACACCACAGGCGCCCAGCTCTTGCTGCCAATGCGCTATAAAGGGAGACTTATGGGTCTTGATGTGAGGACGGAGCTTCACCTTAGCTGCCGCCGCTACCTCAGCCATGCTCTCCAGGTTATTTTTCAGCCGCTTACGATCCACGATTAGAGCTGGAGTCGGTAGATCATGAATATGCATTGTCACTTGCCTCCTTGGCAAACTCGCATAGTTGAGTCTATTCTTTGATTAACATATGTCCATTGCGGTAGATCAGCTTACCATCAGCATAGATCTCCCCACCATCCCGCATATCGCATAGCATGTCCCAGTGGATACCAGATTCGTTCTTGCCACCGGTCTCAAAGTAGGTACTACCTAAGGCTAAATGGATGGTGCCACCAATCTTCTCATCAAAGAGCATATTCCGGGTAAACCTGGTGATGCCGAAGTTGGTGCCGATGGCGAACTCACCCACTCTTCGAGCCCCTGCATCTGTCTCCAGAAGTGAGTGCAAAAGCTCTTCACCTTTGGCAGCTGTCGCCTTCACTACTTTGCCTTGCTCAAAGGTGAGCCGAATATCTTCCACTTCTTTGCCAGAATAGATGCCCGGAAATGAAAAGCGGATTACTCCTTCCACCGAGTCCTCAATTGGTGCCGTAAATACCTCGCCATCGGGGAAGTTCATCTTCCCATCACAGTTTTCCCACCTGCGCCCCTTCACCCGGAGGCGGAGATCGGTATCTTTGGCCTTGATTTCAACAAGATCAACACCATTGAGAAACTCCGCATAGCTTTGCTGCCGATCATGCACTTCTTGCCAAGCTGCTACTGGATCAGGATCATTTAATAGACAGGCTTCCATCACAAATTCTGCATACTCATCCAGGCTCGTTGCAGCCTCCTGGGCCAAAGCCTGGGTCGGGTATAGGGCCACACACCAGCGCATTTCACCTTGGGCAGCCCGCTCCATGAAGCACTGGTTTAAGGGCGCCGCGGCCCGTTGCCGAAGAGCCATTTTACTGGAGTCAACATTGGTCAAAGCTTTAGTGTTGTGATCAGCCTTAAGGGCCAGGAAAGCATCATACTCACGGATGACCTTTTCACGCAGAGGCGAGATATACTGAAGTTGCTCATCAGAGGCGGTGCTATAGTATATCTTACTAAGACCCTCAGGCTGTAACTGCACCTCAGGATGAGCCCCCCGCAAAAGGGCTAGGCGATAGATTTCCTTAATCAATGGTGTAGCCAGATCAGTCGATTCGATTAGAAACTTATCCCCGGGCTTGAGTTCTAGTGAATAATCAACTAGGACCTCGGCCATTTTGGCAAGACGTGGATCGATCATTATCTGCTTCCTCCTTGGTTTCTCTCTCGAAGGAGTATTCACCAGACATGTTCCTATTCCTCCAATTCATCGGCGATTCTATGGAACAGAAACACGCCAAAAAGCTGTTTCATTTCATAGAGGATAACGGATATGAGATAGTGAGAGACTATCTATGCGAAGTAGTGGTTGAGCTGCCAATAGAAAACCCAAAAGATGGTTGACTCTGTTCCTACAATAGACATTATGCTTAGATCGAAGGCTGAATAGGGGCGAGAAGACTCAGAAACGTCCTGTCAACAAGTGTAAGGGAGATGATGTAGTGAGAGAGAAGATCAGGGTCATCCAGTACGGTTGCGGCAAAATGGGTAGGTATTTTCTTAGGTATCTATATGAAAAGGGCGCTGAGATAGTTGGCGCCATCGATCTTAACCCGGCACTCATCGGCAAAGATGTCGGAGAAGTTGCGGGACTCGGATTCAAAATCAACGTGCCAATCAGGTCAGATGCTGAACAGGTTTTCAGCGAATGTGACGCAGATGCATGCGTAATTGCTACTAGAAGCCTAATGCCTGATGTGTATGATGCCTTTGCCCTCGCTGCAAAGCACGGTGTCAACGCCATCAGCACATGTGAAGAGGCCTTCTATCCATGGAACACCTCACCTGCACTCACCAATCGGCTGGACAGATTAGCTAAAGACAACAACTGCACTCTAGCAGGATCAGGTTATCAGGATGTATTTTGGGGCAACTTGATTACAACATTGGCGGGCTCAAGTCATACGATCGAGAGAATAGAGGGCGTGTCCAGCTATAACGTAGAAGACTATGGAATTGCTTTGGCGGAAGTCCATGGAGCCGGACTCAGCCTGGAGGAATTCGAAAAACAGATAGCGCAAAGCGACTCGCTGCCCTCTTTCATGTGGAATTCAAATGAGTGGCTATGCTCACAGTTTGGATGGTCCATCAAGTCGACCGGGCAGAAGCTGGTACCAACCACCCACGACAAGGACATCAAATCAGAGACACTGGGGAAGGTAATCCCTGCAGGTCATGCCACCGGCATGTCTGCAATTGTGACCACAGTAACAAATCAGGGGCCTGTCATAGTCTCTGAATGCATCGGAAAAGTCTACGCGGAAGGCGAGTTTGACAGAAATGATTGGTCTATCATCGGAGAACCCAATACGCTGGTTAAGATAGCGCGTCCAGCCACAGTAGAACTGACATGTGCAACCGTTGTAAACAGAATACCACAGCTGTTACAAGCTCCTGCCGGATTCTATACGACCGAGAAGATGCCGCCGGCAGAGTACAGAACTTACCCGCTGCATTTTTATGTTGAGTGGTAGGATCAAATCGGGAACCTCACGACGCCGGTTACGGTGACAATCACCTCCCCGGCGTCTTCATTAGTGCCTACATGAGGTTTGCCTATCTACGGAGCACCACCCAGAAACACTCGTTCATACCTATTCAATCCAAGCAAAACCAATCTAGGTGAATCTAAGAGTTATCTTTACCGGTTTGTAGTTGATATTAATAGACTTATGGGGTAAAATATTGATGGATAATACTCCCAGAGAGGGGGGCCCAAAATGTCAGGCTTTGGCGATGAGTACGTGGAGCCGGCTGAAACGATCCACGAAGAAGAACCTCGATATTACAGTGCTAACAGAGTTTACACCTACAGCGACTATCTTCAGCTTCCCGCTGAAGAGTGTTACTACTACGAAATCCTCGATGGAACACTGATCAAGGAGCCTGCTCCAACCAAGCTACATCAACGCGTATCACGCAGACTTCAGCGAATCTTGGAAGACTATTTTTGGCAAAGGGATCCCCAAGCCGAAATATTCAATTCCCCCATTGATCTAGTACTCTCCGAGACCAACGTCATTCAGCCTGACTTGGTCTATGCACCTGAGGACAGCGATGATATTTGCGAGCATGGGATTACGGTAATTCCCCAGTTGATCGTTGAAGTGATCTCACCTTCCACGGAGAGAAAAGACCGTTTCAAGAAGCTGGGGATATATTCCCGGGCCGGTGTTTCACACTATTGGATTGTTGATCCCAAGCAACAGACACTGAAGTCTTTCAGATTAGTAAAGCCAGGCGAGTATGTCCTTTACAGAAGTGCCGAAGGGGATGAGGTCTTCACTCATCCAGATTTCCCGGGATTGGCCATCCACCTCGATGTGTTGTGGAGAAAGGGGAGGCTTTGAGGAACTGCCTGCCCCTCCGCTTCCCCTCACTAACCCTGCCTTATATCTTCGGAATCACGATATCGACTTCTCGCCTCGTTGCGGCAGATCGCAGAATACCATCAATAATCGCCTGGTTCCGCACGATCTGCTCCCCAGATATAGGGGCTTCTCCGCCGTCTCGAACAGCCAGAACGAAGTCTCGAACCTTCTCGGTAAACAGGCTGTATTCCCTGGCCTTGAGTGGAATGGGACTTTCTGTTTGATGGCCCTGTAGATCATAGTAAAGAGTGATCGAGCCTACACCACCATCCCAAGCTCCACTCCAATTGCCTGTGCCCCCAGATGTACATTTCAGGCCAGCATCAGTTCCCAAAAAGAAAGTAGCACCCATGGAGTCTAGGTGCATGGCCCAAGAGATCTTGAAGTATAAGACGATATCTCCCTCTAGGCGGATAAAGGCGGTACCAAAATCCTCAACCTGAAACTCGTCTGGCTCCCATCCACCGTTGTATTTAGGCGACTTGCCGAAATCATCCCGGGAATGCGCCGTCACTGTCAGAGGTTTTGGGTATCCTAGGGCATTCATCGCCATATCCAGTGAGTAGCACCCGATATCCGCGATGGCACCAAACCCCGCCTGGTCCCTATTGATAAACGAGCCTCCGGGCATACCCCGACGCCTGCCGCCACCGGTCTCCACATAGTAGATCTTCCCAAGAATTCCAGATTGGACCAGAT
>JAAZLW010000061.1 GCA_012799135.1 Bacillota bacterium | reverse complement strand
TCGATGAATACTGACAGGCCATGCTCCCCGACAATACCTGGCGCAGCAGCTCTGTTATCAGTCAGGATATGCGCCTTCATGCAACCACGCTTCCTTTCACCCAACCTCTTGCAGATCTGGGCATCTGCAGCGTCGCAATAGCCTTGGTCCTAGATTTGGATCAATAATTCGGCGCATCCGCCGCCGTACCTTCTTTCCTGAGATCGATTGTGCTAGATAGGGCCATCTGGCAATCCCACCCATGCCCTGCGCTGGGCTCAGTGTATCTTATGCCAGGGCCAGTAGCAGGATACGGCCGTGAGATTGGTAAAGATTATGATCAGAAGTAAGACCCATAGATAAGTCAGGCTACCCTTACCACTTTGATCGAGAAAGGAGCTGGTTCTACCGTGAATTCGCAGGACCTTTTCATTCCTGGTTATCTCGACCTTTATCGCACAGGCGAGCTAGAGCGACGAGCAGAGGAAGCCACAACACGGCTATCCCATTGCGCGATCTGTGCACAAGTCTGTAAAGTCAATCGTCTGGAAGGAGAGATCGGAGTTTGCCGGACAGGTAGACTTGCCGTAGTGTCCAGCTGTGGCCAACACTATGGCGAAGAGGATGTCCTGGTGGGGGCTGGGGGCTCTGGCACCATTTTCTTCGCCAACTGTAACCTGGCCTGTGTGTTCTGTCAGAACTACGATATCAGTGCATGCGGTGCCGGGCAGGAGACAACCAGTCGGCACCTAGCTGACATGATGCTCAATCTACAGACACGGGGCTGTCATAATATCAACCTGGTTTCGCCAAGCCACGTAGTACCTCAAATACTGGAGGCACTTGTCCTGGCAGCAGGTGATGGACTGGAAGTGCCCCTTGTATATAACACCGGTGGATATGATGCACTCCCCACCTTGAGATTACTTGACGGTATAGTGGACATCTATATGCCAGATTTCAAGTTTGCCGATGATGAGACTGGTGAGCGGCTAGCCGGTGCCCGGCGCTACTCAACGGTAGCTAAAGCCGCTATTCGAGAAATGCACCGTCAAGTAGGCGATCTGATCATAGATGGCGCTGGTATAGCTCATCGCGGTCTCATGGTGCGTCATCTGGTCATGCCTAACCACCTGGAAGATACGCGTAAGATAACAGAGTTCATCGCCAAGGAGATCTCTGCTGATACCTATGTCAATATAATGGGCCAATACCGTCCAGCCCACTTGGCCCAAAGGTACCCAGAGCTAGCTCGTCCTCTGAAGCGAACCGAGCACCATCAGGCCATCAGCATTGCCCGGGACGCCGGTTTACACCGATTGGCAAGGTAAATACCACCGATGACCAAGGGTACCATTCCTGCGCAGCTGATGCTCTAGTTGCCTTCCCATTGCCCGAGGAAGGGTGCTCTTAGCAAGGGGAGTTCTCAGCTCCGAAGAGGGCTGCTTGTCTATTTGTGGCCATGGCAGGACTACCAAGCGCCATAGAGTGCCAAGCAGAATCCTAGAAAAGATATCAGACAGCCGGCTAATCTGCGCAATCGCCGTGTTTTCCCATTCAGTTTCTGGAGTTCTCCTGGACAGTCAAGTTTGCGTAGTTCTACTAGCCCTATCCAAGCCAGCAGACCACCCGCGATGATATATAGCTCCCGCGCCATGCACACTCAAACCTTTCCAATATGTGCCACGGACTATCAATAGCACAAAGGACACCTTTCATCTCTGTACATGGTACCTGGCCAAAGACTCAGACAAAATGACCTTTCATCGCCATCATATTAACCTCTTGCAATCCGATCTTGCATTTTTTGGTAATTCTCTAGCGCTTCGGGAAATGCCTCGAGCACTTCGGAGAAGTTCTCAAACGGTATGGCAGGTAAATCGTGCTCCTGGCAATATGCCAAGAGCTGATTCTTGGCAAAGACTATATCGCTTATGGCAGCAGGGCACTCATCTGAAATACCGTCACCGATATAGACTACACAGTCGGCATTCGCCTTTCTTGCGGCCAATACCCTTTGTTTCTTGCAGTTCCCACATAAGCCACAGAAGCCACTGCGAAATGGCGATTCTAACCTAGCCTTACCATCGGCAAACACCAGCCGATTAGAAGTATATGGGATGTAATCCAATTGGTGTTTGCCCAACAGATGGTTAATGTATATGTCGAGGCCGTCACTGACAATCTCCAAATGATACTGCTGCTTGCGGCAGTACTCTACGAACTCGACAAGATATGGATCGAGCTCAGCCTTTTCATCGATAGCGCGAATCATCTCCTCTCTGGTGGCTGGCCAATCAGCATAAATTCGGGGCATATAGGCCGAGCTCTTTTTCCCTTCCGCTAACGCTGCTTGCACCTCTTTTCTCCAACCTTGCCCAAGGAAATGATCAAGGAGCATGTTCTGGACATCACGAACAGAAGCGGTACCATCGAAATCGCAAAGTACCCATACATCAAGCTCACATGGCGGAGCCAGTTTGGACATGTTATCACTCTTTCTGTGAATGCCGGTCAGGGATTCAGATCTTCGTAATATGCTGCCTAAGGACCTCGAGAGACTTCCTTCCAACCGAGCCGTTTAGCGGTTCAAGAATCAGGTATCCGTCAAACTGAATGCCCTCAAGTTTCTTCAGGAACCGAGACAAGTCAAGTTCACCTGTACCCAGAGTCTGATGATCAATCCTAACGACTTTGCCCGACTCTACGGGAATCATCGATACGTCATGGAGATGAATAACCCGAATACGATCGGCGAAATCATCTAGGAAGGCAATAGGATTCTTTTTGTGTAGCAGAAGATGACCTACATCAAAGCAAACCGACGTCCCTAATTCCTGTACTACGCACTCGAAATCCGAGAAGTCAGCTGGATAGAGATTCTCGACACATAGCCTGCGAGGGTCGACATATCGGGTCAGCTCTTCCAGACTCTTGTGGGCATTCATAATGGTTTCTTCCAACAGTTTGTTTAGTACGTAGGGCGAACTTGGACTCCAATCAGCATAGAGGCAGCGCACCTCGGCACCGGTCAAATGGACCACATAGGTATCCACATCCAGCTCCTCACCGAAGTCGATGGCACGCTTGCAGCATTCCATACTTAGCTTACGTACCCCTTCATTTAGGCTGGAAAGATCGAGATATTTGAAAGGTAGATGGGCCGAGAACCTGATATTCTCAGCTTCTTTGAGCTCCTTTAGACGGCGTAACGCGCCATCACCCATAAGATCCGGCCGTTGAGAGCCGGCATCCAGGAACAATTCGATAATCCGTAGGTCCATTTCACGCACGATGGATTCCACAGACCTCGCCAAGTTCTGCGGGCTGTATTCGCCTTGCTCATCAAGCCCATAGCGATCAACCACATGAAAAGTATTAATACCAAGGTTCACTCTTATACCTTCTCTCCATAGTCTTCGTTTACAGCTCATCAATGAATGCGAACTATCAACCCTTAATTCCAGAAGTAATTGATGCCTCGACGATGTAGTTGCGTGCCGAAATGTATATCAAAAGTGCCGGCACTGATGCTAGACTTGCCGTGGCCATCAATTCCCCCCATACGACTCCTGTCTCCTGGTCCTGGAAGTACTGTAATCCTATAGGCAAAGTATGCATGTTTGGTTCGACCAGAATGAGCAGAGGCCAGACAAACATGTTCCAAGCCTCAAGTCCCAGAAGCACTACAAGTGCAAAAATGGGACCCTTGATCACAGGTACCGTTAGTTGCCAGAGAGCTTGCCAGGTGTTTGCGCCATCGATCGTAGCCGCATCATAGAGTGATTGGGGGACTGACAATATATGCTGCCTTAAGAAGAATACACCAAAGCCACTGGCCAAATAGGGCAGAATGACACCTAGATGCGTATTGGTAAGTCCTAAAGAAGAGATCATTATGTAGTTAGGAATCATGGTGATGGCAAAGGGAAGTACCATTGTCCCAACCACTAGGAAGAACAGAAACTGCTTGCCACGAAACTCAAAGCGAGCAAACCCATAGGCTGCCAGGATGCTGGATAGAATCCTTCCTATAGTGATGCCAGCTGTAATAATGATCGTATTCTTAAACCACACAGCGATAGGCAAGTTCTTAAGCACGTATGCATAATTGCTCATGCTTGGGTTGTGAGGGATCAGTCGCAGATCGCTGGTGAAAAGCTCTTCCGGTAATTTGAATGACGTAGATATCATCCAGAAGATAGGGAATATCAGTAAGATGCAGATCACAATATTGCAGAGGTGCCTGATGATCTCCTTGTATCTCCGCCTATTATTCATAGTGAACAAATCTCTCCCCTAGAAAGAAATGTAAGAGGGTCGCTGCGATGAATATTCCAAACACAACCACGGCTGTGGCTCCAGCCAGACCCGCATTGAAGAACTGGAATGCGTATTGATAGACCAAATAGATTAGGTTATTTGAGGAATTATAGGGTCCGCCCCGGGTTAGAAGATGAATTGGCACAAACGTATCACTTGAGGCATTGATCACCGTCGTAACCGTCACGAAGAATGTTGTGGGGCTAATCAAGGGCCATTTGATTCTCCAGAAGACCTGCCAGCCATTCGCACCATCGATCTTGGCTGCCTCGACATACTCTTCGGGAATAGCTAACAAAGCTGCTGCAAACAATACCAGGTAGTATCCAACCACTCTCCACCCAGAGACAATCACCACCGCTATTAATGAATACCTATGATCACTTAACCATGATATCGTAGGCAACCCCAATGCCTGGAGAAGACGAGAGATCACTCCACCTATTGGGTTGAACATCCAAATCCAGATGAAACACGCCACAGCAAAAGAAAGCATTGTAGGCATAAACATCACTGTCTCGTATACCCGCCGGGTCGAGTCCTTTCTCACTCCTGATAGGACAGTGGCCAAACCAAGGGGCAGCAATACTGAAAATGGGAGTATTCCAAGAAAATACTTGAGACTGTTTAGAGCCGCCCATCTGAAACTCTCCCTGCTCCACATTTCTGCATAGTTTTGCAGCCCCACAAAAAGACGTACCGGGCTAACAAGATCCCACCTCATGAAGCTTAATATCAGATTGAAAATCAAGGGCCAATATAGAAACACAATTAGAATCAGTAAAGCCGGCATGATATATAGATAAGGAATTATGCCAGACCTAAGTCTCATGCGCACTGCCTCATCACCCCGCTAGTCATAGATAAGAGTAAAGAGAAAGGAGAACCAGGAGCAGTTCTCCTTTCGGCCAGGTCAAATGGTACTAGACATATCGCTAATAACGCAACTTGCTATTAACCTGCTCGACCGCCTTGTTCAGGCCTTCTTCCACACCGACTTGCCCAAACAGAATCTTGTCCCGCCAATCCATAATCAACTGATCCATTTCCAGCCCAAAAGGTCCAGGCCAGTTTACCCATGGTATCATATTACCTAGCTGCTCATATGCCGGTATTTGCCTATCATCATATAGGGGTACGTCAGCTTTCAGTGGGCTCAAGTAACCTGTCTTGACCCACGTTTCCATGGCCTCTACCGTCGAAAGATACTTAATGAATTCCCATGCCGCATCCTGTCTCTTTGCTTCACGGCTGAGTATTACTACACCGGCTCCACCGGAAGTCTGGCGCTTAGGTTTTGAACCAAAAGACGGAAGCTCGCTAACCCGAAGCCACGGACTCGTTTCCCGATAGTTGACCAATCCCATGATGGAGGAAGGATGCATGGCGATTTGGCCAGCCTGAAAGGCTCTTACCGCTTCGTTATAGGAGATCTGAGGGATTAGCCCCTCCCTATAAAACCTTGCCCACATCTCCATAACCTCGACTGCTTCAGGGCCATTAAAAGCTGCTCTGCCATCAACTTTCATGCGCCCGCCATTGCTCTCAATCAATGCAGCCATCATCCATGTATCAGGGTTTTGGATGTATAATGCGTATTTGTCTGTCTTATCCTTAATGATCTTGGCGTATTCATAGAGCTCATCCCAAGTTTTTGGAGGCTTCTCTGGATCTAGGCCTGCTGCTATGAATATTTCCGGGTTATAATAAAGAACCTGGTTACTAAGGGCTAAAGGAACTCCGCACTGCTTCCCATCAACCTGGCATATTTCCAATGTTGCCGGAATGTATCTGTCAAAGATCTCTTCACAACCTGGAAGACGGCCGAGGTTTACCGCCCCAAAAGTATTTGCCGTATAGTCCATGAGAAAATACCCAGTCGCTACCATATCAGGCGGCGCTTCTCCAGCTGCCAACTTGGTCAAGATCCGTTGGAGCAGCGGTAGGTATTCCCCCGGGCTGGGAACATTCTTAACTCTTATGCTCGGATTCTGTGCGTTAAAATCATCTATAATCTGCTGTAACTGCTCGTTGTGCCCTCCTGTCCAGCGATGCCAGAACTCGATCTCGACTACCTCGCCAGCACTGGTCACAACAGCACAACTTAATACCAAGCTCAGTAATATGCATATTCCCAAGAACGTCTTGACACTGTGTTTTTTCATTTCTCCGCCTCCGTTTTAGCAAACTTCTTTCTCGTTTACCAGACATCCAAGACTTCAGCGTTGGTGGTCATCAATCACCTCCTCTACCGCTCTCCCTTACGAGCCGTGAGATATATGGTGAATCAACAGTGATAGGGCCTTTTGGCCACCTGGCCAGACTGTAGTTGCCTTCAAATCACCCTAACCTCTGCATCTTCCAATCTTTGCACAATATCTGGATCAATTTTCTCATCAACCACTACAGTATCGATCTGGTCTAACTGAGCAAAGGTATAGGGTAATACTTTTCCGATCTTGCTGGAGTCCATAAGTACTACTATCTCTCTCGTTCTGTCAATGACTGTCCGCTTCAGCCTGCAATCATCAGAAAGCCCGGTGGTGAATCCCTTTTCCAACGTGAACCCCGTTACTCCGAGAAAAGCGATATCGAAATTAACGCATTCTATTTCACGGGCCGGCTGTGAGCCCTGGGTACTAAGGCTGTTTCTACTCAGCTCACCTCCGAGCAGATAGACTGTCGATTTTGACAGCCTTGCCAGCTCCACCGCACATGTAATCCCACTAGTATAGATGAGGAATTCTTTGTCTGGCATAATGTGTGTTAATGCGGTAGTTGTCGAGCCTGAATCGACAAAAACAGACATATTAGGCTGCAACAAGCGCAGTGCCTTCTTTGCAATCAGATTCTTCTCTTCTACGTTATCTCTGGAACGTTTTGCGTATACTTCTTCAGATAAGCCCACTACCGCCCCTATGGATTTAGCGCCTCCGTAGACACGCACAATCTGCTTGTTCCGATCCAGGAATTCTAAATCGCGGCGGAGAGTCATCTCTGAAACGTCAGAAAAGCACTCTTTCAACCTAGCGATGCTTACCTCGCCCTCTTGGCGGATTAGCTCTACCATTCTTTTTCTTCGTGCTTCCATTCAAAACCATCCCTTAGCCTTCGCTGCGTTTGGTTTCCCCATTATGACACTCCGTTCCCGTCACTGGCAAACATTATATGTTCGTTTCTTTCTCTGCAGCCTATTCTATCCACAACCGGTTGGAAAGTCAACACCGTTTTAGCAAGTAGTCCCTTTCGGTTTAGCGGATCCTATTAGAGCCAATACAGGGCACTGTTTAGCATAGAACGCTTAGTATTTGACCTTAACTACCTTGCCTGTCGCTGCTGATTCCAGAATGGCTAGCACTGTCAACGAGGTATTTGCTGCATCCTGAATTGATACCAAGAAATCCTCACCGGTGACCAAGCAATCGACAAAGTGCCGAATGCTTTCATAGGCAAATCCCTTGGCTTTCCCATGGATAAAGTGCCGCACCAAGACATCGGGACGATCATTCTTGTCTTCGGTGAATCGTTCGATCATCTGGTTGTTGCTCAGATCTAGATTAATCATGCCCTTGGTGCCGGTAATATTGAACTTGATGTCATTCACACAGGGATGTGTATTTGGGGTAATCCAGCCATTTTCTATGGAGGCAATTCCACCGTTTCTAAACTCCAAAATGGTTTGATAGACATCTACTGTATCCACACCGAGCCTTTTTAGCACACCCGAACTAGATACTGAATAGACCTGCTCCACTTCATCACTGAAGAACCACCGCAGAGTATCAACTGTATGACTTCCTAGGAACCACAGGATAGAAGACTTCGCAGCCCAAGGTAGCATATCGGTGGCTACCCACTTAATGTCGTTTAGGCGAAAATAGGCACTGACTGGATCGCCCAATTCACCACTATCAAGCGACTGCTTGGCTACAGCGAAAGGGGGGCTCCACCTATTATGCAGGTCGACCATCACCCTGACGTGATTTCTTTCCGCAGCCTCGACAATAGCTTCTACATCTTCCCGAGTGGTGGCTAACGGCTTTTCTACAAGCAGGTGCTTCTTGGCATTGGCGCAGTCTACTGCTATCTTGCCATGAGCAAAATCCGGGGTGACAATCGCGACCGCATCTAGTTCTGCATGCCGCAACATCTCATTATGATCTGAGAAAACACCGGGTATGCTAAACTTAGCCGCTAGCCTTCTAGCTCTAGCTACGTCCAAGTCACAAATAGCACTTACTTCAACGTTCGGGTGCTCCTGGTACAGATAGGCGTGGGTCTCTCCCCACACTCCCGCACCCACAATACCAAATCTTAGTTTTGACATGTTTTCCCCTCTCTTCCGTTATGGCTTTGGATCAGCCCCGATTACGTGTTCATACGGATCTGCATACTGACCCCACGCTTCACCCCCCTCTATATCCCCACGGTGGGAATCTGACTGTGCTCATAAAAGAGTCTTGTAGCATAGGCCATAGCTCCGACAACCACCGCCTCTTTCCCTAAGGAAGAGGGCAGCAACTGATACTTGCCTTCTGCAAAGGGCAGTGCTTCCTTAGCAGTGGTACCGGTTAAGACTGACCAAAATGTGCTGGAATCGCAAAGTACGCTCTCAATTACGACCGTATCAGGACCGAGGATATTAAGAACGTTCACGATGGCACTGGCAGTGCTGCTGGCTATATCAGCTATTACTCTTTGAGCAATCCGATCGCCCTGTTCGTCCCTCCCAACTAGGTACTCAAAGATGTTGCCTAAGTTTAATGATGAATGATCACGCTCAGCATCGTGGTCTACCAGAAGTCTTAAAGCAGCTCTGCGGCAAACTCTAGTCTCGAGGCATCCCTTTCGGCCACATTTACACAGCTCTCCACCGGCATCAAGTACCATGTGTCCGATCTCAGCGGCACTCCCCCGCAGACCCCGGTGTAATTGGTTGTTGGTTATTATCCCAGAACCAACTACCGAGCCAATCCGCAGGTAAACAAGGTTATGTACATCAAAGCCTCTGGCTGACATTTCGCCATAGGCCGCCAAACCCGTGGCATTCTCAGCCCTTACTGGAATACCAAGTCTTCGCCTTAGGGGCTCTGCAACCGGCACATTATTCCACCCCAAGTTGACAGCAGACAATATGCCACCCTGGGGTGAAATAACACCAGGTAGAGCCAGACCAATCGAAGCCAACCGATCGATATCTCCATCAGTCAGCTCCTTCAGCAGTTCCCATATGCCTAAAACGAGTTCCTCTGGTTTCCGGGCATGAGCTCTACCTGTTTTGAACCTGTTCCCTGCCAGATCTTCGGTATGGCCATATAACGAGCCATCATCATCCACATGGACGGCACCGATCAGCCTACCTCTGGCTCTGATCTCGAGCAGAATCGGACGTCGACCGCCGAGAGAGTCACCAGTTCCCGCTTCCTCGATAATACCTTGCCGCAAAAGAAAACCCACCAATTCACTGACAGTAGATCGGCTAAGGCCAGTCTGTCTACTAATTTCTGCTCGGGAGATCCGACCTGCAGCCCTAATCAAGTTGAGAATGACTCTCAAGTTTTGCTCTTTCACCGATGTGTTATTAGCTATCGATAGCTTCAATGGTCTCCCCCCCGATTCATGATTACTGTATGGGGAATCTTCGTTCGTCCCCCGTACAAACTAACTGTATCTAGTTATTCAACACGCCAGATGATTCTCCTTCTGTACAGTGCGAACTTTTTCCCTTTCCTGCAAACCAGTACAGAACAGAGCAAGAAAGAAAAAAGGGGGTGGCTCCTAGCCATTTTGCTAGCTAGCCACCCTTCCATATCCGGGTCTGACGGCACTCGCTTAGATAATGGTGTCAGTCTGGGCTCCCTCCTGCCTATCTCAACCTCGTGCTGATGCCTGTACTTCCTTCAACCCCTCGAGACATTTTTCCACCGCCTGCAATGGCGAAAAGGCATCACTCTCGTATTCAACAATGTACCACTCTGTTCCACCCGATTTACAAAGCCTGAATACGTCAGGCCAAGGAACATCATCTTCTCCAATTGGAGGGCGAAACCCCACATGGGGGTTATTTTTCCCAGCTTCAAAAGAATAGGGCTTTAGATGAATGGTGGTAGCCCGTCCAGGATACTTCTCTAGAATCGAAACAACATTAGCTCCACCTAACATTGCATTACCCAAATCCAGCTGCATGACAATCTGCTTCTCGGTATTCCCAAAGAATGTATCCCAAGGCTGCTCACCATCCAGCGGAGCAAACTCGACATGATGATTATGATAACCTGTTACCATTCCATAGGGACTAAGTTTCTTACTCAACCCATTGAAGAACTCCGCCAGCTTAAGCCAATCAGTCCGAGAACGGCGGAGCTCTGGCGGTATGCCGGGCACGATGATGTATTTGTTCCCTAGCTCTCGGTTGAAAGCAATTGTCTCTTCTAGCTTGTCATCTTGAACAAGCTCAAAGGGCGTATGCCACCCGCAACAGGCTAGCTTGCACTCATCCAGAAGATCCCTCAATTCTCCCGCCGGATGGCTAGGAAAGCCGAAAAACTCTACCCCTTCATAACCCATATCGGCTACTGCCTGCAGAGTGCCCTGCAGATCCCTATCCAGATCATGTCGAACGGAAAACAACTGTAAGCCAATAGGTATTTCATGAGTCACATTACTCCCTCCCATTTTTCGCAACGTTATAGAAAACACTCCCTGATGGCTCATTCGTCACATATCGGAGAAGTCCTACGTGTCTTCTAGCATTGATGAGCTTTAACCTCTCTAGGCTAAGGCTCTAGAGATCCCGGAACCATGTAGGCGAATACCCTCTTCACTACGATACAACGATCACCGGCACCGGTGATTGCTCTAGCACCTTGGGAGTTATGTCACTGGCAAGAGTAGACGGTGTACCTTTTCCCATGAAAATCATATCTACATCGCCGCTTATTGCTAACTGGATGATGCCCTCTACAGGATTACCACTGCCTATGACGAGATCGTGTTCTACATCGCTGATTAGGTAGCGGTTGCTATCGTAAAGCATGCTTACGAATGGAGCTGCTCCGCCGCTTTCGTCAACATGCAAGATCATGAGGGTAGCATCTAGCTGCCTGGCGAGCTGAGCAGCTTCCTCAAGGGCTCGCATGGCAGTACCTTCTTGATCCAAGGCCACTAGAAAGCGGTACTTCTTCTCAACAGTCACTTTTGTAGGATCAACATCACCACGTTGTAATAGCCTAGGGGCCAAAAGACTAGTCCCAATGGCTCCCACAGGAGCAGTCACAATAATGGCAAGAACAGCAAAGGCTAGAATCACTTCCCCATGGGGGATGCCCATAGACAAAGGTATGGCACCAATAGCGGCTTGTACCGTAGCTTTAGCCAAATACCCCACACTCATGAAGAGCTTCTCCCTACTGGATAGAGTAGATCTGGCTGTAGATATCCAGACCCCGGGCATACGGCCTAGCAAAAGGCCCAAAACCAATAGGGCGATCCCGCTACCCCCTGCCTGCCTAACAACCGAGACATTGACTTCTGCTCCAATCAGCACGAATAGGAAGATCTCGGCGATTACCCACACACGATCTAGTTCCGCCCGAATACGTCTGGCCAATACCTCACTGGACTCCACAATAGTGAAGCCCATCATCATTGCCGCCAGGTAGCCTGAATACCCGACCTTGTCGCCGCCCATGACTAGTGCTACCGCTGCAGTTAGGGCGATGAGCAGATCCTGAGTGGCGTTCCGAGTAATTCCGACATCATAGAGCACTCTAGTGAGGAGTTTACCTGCAACGAGGCCGGCTACCAGACCCCCGGCTACACTAAGGGGGATCGCTCCTAGAGTGGCTAATCCCGGAGTTGATCCCATAGTCGCCGTATCCAATACGATCCCAAAGACAGTAATCGCGACAACATCACTCAAGGCCCCTCCTGCTAGTACAAGATCAGGCAAACCACTCTTGGCACCCCAACCTTCGGACTTAAGGCGTAACATCATGGGGACGAGAACAGCCGGTGACTCCGCACAGACAATCCAACCCAGCAGCCAAGAGATCGTCCAATCCCAGCCCAAGAGATAATGAGTGGAAATGGCCAAAACCGCTGCTTCCATAGTGCATGGTATGATCCCTAGCAGTATAGCCGTATTGCCTTGCGCCAGGATCTTCTTTTTGTCCAATCCCAGACCAGCCTTGAGCAAGATTACAGTCAAGGCAAGCATCCGAATCTCATTGCTCAAGCTCAAGAGATCGCCACTTATCCAGCCCAGCGCATGGGGTCCTATAAGTACTCCAACGATCAGCATTCCTAACAGCCGAGGAATACCCAGTCTCTCCACCAGGTGACCAGCCAGGAATCCTGTGATTATGACTATAACAGCCCCTAGCATAATGTCTGCTACCATGAAATCGCCTCCTCAAGAAAAAAGGCCTCCACGACACCTTAGTATCGCAGAAGCCATTAGCTGCAAAGCGGTCTGGACGTCAAGTCCGGGTGAGCTTCATCACCTAGTCATATTGATAAGCACGTAACCTACCGACTGTGAATCGAACCTAAAGCCCATCCCACCCTCGCACCAAACGCAGTTTTTCACACTTTCATAGTATACCATTTTCTTGTCGAAGCCACCAGAGGCATTTTGCTACTTCGTATATTCCTAGTATACGTCAGCCCAGTCATCAATGTTTTCCTGGTTGAACACAAACGGCGGTCCAAGCAGTACGACCTTGCCAAGTGCAGGATCCATGGTGATTTCTCTTGAACCCATCTTGCCGACTTCAAAGGTCTCTCCTACTTCACCCTTTATCTTTCCTGCTACCATCAGCCGAGTTACATAGGTTGCCATGTACCCGAGATCGATGGGGTTCCAGAGGGCCATCTGTGGGCAGATACCTTCCCTGATATAAGCCGCCATTTCGCTTGGAAGTCCCAATCCAGTCAAGAAGACCTTACCATCGAGTTCGGCGTCCTTGATCGCTCGAGCTGTCGCGGCCATTCCTACGGTGGTCGGTGAGATTATGCCTCTGAGATCCGGATATGATCTGAACAGACCCATCGCTTCAGAGTAGCTCTTCTCCCTTTCATCCATACCGTAGACGATTGCCACGAGCTCCATTTTTGCGTACTCAGGTTCGGCTAGCTCCTCGAGCATCCAGGCGATCCAGGTATTCTGGTTAGACATAGTCGGTCCGGCGCTCAGAATCGCAAACTGACCTTCGTAGTCTAGTATCTCCGCCATCAACCGAACCTGGTCTCTGCCGACCCGCTCCATATCTGCCTGGTTTATGAACAGCTGGCTCCCGTCGGGCGAGACAAGCGAGTCGAAACTAGTTACTACGATCCCGGCCTTTTGCGCCCTTTGACAAACGGGAACGAGCGCATTGGGTTCGTTGGCAGCTATAGTAATTCCATCTATACCCTGAGCAACCAGAGCGCTGATTACCTCTATCTGCCCCTCAACGGTTGGTGATTCGGGTCCCAAGAAGATTAAGGTGTCGCCAGCCCCGATCTCTTCTACTGCCTCACGGCAACCAACCTCGACGGCCTCAAAGAATGGGTTTCCTTCGGATTTCACGACAACTGCTATAGTGAACGGCCCATTAGCCTGGGCGAATGCGACACCGCCGAAAGCGGCAGATACCAGTAAAACTATAAGCGAGAAGCAAATAAACTGTTTTCTTTTCACTTTGCTTTCATCCCTTTCTCGTTCTTTGATAACCAACTGTTGACCAAGCGAATTACCTGATCCTCAAACCTGCGATCACCCCCTCATCACCTCTCACAGCAATAATAGTCGCTTGAACCTCATCGTCAGCAGCGGAGCATCTACCTGGGACCGGTCCCCGTCCTTGTATCTGCTGCTCCGCAACCTTTGTAATCGTTGGCGGGAAGTTCCATCGTACCCAAGGCAGGTCCACTCAGTTCTGCTAAAGGCCCCAATTCTAGCCTTCCTTGGAAACCAAGCGTGTGAATCTCGGTACCAGGACAGCTATAATCAACATAGAGCCTATGACGATGTTAATCACGGGAGCCCTTATGTTGACCAGAATCATACCGTATCTGGTCAACCCTATCAGAAACAAAGACAACACGACGCCGACTATGGAACCCTCTCCGCCGTTTATGCTCACTCCTCCAAGAAGCACTATGGTCACGATTTCGAACAGGAACTGGTCTCCTAAGTCCGGGCGGCAGACGCCAACTCTGGAAATAAAGAGTATCCCTGCAATGGCAGAAATCAGCCCGACGGTAGTAAATAGTACGAGTTTTATGCGGTCAACCGGGATACCCGAATACCTGGCAGCAGTCTCATTGTTCCCGATGGCATATATGTACCTTCCGTACTTGGTCTTGTGGAGAACCACCCCACAGGCCACTGCCAGTACCGCAAACAATACCAACTCAAATGGCACAGGAGAGTTGCCCACATACCCTTGGCCTAGGTACATGAACTCCACTGGAAAGCCGGTAACTGCCTTGTCACCCAGCAAGACATATGCTATACCTCTGTAAAGAGAGAGTGTGGCCAAGGTCACAACCATAGAGTGAATCTTAACTTTGGTAATAATATAGCCATTAAGGAAGCCACCAAATGTCCCGGCAAGCAAACCGAGGATTACGGAAATCCAGATGTTCACTCCCGCTTGAAAGAACATGCTAGTGATTACAGCAGACATCGCCATGTTTGAAGCAACGGAAATGTCGATCTCTCCCATCATGATAATGAAAGCCAGAAACAGAGCGATTAGTCCCTTTTCTGTGAAGTTGAAGGTCATATCAAAGAGCACACTGGTCCTGAGAAAGTAGGGAGCAATGTTGGCATTGACCACAAACACGATTCCTATCAGAAAGAGTAGTACCCATTCCCACCTGGCGAAGAACGATCGTATCGAAAAGCCTTTTCTTTCTTGAATTCCACCTACAATGTCTGAGCCCACTGTACTCACTGCTATTGAGCCTCCCTCTTACCAATGCGTCTTGACATCATTGTATCGATCACAACTGCGACTAGGATTATTACCCCCTGGATGGCCATTCTCCAAAAGGGATTCACCCGCGCAACCGCGAGTGCATTCACGATTACCGATAATAGAAGTGAGCCTAGCAACACGCCGGGAACAGAACCCGAACCACCAGAGATGAGTACGCCTCCGATCACACACGACGCAACTGCCTGTAGTTCAAATCCTACGGCTGCATTAGACTGAGCAGACGCATATCGAGAGACCCAGAGAACCCCAGAAAAGCCACAAATACCACCCGATAACGCATAAACAAGGAAATTGATCCTGTTGACATTGATACCTGCAAATCGTGCAGCATTTGGATTGTCTCCCACGGCATAGATCTTCCTTCCGGTGGGAGTGTGACCCAGGAAGTAATAGGCAATAAGTGAGACGATGATCACGGTAACCACCAAATTAGGTATGCCAAACACCGTTCCTCTTGCTATCGATATGAAACCATCTGTCATCTGATGGGCACTTACCCATGCACCGCCACTTATCAGATACGTGGCACCTCTATATATAGTCATGGTGGCGATCGAAGCGATTATCGGAGGCATGCCACCCTTGGAGACAAGAAGCCCGTTGATGGAGCCTAAGGCAAGACCAATCAGTGTTCCCAACAGTAGGCACAGCCACGGTTGTGTGACTATGCCGTCTCTAACCAGGAGCGCTACTGCCATGCCGCTAAACGCCAGAACGGCTGTTATCGACAAGTCAATGCCTGCAGTTAGCATCACGATCATCTGAGCTATGGCTACCACCATCAGTATGGATGCATCAAGCAAGATGACCTTGAAATTGTCTAGAGCCAGGAACCGAGGGCTTCTAATGCTAACACCGGCAATGAGTAAGACTATGAATACAAACAGCACTAATTCCCGAAATGCCAAAATTCTCTCCAGTATCCCGCTTTTATCTAGTGCCAAGCTCGTTGCGTCACTCATGTCCTCACCCCAGCTATCTGTTTGTTTTCGGCACGCATCCCCACTGCCGCAGATAGTACCCTGTCTTGGGTTGCATCCTCTCTGCTAAACTCGTCGACGATCCTCCCTTCGAACATCACCATTACCCGGTCGCTCATCGCCAGTACTTCCGGGAGTTCGGATGATATCATGATGATGGCTACTCCGCGGGAGACCAGCTTGCCCACGAACTCATGCACGGCAACTTTTGCACCTACATCTATGCCTCTCGTTGGCTCATCCAAGATCAGGATCTTGGGATTAGTAGCCAGCCACTTGGCTAGTACCACCTTTTGCTGATTGCCTCCAGAGAGCTTCGCGACCTGTTCCCACAGCCCGTAGGCCTTGACTTGCAGTATATCCGCGTACCTTTTTGCTTCCGCCGTTTCCTTGTACTCGTTTATCCAGCTCATTGTCGAGAACTTATCAACCACTGGAAGGGTTATGTTGTGGGTTATGCTCATAGGCAAAACAAGACCCTGGGCCTGCCTGTCTTCCGGAACGTAGGCTATACCGTGTTCCAAGGCAGTCCAAGGGTTATCGATCTTGACTTCCTGTTCATCTAGGTAAATGCTGCCCCTATCCGCTTTCTCCAGCCCAAAGATCACCCGAGCCAATTCTGTTCTGCCGGCCCCGACCAGTCCGAAGAACCCCAGGATCTCTCCTTTGTTCAGTCTGAAGTTTATGTCATACAGTTGGCTTCCTTTGGCTAGATGGTCGACTCTGAGAACCGGCGACCCTATCTTAACCTGCTTTTTCGGGAAAAGCTCGGTTAGTTCCCGCCCTACCATCATCCTGATGATGTCGTCTACACTGACTTCATCCCCGTAGATGTCTTTGGTACCAATGTAGCGTCCATCGCGTAGAACAGTGATCCGATCTGCTATCTCAAATGCTTCTTCGAGTCTGTGAGAGATGAAGACGATCGATGTCCCTTGCTCTTTCAGGCGCTCTATGGTAGTAAAGAGCCTTTCGATCTCCTTGAGGGTAAGCGAGGAGGTGGGCTCATCCATGATCAGGATCGTCGAGTTAAAAGACAAAGCTTTAACGATTTCGACCAGCTACTGCTCTGCAGCACTCAAGAACTTCACCTTGGTCTTCGGATCCAGTTTCACATCCAGCGAATCGAGCAGTCTTTCTGTTTCCTCATAGGTCTTTCGCCAGTCAATCCGACGGGTCATCCTGTGTATCTCATGGTGTCCCATGAAAACATTCTCAGCAATACTGAGTTCGGGAAATACAGCTGGCTCCTGATAGATGGCTGCAATACCGAGTCGCTGGGCAGTTAGTGGATCTGAAATACTTGCTGGATTGCCATCGAGATAAATTTCTCCTTCATCCGGCCTGAGAATTCCGCTGAGTATCTTAATCAGAGTCGATTTTCCGGCGCCATTCTCACCAACTAGGGCATGGACTTCTCCTTCATTCAGCTCAAAATCTACACCGTCCAAAGCAACTGTCCCAGAAAAGCTCTTCGATATTCCTCTTGCCTGAAGGACATTCCTACCCAACAAATACCCCTCCATTCCAATGCCAAGCATTCACACAAATCACATCGCGCTTGCTTAATTATGACTATCTAAACTTTCTCTTGTAACTTGACGAATTCCTTCTTCGCTTTCTTATCTGTCAAAGGAGTCTTCTTGATCTCGCCTTTTGACTCAACAGCCTTCGCCCCGATCCCCTGGTAAACTTTCCCAGATGAACCAAGCCTAGGGAAGAATTCACGCGCCTGAAGGCATCAAGCGGAAGTGAAACGAGGGTATTTTATTGATCCCGCGACAGTGAAGACAAGAGCACCTGAAGCGTCAGGGCCTTTAGGTACGTCGGCTCCAGATGCACCCATCGTGATCTGCGACACCCAAGCTTCGTGCGCACTGGCGATTTACTTCAACATTGCCAACGATGAGTACAACGAGAGATTTGCTGAAAACTACTATGAGGCGTGTAGAGGTGGAAGAAGCGAAGGAGCAGAATACACAATCAACACCGGCTTCTATGTTACTGGCAAAGTACTTCCAGCACTGATGAAAATTGGAAGGGTTGACGTGGCATATGAGATGCTGGAGCAGACAGAATATGCTTCCTGACTATATCCTGTGGTTCAGGGGACATCTTCTATCTGGGAGCGCTGGAACGCCTACACCGTAGAAAAAGGCTTTGCCGGAAACAAAAGAATGAACTCCTTTAACCACTATACCGTTCCCAATACCACTGCTACCCTATACATCCCTGCTACCTCTCAAGACAGGGTAATGGAAAGCGGAAACCTCGCTATGGAGGCCGAGCGGGTTACCTTAATCAGGCACGAAGATGGAAGAGCTATTTATGAACTGGAATCCGGTAGCTATAGCTTCACGGTGGGGGGACTGCTTTAAGCACCTACGAAGAACCCCCACAACCTCATGGTCGTGGGGGTTCTCTCTGGCCCGCCCGGCAGGACTCGAACCTGCGGCTTTCTGATTCGAAGTCAGACACTCTATCCAGCTGAGCTACGGGCGGATCTCGCTCGCTAGGCTATATTGTAGCACAAACCTAACCGCGAAACAACCAGCAAAAACTGAGGTATCATCAAGACCAAAGATCCACTATCGGCAGCCTCAGCTTACCCTGACCCTTCCTCATTCGGCTTACCCACATCTCTTTGGGGAATGTCTATGCCAAGTTCCTTGGCCATCTTACTCACATCCTCGTCGACTTCTTTTAGCTGGACTTCTTCCTCTTCAGAAAAGACTCGAACATCAAGGCCAATGCTCTGCAATTCCTTGATCAGTACTCTAAAGGATTCAGGCACACCGGGCTCAGGTATGTTCTCACCTTTAACAATGGCCTCATAGGCCTTTACGCGTCCGATGACATCATCAGACTTGACAGTCAGCATCTCCTGCAAGGTATGGGCTGCCCCGTAAGCCTCTAGGGCCCAGACTTCCATCTCACCAAAACGCTGACCACCGAACTGAGCCTTTCCGCCCAAGGGCTGTTGGGTTACTAAAGAGTAAGGCCCGGTGGAACGAGCATGGATCTTGTCATCGACGAGATGAGTTAGTTTGAGCATGTATATATAACCTACAGTGATCTCGTTATCGAAAGGTTCACCGGTGCGACCATCATATAAAGTCGTCTTGCCGGTAGAAGGTAACCCAGCCTGCTTTAGGAATGAGATTATGTCATCCTCCCGGGCACCATCAAAAACGGGAGTAGCTACCTTGATCCCCAATGCCGCCGCCGCCCAGCCTAGATGAGTCTCCAGTATCTGACCGATGTTCATTCTCGATGGCACTCCCAGAGGATTGAGTACAATGTCCACCGAGCGGCCATCTGGCATGAAGGGCATATCCTCCTCTGGCAGAATCTTGGCAATCACACCCTTGTTACCGTGACGCCCCGCCATCTTGTCCCCTTCTGAGATCTTCCGTTTCTGAGCCAGATAGACTCGTACCAGTCGATCAACACCAGGCTGGAGCTTATCTCCATTTTCCCGGCTAAACACCTTCACATCCACTACTGTACCGCCCTTGCCGTGGGGTACTCGCAAAGAGGTGTCTCTGACTTCGCGAGCTTTCTGCCCGAAGATGGCCCTTAAGAGTCGTTCCTCTGCAGTTAGTTCAGTCTCTCCTTTGGGAGTGACTTTACCGACAAGGATATCTCCCGGCCTTACCTCCACACCGATACGAATAACTCCGGTAGCGTCAAGATCCTTAAGAGCATCTTCTCCTAGATTGGGAATATCCCGCGTGATCTCTTCCACACCGAGCTTGGTATCCCGAGCCTGAGCTTCATACTCCTCAATATGAATTGACGTGAAAACGTCTTCCTTGACTAGGGTTTCATTGATCAAAATGGCATCTTCGTAGTTATACCCTTCCCAAGGCATAAAGGCTACTAAAGTATTCCGACCCAAAGCCAATTCGCCATCTTTGGTAGCAGGGCCATCGGCGATCACCTCGCCACGCTCAACATACATACCCTTACTTACAAGTGGACGCTGGTTGATACAAGTACCTTGGTTAGACCGCTCAAATTTGCGTAGACGATAGATATCTCTGGCTCCACCACCGGTTCTCACCACAATCTCTTCCGCAGTAACACGCTCTACCTTGCCGGGGTTTTTTGCAGTAACTAGTACTCCAGAGTCTACCGCCGCCTTATATTCCACGCCTGTTCCCACATAGGGGGCTTCGGCTCGCAAAAGTGGCACTGCCTGGCGCTGCATGTTAGAGCCCATTAGAGCCCTAGATGCATCGTCATTCTCCAAAAACGGGATCAGGCTAGTAGTAACACTTACCAACTGCTTTGGAGAAACATCCATGAAATCTACTTGCTCAGAGGGTGACAGGAGAATTCTGTCCATATAGCGTACTGTAACCCGAGGATGCACAAAACGTCCCTCGTCATCCAGTGGCTCGTTGGCTTGAGCAACCACATAATTATCCTCTTCATCAGCGGTTAGATACTGCACTTCATCGGTAATCCGGCCGTTCTCCACCGTGCGGTACGGAGTCTCGATAAAGCCATATTCGTTCAGACGGGCATAGGTACAAAGAGAACCGATCAGGCCGATGCTTGGTCCTTCGGGTGTTTCGATGGGGCACATACGACCATAGTGTGAGTGATGTACATCCCTTACCTCAAACCCTGCCCTCTGCCGGGAAAGGCCTCCAGGTCCTAAGGCCGAAAGCCGTCGCTTATGGGTCAACTCTGCCAGAGGATTAGTCTGGTCCATAAACTGCGATAACTGACTGCTGCCAAAGAATTGCCTGATGGCGGCAACAACCGGTCTATTGTTGATCAGTGCTTTGGGAGTGATCACATCTTCATCTTGAATCGTCATACGCTCCCTTACAACCCTGGCCATCCGGGACAATCCGATGCGAAATTGGTTCTGTAGCAGCTCTCCTACATTCTTTATACGCCGATTACCCAGGTGATCGATATCATCGACACTACCCACACCATCCATTAGATTGAAGAAATAGTTGACAGCAGCCACAAGGTCTTGGGGTGTAAGTGTCCGTTCACTCTCATGGGGTTGCCCATTTCCCAGGATCTTGATTTCCTGATCCCCTTTGCCTTTCACATATACGGCTTCCACTTTGGCAGCCATCACTTTCTCAGCCACTCGCCGATCCAGCTTAACGCCGGCTTCCACAATCAACTCGCCTGTCTTGGGATGAGCGATCGGCCGGGTTGTAACCCTTCCCGTCAGACGCTCTGTAATACGGAGTTTCTTGTTTAGTTTGTATCTACCCACTGATGCCAGATCATAGCGTCTGCTATCGAAGAACAGGGTCTCAAAAAGGCTTCTAGCCGACTCTTCTGTGGGTGGTTCGCCGGGTCGCAACCTCCTATGGATCTCAATTAACGCTTCTGTCTCGGACTTAGTCCTGTCTTTATCTATAGTGGGGCCTAAACCGATACCTCCATGAAACAGCTTTGTCAACTGCTCATCACTACCGTATCCGATGGCTCTGATCAGTACAGTCACCGGTAGTTTCCGGGTTCGGTCAATTCTAACATAGGCTACATCATTGGCATCTGTTTCGAACTCCAGCCAGGCACCACGATCAGGGATTAAGTTAGCAGTATATAGCTGTTTACCACTGGAATGCCGATCTTCCCCGTAGTATACCCCAGGTGAACGTACCAATTGGCTAACGATCACCCGTTCCGCTCCATTGATGATAAAGGTCCCCTGTTCAGTCATTAGGGGAAAATCACCTAGGAACACTTCTTGTTCTTTGACTTCACCTGTTTTTCTATTGACCAGGCGTGCTCGGACTCGCATGGGAGCAGCATAGGTCATATCTCTATCCTTGCATTCCTCGACAGAATACTCAGGATCACCTAGAAAGTGACTAATGAATTCCAGCACCAGATTACCGGTAAAGCTCTCAATCGGCGAGATGTCCCGGAAGGTTTCCAGCAATCCCTCCGCGAGAAACCAATCATAGGGTCGCCGCTGAATATCAAGGAGATTAGGTATGGCTTGGACTTCCTTGATTCTGCCGAAACTAGTGCGTTGCTGCCTCTTGCCCACTTGTGTCACCACAGCCAAAGCATTCACCTCTCCTTCGCAATCTGTTGACATACTTCATATACGAAAAAAGCCTCACTACTTGGCTCAAAACCGCTCCAGCACAAAATGGGAGACCTATCTACGCCCGTTGCATAGACCTCTCCCCGCTATGTCAAAGGATAAAACCCGAGAATATTTAACGATATATTTGAAAAAAGAACCGTTGGACTAGAGGTTCTTCGTGAAAAGAGCTAAAACCAGCACGATATAATTCGATAACAGGGAAGTATATTATAACATGATATGCCTCTCCCGTCAAGATTGGGCATGGGATTTTCTGGAATTCCACTATGCGTTTGTAAGGCTGTCAGTATATGCTATAGAATGATGACGATCAGCAGTGCTCACTACGGGAGTTGCTGGGGAGAGTGTCAAGTGGGAAAAAGGCCATACTCATTAAATAGCTTTCAACTCAAGACCATCGCCTCTGCCCTCATGGTACTAGATCACTTGAGGCAATTCATTCCGGCCATGCCCCTCTGGTTCCGCTATCTGGGAAGGGTAGTTGCACCGGTATTCTTTTTCCTCACTGTTGAAGGCTTCTTTCATACCAGAAGTAGACCAAAGTATGTGGCGCGGCTACTAGGCGCAGGTATAATTATGGCTGTCGGTTCCGGTATTCTAAAACATCTGTTTCCCACCGACATTACGTGGCATAACAACATCTTTTTTTCCCTTGGCCTAGGAGTGGCACTGATGTCTGCCTGTGAGCAAGTCCGAGAAACTGAAAACCCGCTCTTGGGCGTACCTCACATCCTGATCTTGAGCATAGCAATGCTCTTTACTGAAGCCAGCATCTATGGATTAATGATGAGCCTTACCTTTTACCTTTTTCGGGGGAAAAGCGGCTTACTCGCCCTCTTCTATACCATTGGGTCGCTGATGCCTTCCCTACTTGGCCCCTTGACCCTCCAGCAACTCTTCATCCATGACTACCAATGGATGATGGTCTTCGCTCTACCGTTTTTCTTAGCGTATAATGGCGAACTGGGGAGAGGAGGCCCCTCGGCCAAATGGTTTTTCTACGTCTTCTACCCGGCTCACTTGTGGATCATCTACTTGATCAGTTACAAGGCCAGTTTCTAGTAACCGACCTCCATATCCACGACGTTAATCATTTCTTCTTTACGCCCATCCAGCCATAGCTTGAGATTCAGACAGAAGATCTCTGTCGTTCTACGGGCAGACTCCGGGGTAACACCACCTGAGTGTGGTGTGATGATTACATTGGGCATCTCCCAAAGGGGACTAGCCTGTGGCAATGGCTCTTCTTCAAACACATCCAGGCCAGCCCCGGCCAGACGACCTTCCTGCAGGGCTTTGATTAATGCCTGTTCATCGACAATCGGACCACGGCCCACATTGATTAAAACAGCATGGGATCGCATCCAACCTAGTTCTTGCTCACCGATCAATCTGGTAGTCTCGGCGGTCAAAGGTAAAGCGATCACGACATAATCACTGACACCCATCAAATCCCGCAGCCCGGCCGGGCCTACTAGCTCGTCAACATAGTCCGGCTTGGCAGCCACTCGACGTTTTAGTGCCCATACCTGCATACCAAAGGCCTTGGCCCTTAGCGCAATTTCTGTACCGATGTCTCCGAGGCCTAGAATCCCTAAGGTCTTCCCATAGAGCTCTCCGGAAACCGGCAACTTCTCCCAATGCCTATCCTGCTGAAATCGTATATACGTGTGTAAAGTCCGGCTAAAAGCCAGCATCATACTGAAAGCATGCTCAGCCATTGGAATCCCATAAACTCCACTGGAATTGGTCAAAATGACGTCCGGATGTGCATAAATCTCGGGGTTAGTATATCCGTCGGCTCCCGCGCTAGGCAAGTGTACCCAGCTTAGATGCTGGGCTTCCTTGAGTAACTCGGTAGGGGGCCAACCGAAGAAGATCTCCGCCCAAACTACGTCCTCCTGAATGACTGCTTGACGCGGTTTTAGCCGTAAGCTCGCTTTTGGCGCTATCTCGACAATGTTTGCCACGTGCTGATTACCCATCTGATAAGCTATCAATATATTCGGTCCTTGAGTCAAAACGCTCCCTCCCTGTTTGAGCTTACCGACATCTTTCCTGTTCTCCTAATCCTACTCTAGCTTCCTTCGGTCTCCATGACCAGGCTACTTCAGCTTAGGGTCAAGAGCGTCCCGCATGCCATCACCGACAAAGTTGAAGCAAAGTACCGTCACGAATATGAGGATCCCTGGCCAAAAAGCCAACCATGGAGCACTTGTCACATAGGATTGCGCATTGGTCAGCATATTGCCCCAGCTAGCCGCCGGTGGCTGAATGCCAACCCCCAAGAAGCTAAGAGAGGACTCGTACAAGATAGCATATCCGACATTCAAGGTCCCGGCCACAATCACCGGCCCCATGGCGTTGGGAATTAAATGACGGAATATAATCCGAGCATCCCTGGCGCCAATGGCGTGACTGGCCTCGACGAATTCCTTTTCCTTCAAAGAAAGCAGTTCTCCCCTGACCAGACGAGCAATCCCCATCCAACTGGTAAACCCAATGATTGCCACTATCCCCAGGATGGTAGCCTTCACGTATGCCGATAGGATGATCAACAAAAACAGAGTTGGGAAGGACAGCATTACATCGATAAAACGCATGATTAAGGTATCTAGAAGACCGCCGTAGTAACCGGCAATCCCTCCGAGTACGACTCCCGCCAACACACCGATAGCTGTTGCTGCCACTGCCACTGATAAAGTCACTCTGGAACCGTACATTAGGCGGGTCAATACATCCCGGCCAAGATCATCAGTTCCCATCCAATGCTCCGGGCTAGGTGGAGACTGAATGTCAAATAGGTCGATAGCAGCAGGATCGTAAGGTGCTGCTCAGGGGGTGAGGAGACTCAAAATGCAGAGAATAATCAGCACGATGAGGCCAAGTACCGCCAACCGGTTGCGGCGAAAGCGCCGTACAACCTCTTGCCATGGACTTTTCACCGAGCGTGCATCTTGGGTGCCTTCAGCTGTTGAAAGCTCTTCCCAACTAATACTAGCATTGTCACTCATGTCCCATTCCCCCCTCAGTCATAGTGAATGCGTGGATCCAGAAGCCCGTAGGTGAGATCTGCCAGCAGATTCCCAAGGACGACCAGTACCGCTGTAAGCATCAGAACTCCCATGAGAATCGGGTAATCTCGGCTGAAAACAGAGTCAACAAAGAGCTGACCCATGCCTGGCCAGGCAAAAATGGTCTCTGTCAGAGCTGCACCACCGAAAAACACAGGCAAGTCAAGACCCATAATCGTGGCAACGGGTATAAGTGCATTTTTCAAAGCATGTTTATATATCACTGCTCTGTGGGAAAGACCTTTAGCCATGGCTGTACGAACATAATCCTGACCGACTACCTCCAGCATACTGGACCGCATGTACCGACTCCAGCTGGCCATGTTGATCAGAGCCAAAACGAATACCGGCATAATCATGTGGCTAAGCCGGTCTACCAGCGAGTACTCAAGGCCGATAGTGGCCATACCTGCTGACGGTAACCACCCTAACCGCACCGAAAAGACCAATTGCATCATTACAGCAAACCAAAAGGAGGGGATAGCAACTCCCATAAAGGCGAACACCGTAGCGCAGTAGTCAAAAATGCTATACCGATAGACTGCGCTAAAAATACCGAGCGGTATCGCCACAATAGCGGCCAAAACATAGGAGGTGACCATCAATTGCAGTGTTTGGGGCAAGCGCTGCATGATCATCTCCAGAACCGGTAAACCGGTGCGGTAAGACCAACCCCAGTCACCCGCGAGCATGGAACTAAGCCACTTAATATATTGGGTCATCAATGGTTGGTCCAGGCCCCAGGCTTCTTCCAGACGCGCAACATCTGCGGGGGTTACCCGGGGATTCATTAGGTAACCAGCCATGGGGCCACCTGGCATCATTCTCATTGCAAAAAAAGAAATGATGGAGATCCCCAAAAGCAAAGGTATTGCTTGCACAAGCCTCCTCGCAAAATATCTTCCCATACTAACTCCTCCCATAGCTTTGCCATAGCCTTCCCCGGTCTGATTGTAAGCAACTCCAACCCTGACCAATCTTGGCGGAAAGCCCCTTACTGATCATGCAGGGGAGGCAAACCCTACTATAATATGAATCGAGAGTCTGCCTCCGAAGGGACAGGCTATTTGGCTAGTCTCCACTGGTTAACATTCCAGTTGATCCCATTGGTGAAAGGAGCAGGGCGCCAGTTTTCCAGAGCCTTAGGAGCTGCGTGAATATCGACAAAATAGTAGCAATACAGCATGGGTAGTTCATCATAGATGATCTTTTGGATATCCCGGTAGACCGGTAACCGCTCTTCCTGATTCAAGAGAGACTTGCCTTTCTCCAAGAGCTGATCGACTTTGGGGTTGACGTAGCCAGCGTAGTTTTGTCCCAGCATCTCATTTTCGGGAGTTGGGATCTGAGAAGAATGATACAAAGTAAACTCATCAGGATCAGCCGGTGTAAGCCAACCGAACATGATCATATCGAACTTCCGGTTTTCGAGCACATCACCAAAGAGCATGGTGGCTTCCACGAGCTTAATCTCGAGGTCAACACCGATCTCCTTCCAGAATTGCTTGGCGATCTGGGCGATCTGGGCCCTATCCTTAGCACCTGCACTAGTTGACAGGGAGAAGGCCAGGCGCTTGCCACCCTTTTCTCGAATACCATCACCGTCAGTATCAACCCAACCTGCTTCTGTAAGGAGATCCTTGGCTTTCTCCGGATCGAAGGGGTAAGGCTCCAGGGAGTCATCATAGGCCCACAGAATCGGCGCAGTACTGGTCGTAGCCACCATTCCTATGCCTTTCAGGACCTTCTCCACGATTAGCTGCCTGGGCAAAGCATAGTTCAGAGCCTGCCGTACCCGCTTATCTTGAAAAAGGGAATTATCCAGATTAAATGTCATATGAGTATAAGCTGAGCCCGGATCAAGACTAACCTGCAGCCGCTTAATTGCCTGTACCTGGGGATACTGGTCCCCCACCAGATTCATGGCAATATCGGCCTCACCGGTCTTGAGCATGGTCAACTGAGTGTTGCTATCAGAAACGGCTCGGTAAATAAATTTGGCCAAATATGGGCCTTCACCGTAATACTCCTTATTGGCTTCCAGAATTACATGACTGCCTGGTTTCCACTCGACAAGCTTAAAAGGGCCGGAACCTATCGGTTGACGAGATAGCTTATGGGCCTTGGTAAACTCCTTTGGTTCCACACCCTTCCAGGCATGTGCCGGAAGGATGGCACCAGAAATCGCCGCCCAGTTGAGCAACCAGGCCGCCCGCTGTTCTTTTAGATACATAACTACCGTATAATCATCGGGGGTTTCCATCCGTTCAATATCACTGAAACCATCCCGAGATACTACCTGGGGGGCCTGCATGATCATCTCCCACGTGAAGGCCACATCCTTAGCCGTGACCGGCTTACCATCATGCCATTTGGCATCTTTGCGGAGATGGAAAGTAAATACCTTGCCATCGGCGGAAATCCCGCCATTGTCTACAGTCGGCACTTCGAGAGCTAGATCCGGTACAAGATTACCGGCTTCATCCATACGCACCAATTGGCTGAAAATCCCATTGAGCACAACAGTCTCATAGGTACTTTCTGAGAGCATGGGATTAAGGGTCTCGATATCAGTACCGACTATAACGATCTGACCTTCTGGGTTAGCATTGGCAGCTAGGGCCAGATTTGTGCTAACAAGTACCAATAAGCAAAACATAAGACCAGTAAACCAAAATCTTTTCATCGGCTCGTCTCCCTCGTATACTGTGATTGACACAATTCGTTTCCTTTGACCTACAACCAATAAAGAAACCTGACTGAGCCCAAGGCACAAAAGTCAGGGTCCTTAGTTAAGGCATGGTGTTTTTCATTCTTGATGAAGGTATCGATTCCTTCCACCAAGTTATTCCAGAACCGCGGCATTGCTCCATAGTGTCATGTTCAGTATTCGCATCCAGTCTGCTAAAGTCTGAATCCTATAGCTGGGGCAACGGCTCCAGCATCTGGCTTAAGACCTCTTGCAGAGTCTCACTGATAATCTGATAGCGAGTCCTCCGATCCAACAACTGCCAGTGAGGTGTCAGTGGCTGTCCGACTCTGATCGTGATCTGGCGTTTCATTCTCTGGATGGCAACCGGTACAATACTGGCTTCGGATTTACTGGCCAGCATGGCGGCACCATGCTTTAGAGGCCCTATCTTCCCCGTTTGGTCTTTGTTGCGGGTGCCTTCCACAAAAATGCCCAGTACACTACCTTGGTGCAAAACTGATAGAGCTTTTCGAATAGCCTTTCGATCATTTTCACCTCTGCGTACCGGGAACGCGTTTAGGTAAGGCAAGAGGAAACCTAAGATGGGGATACGAAATAGCTCCTCTTTAGCCATGAAATACACAGGGCGGCGACTCGCTAGAGTCACAAATACCGGGTCCCAGAGACTTCTATGATTGGCAGCCAATACCACGGCACCTTCCCGGGGAATATGCAAGTTACCCTCTACCCGGATTCGAAATATCAGGGGAACTAACAATCTGAGTGCAGCTACTACCAAAATGTAGAGCATAGCCTCACCTCACTGGCATCATCTGTCACTGTTCCTGGACCTTTCTGCAAGCCAGTACTACCACACTACCTCTGCTCAGATTTAGTCTTCGACATAAGCCATGTTTAGTGCCTTTCAATATAAGATGTCCTCAGTTCTCTAATCATCGTATGCTTGAGATTCCAGAGGTCCTCACTCAAATCGATGATATACTTCTCAGGATTATTGAGGCGCTTATACTCCGGCCAGAAATGCTCCAACTGCCTACGAGCATACTCTTGGACCTCTTGCACCGAAGGGCATTCGTAGACCTGCTCGCCACTGCGGAACATGGGCACCAGCAGTCGTTCAGTATCATAATCCCGCAATGTCTTTCTCTTCCAGGTATCTATGGGATCAAAGATAGTCAAAGGCCCATGGGGTGGAATCTTTTCATCAGCCAGGATCAAGAGATCCGCCAAAGCCTTGCCGTTCTCCTGACTGTAAAAACGGACGGTATCCTTCACTCCCGGGTTAGTGGTCTTTTCTGCATTCTCACTCACCTTGATCTTGGGAGCCAGTTTACCATTTTCTTCCAAACTAACCAGTTTATAGACTCCACCTAAAGCTGGATTATTGTCTCCAGTAATGAGTTTCGTCCCCACTCCCCAACTATCTATCCTAGCTCCCTGGACTCTGAGATCCCGGATAATGTCTTCATCGAGATCCCCGGAACCAACTATGATGGCATGCTCCAATCCCGCCTCATCCAGCATCTGTCGAGCCACCTTAGACAGGTATGCCAAATCGCCGCTATCTAGACGTATTCCCAAGAATTTATGACCTTTAGTCTCCAGTTCCTTAGCTACCCGAATCGCGTTGGGAACACCGCTTCTGATGGTATCATAGGTATCCACCAAGAGCAGGCAAGCATGCGGATAGGCCTCGGCATAAGCCCTGAAAGCGGTCAATTCATCCGGAAAACTCATCACCCAAGAGTGGGCATGGGTGCCTTTGACCGGTATGTCGTACAGCTGGCCGGCCAGCACATTGCTGGTGGCCTGACATCCCCCGATATAGGCGGCTCGGCTTCCGTACAGGCCGGCATCGGGCCCTTGAGCCCTCCTTAACCCAAATTCCATGACCACTGTATCCCCGGCAGCCTCCATAACTCGGGCAGCTTTAGTGGCGATTAGGGTCTGGTGGTTAATGATATTGGCCAGACTTGTCTCCAGAAGCTGACCCTCCGCTATGGGTGCTTTGACCCTCACAATGGGTTCTCCCGGGAAGATTGGGGTGCCTTCCACTACTGCATCTATATCTCCAGTGAAACGCATTTTTCGCAAATAGTCAAGAAAATCTTCAGGGAAAAGCTTCAGACTCCTCAAATAGGCTAGGTCATCTTCACTGAATCTTAGCTCTCTTATGTAGTCAATGGCCTGCTCGAGGCCACAAGCTAGAGCATACCCGTTCCCCCAAGGTAAGCGGCGAAAGAAAAGATCAAACACCCCGATACGGTGAGCGGTTCCTGTCTTGTAATACCCATAGACCATCGTCAACTGATATAGATCTGTTGCCATGGTTAGGTTGTATTTACTCATTCTTTTACCTCCCCGGCTATATCTAAACCCACTGCATGCAAACCCGCCATAGACATTATAGCAGAAGTGTATCTGCTTGTCCCTGCTAATCGGAAAACCCATCCCGATACCCAGATGGGCTTCCCTCCAGGTATGGCCTAAGCATCGCCCAACTCAGGTGATAGCCGGAACTCATAGCGGAATCTGGTCACGCCGAAGGTTTAGCCCAATGACAACTAACTGCCCCGTCTTTTCCACCCTACCGTTGACATCCGTTACCTCAGCCTTCCCCATGGTATATTGAAATAAGTGCGGTCTACCGCTGATATCAATAAAACCTTTGGCCCTCAGCGTATTGGGGGGCAAGGCCCTGGCTATTGCCTCCCGGGCAGAAGTAATATCGGCAAAGGGGCCGATTGATAAGGTGACAGACACTATCGGATCCCGGGCGGGCTGCCTAACAGAATACTGCCTGCCCGCTGCTACTGCCTGCGTGAGTCCCAGCACAAGCTCCCACTCGGTGCCAGACAACCGGCAGAAAGGAGCTACTATCTGTAAAGCAGTGGGATTGAGCTGCACCAGGAGATTACCTAGATCCACTGACCCCTCCCAATCAACCAAGTCGGTCTTGGTGATCACGAAAACATCAGCGGCCTCAGCCTGAGCCCGGGCCGCCCGCAGAGTCTGAATCACTTTTGGGAAATTAATGGCATCGATCAATGTCACTGTCCGATACAACCGATAAATACCCAGTAGACCCGGGTAGGCTAGAAAGTCTCCCATCTCAAAAGGATCTGCCACGCCGGTAGCTTCGATCACCACGATTTCCGGCTTCAGCTCCTCAGCTAGTTTGGCCATGGCCGCCAGAAAGTTGTCTCTGATACAAACACAGAAAATAGAACCATTCTGCAGCTCCACCGGCCGAACCACACCATCGATTAACTTACCATCAACACCTACACTACCGAACTCATTCATCACCACTGCTACCCGCTTATTGGCCCGGGCTAGCCTGGGTAGAAGCTGATTTAGGCATGTTGTCTTGCCACTGCCGAGGAAGCCGGTCAGCAAAATAACATTGATCATGATTGCAGCACCTTTTCGATTTCCCGTTTGTAAGTAGATAGATCGGGAATGCAGGAAACAAAAGTCGGATTGCCATTGATCACAATAGTGGGGATATTGGTAACTCCCAAGCGCTGCATCCGGACCACATTTTCCTTCTCCGTAATCTTGTATTCCACCCAGTCTACCTTACCGGCAAACAGCTTAGCCACCTGCCGAGTGGCATCAACCATGTACTTACAGGGTGGACAGGTCGCAGAATCCAAAGTGATCACTTCGATTAGGGGCCTCGGCAAATGATCATAATCGGGCAGCTTGACTTGGGTCTCGGCCAAATCCGCGGGCCTCTGATGGGTCTGTACGAAAACCCGGGCTTTCTCTGGATCGAATACCGCTAGAGTGATGGCACTGACGTTTCCCGGTCTCACGTTAAAAGGCATGTCACAACCCGGCGATAGGATAAAGCCCGGTCCGCTGCAGCTGTCGATTAACTTCAAAGCTGCCTGCATATTATCTGCCTGATCCCCATGCAGCATGACAGTGGTAAGGGGAATATTGCCACCATAGGATATGTCATGCCGATCGGCAATCTCTTTTGCAAAGACCATATCCACGTTTTCATCTACTGAAAGACCATCAGGACCACACTGGGCCATAACCTCCAGTACCGGTGTTGCGTTGCCACAGACGAAGAAGGACGAGTAGGCGTTCTTTCCTCGGATGAAATCAAAGATGTGGGTGGCATCTCCGCTGACAAATTGCTGAAAGTGCTCAGCTGATATCTGTGAGATCATGGGATCTACTACCGCGATTACATCCATACCCGCATCGATATAGTGATCGGCCATTACCTCAGTCACCTGGCGGCAAAAATACATTAATTCCTTCACTGCCTCCGGTTGGTCAAACATGTCGAGAAAGAGATTAGTCCCACGCAAGTGCAGAGCTAGGGTGAAAGGCCCTACCACCAACCCGTAAAGGGCCGTATCATGCCCGATCCTTTGTTTAAGAGCCCGCATGGCATCGAGAATTACCGGTAGCCTCCCATCTTTGGGCCTTGGTTTGGGCAAATCCATCAAACCATCGTATCCTGCGGCTAGGGGGTGAGATACAACTGCCGGAGGCGCATCCTTGGCCCACTGCAGCTTACAGCCGAGAATTTCCGCTTCTACCTGTAGGTCGAAAATCACCGGCTGGCCATCTGGTTGATAGCGCTCGTTGGCTTCTTCACCACAGGCCACCAACAGGCTGGCACTTTGCAGCAGTTCCTGAGCAGTGACTCCCCTGAGACTGCCAATATGTACCCCAGTGAAAGGGACCCAAGGCACCCGTGGAGTTGCTTGCCGCTGAAGAGCCGCCAGCACTAACTCTCTACCTGTCATCATGTAACCTCCTAAGTGATGCAGCTATTGTGCTATACAGTGTTATTCATGAAAACGGTGAGAGCCTTGGGAAATCCTTGCTAAGTTTCGGTTGGTTCTTGCTAATCCACCATCTTCGCAACCTCGGTGAGGGCTCGACGGGTAGGGGATTCCGGCGGTCTGGCCAGATTGCTGTAGCCTACTGGGATAATCGCCACCGGTCTACGCGCCTTTGGTATGTCAAGGGCTCGACTGACCTCCTGTTCATCAAAGGCTCCGACCCAACACGTAGCCAGGCCGAGTCCTTCTGCCATGAGCAGCAAATTCTGGACAGCCGCAGCCGTGTCCTGGAGGCAATAAAGCTTTGCCCCCCGCTCACCGTAACGAGCGGAACTCCGTTCCGGCTTGGCACATACGACGATATTCACCGGTGCTTCTGCTAGGAAGCTTTGGCCAAAAGCAGCCTTGGCCAAGTCCTGGCGGATATCTGGATTTCTTACCACATAGAAAAACCAGGGCTGCCGATTCCCCGCGCTTGGTGCCATACAAGCTGCTTCCAATAATCGGGAGAGTGTGGCACCGGGTATCTCCCTAGAGGTAAAACGCCTGATACTCCGCCGATCTCTAATTGCATCAGCAATGTCTTTTGTCATCGCAACGACCTCCATTCCCAATCCATCTATACTTAAGAGAATCCAAAGTGCCTTTCTATACTAATATTCATATCCTAGATCGGTTCTCCATAAGTCAACCCTGCAGGTGTCTGCTACTTTGTCTGGGTCACCGGCAACCTTATGAAAAAGCTGGTACCTTCTCCTAGGACAGTACTAAACCAGATCTGCCCCCGATGGATCTCAGTTATAATCTGGTGTGTAATCATGAGTCCCATTCCCGTTCCGTGAGGTTTTGTTGTAGTAAATTCCCGGAAAAGCCGGTCTCTCAGCTCATCAGGAATTCCTGGCCCGGTATCTGATATTTCCACCCTAATGGATGACCCCTCTGCCTCTTGGTAAATCGAAATGCCTAGCTCTCCTCCCCCCGGCATGGCCTCTACTGCGTTTAGTACCAGATTTGTCAGGGCCCGCTGCAGTAGCTTAGGATTACCTTGAATGGGCGGAAGCTCATCTTGCACACATACCTTGCTCGTAATACTTAGTATGCGCAATTCTGCTTCCCAAAGCGAACACACTTCCTCCGCGATCTGATCCAGATGGACAAGATCCCAAATCTGCCGCCTCTCCCAGCCAACCTCCAGGGTCATAGTAATGAGGTCGCTAAGCCGATCCACCTCTGCTTGAATCCGTTGGTTGACTCTTCCCCGCTCAGTCTGGTCATCGAGGATAGTGGAGAGCTGGGCTGAGGCCCGAATAGCGGCCAAGGGGTTCTTCAGCTCATGAGCGAGACGTCCCACTATCCGCCCCAAAGTACGATATTGCCGAGTCCGACGGAGCTGCTCTCGGGCCCGATCTAGCGCATCATATGGGCGCTGCACAGTCAGTGACAATACCCCGTGGCATATGTACCCATAGGCTACCGCTCTGTAGATATGACCAATGAGATTGTAGGTATGGAATCCATTGCCGAGACAAAGAAAACTCACTTGGCTCAAGACCCACATACCACCCCCCGCCTTAATATATCGATAGCTTTCCTTGTGGGCTTTTCTATATGTAACATTAAAACGCACGAATAACAAGAGTGACAACCCGGCGGCAACTAATGCGATCAGTGTGGTGGTTCTTCGTACCGGCTTTGACCCAACGAAGACTTGGGGAAGGTAGTTTTCGTAAACTAGGATAATCAAGGTGGCTAGTGAGGTAAGCAAAAGGCTAGCTGCTAGATAACAAGTGCGAGTTAGACGGCTTATCCGTCTAACCGGCAAAAACGAAGCACGAAGTAAACAAATACTACTGACCAGATGTGATGTGTAGCTGAACAACACTGCTTTATTGAGACTGTTGGGGGTGATAAAGGAGGGCATATTAGGTAGAGAGAGCATATGCAAGAGACCCAAAACTCCAATCGACAGGAAAGTGACGCTATAAGTCAAACCCCGCAGTGTTTGTCTTCTTATGCCGACATGCCACCCGATATAGAACACGCGGAAGGCCATACTGACAGTAAGAGACTCCAGCACTAAGTGTTGCCAACCACCATATTCTGTTGCCCACACCCCTTCATATTGGATTGGCCATAGCCTAACTAGAAGTAAACCCAAACCGGCTGCAAGAACTGACCAGAACTGTTTGGATGCTTTCAGATCCGTTTTCCCTTTCAGCACTGACGTTAGTGGTGATGGATGGCCTGGCATACTTGATCCTCCTTGAGATCTGCCCATCCTGCTATGCCGTTCCCAGATCATGTTTTTGGTATGGATACAAAGCCTATCACTCTATGTGATTATATAACTAATCTCTAGCTCCTTCCTGATTAATTAAATAGTAATTACCGCTCGGTAAACTCGCTGTTTACTCACTTCAGCCAAAAAAGCGGCCCGATGCGCGCCGCCTAGTCGTATACTCCAGATTGTCTGTAGGTTAGCCCAATGCTGCTGCCGTCTCTTTCAGCTGCTTGCGAATTGCAATCTTCTGAGGGCACTTTTCTTCACATATTCCACATTCAACACATTCTTCTGCTTTCCTGCCCTTTAGCTGTTCTGTACTACCGATTTTGCGGTATTCACCTCGGGCATAATCGGTTAAACCATAGGCTCGGTGGTAGTTCATTAGTCGGAAATTCAGGGGAATATTGATGTCATTGGGGCAAGGCATGCAGTAGTCACAGCCAGTACAATATAGCTCAGCCAGGCGTTCGTTTTCTACCAGGGCCATCTTGATTTTTTGTAGTTCATCATCTGTTAGATGGGTCTTTAGGGAGGCTGTCTTCACGTTTTCCTCCACCATCTCGACACTACTCATCCCGGAAAGAGCGCAGCTCACATGGTTATTAGCCAAAACGAAGCGCAATGCCAGTTCCGGGGTACTGACGGCTCGCCCCTCCAACAGTTCCTGAATGGTTCTGGATGATGCCGCCAACCGTCCGCCAGCCACCGGACCCATGATTACCACTCCCATACCCTTAGCATGGGCATATGCTATGGCCTCTTCGTTGGCCCGATCCAGAAGATTATACTGGCAGAGCAAGGATGAGAAAATCCCCACATCCACCAATCGCTTCAAAACCTCAGGGTCATCGTGGAAAGAAAAGGAGATGTGCTTGATGAGGCCTTCATCCTTAGCTTTTTGTGCCTCATCGAGTAGATCGTATTTGAGTACCACGGTTTCGAATCGCTCCTGATCAAGGGCATGGAAATGGTAAAAATCAATGTAGTCCACATCCAGCTTCCGCAATTGTCCCTCTAGCAATCGACGGTAATCAGCTTTGGCTTTGACCATCCAGACAGGTAGCTTGGTGGACAGATACACCTTATCCCGCCAACCTTTTAGCGCTTTCCCTACTACTATCTCACTATTACCATGGCAATAGCCATAGGCAGTATCGATATAATTAACACCTAATTCAAAAGCACGGGTGATTGTGAGCAGGGCTCGATCTTCATCGATCCGAAAGGTGCCTTTCTCCTCGATCTCCGGTAAGCGCATGGCTCCAAAACCCAAAGCTGAGATCTGAACTCCAGTATTGCCAAACTTGCGGTACTGCAAAACCATACCTCCCCATTGCGAGTATCACATCTTATATTATACGGTAATAGTGACGTTTCCTCTGTACGGTACGTGACGCTTGCCATAGTCTTTCCGAACAAGCCTAGATCAATTATCTGGTGGCGTCGCAGGATTTCCCCGGTCAGATTACGAATATCCCAGCTAGTTTGAGAATACTTCTTGGTAGATGGAGGTGTAGGGCCATGTATCTGTCCCCAACAGAGTTCCGTGGCCTGAACGGTTATGACAGAAAGGTATAGTTCCAAAAAGCCTGTATCATATGCGGCCAATGTACTTAACTCCATGGCTCTGGGATTGTTTGCCTCATTAATCGTGGGCGTCATCCTCGAACAGGTTGGCGACCTCCTCAGGATAGACTTTGTGGTGCGGTTCGGGCAGTTTGCTAAGCTAATGATGGGGCCGGCAATTGGAATCGCCGTTGCCGGTGGGATCAAAGCTCCTCCCTTAGTCCTTTATGCCTCAGCAGTAGCGGGAGCTTTAGGAGCAGGTACTATTAGTCTTGTCCCAGGAGCCCCATCTGTGATCAAGGTCGGTGAGCCGGTTGGCGCGTTAGTGGCAGCTTTAGCGGCAGCTGAGGTAGGCAAGCGGGTGACCGGGAAGACTAAGCTCGACATAATCTTGGTACCTGTGGCTACTATCTTGGTGGGGGGGCTAGTCGGTGAGCAAATCGGGCCCGCAGTATCCTTGCTGATGCGTACCCTTGGTGCCATCATTAACGAAGCAACCATGCTACATCCTATTCCCATGGGGATCATCGTATCTACTCTCATGGGGATGATTCTGACCTTGCCCATCAGTAGTGCTGCCATAGCTATCAGTCTGGGATTAAGCGGCCTAGCGGGCGGGGCCGCCACCGTGGGCTGTTCAGCCCAGATGATCGGATTCGCAGTAATGAGTTACAAGGAAAACGGCGTAGGGGGACTCTTGGCCCAAGGGCTAGGCACATCCATGCTCCAGGTCCCTAACATCATTCGCAACCCCCGGATCTGGATTCCCCCTACCCTAGCCAGTGCCCTATTGGGGCCTTTGGCAACCAGGATATTCTTCATGGAGAACATCCCCACCGGTGCGGGGATGGGAACCAGTGGCTTGGTGGGGCAAATCGGAACTATCGCTGCCATGGGTACCGGGGTCTGGCCCAAGATCCTGCTTTTGCATTTCATCTTGCCGGCCTTGTTGACGTACGTAATCGCAATACCATTGCGACAGCTGGGATGGATTGAAGACGGAGATTTGAAACTAGACCTTTGATGGCAACCTGACTCTGTAAGGGGAGACACCCTAGGGCCAGGTAGCCCCGGTGTGTTTCCCTTGTTTGTTCACCTCTGGGTGTTTCGCCCTATCCCAAATAGGATAATAGTGCCATCCCGGCAAGGACCCCCATAACAGCGCCAAAGGTTCCACTGTGACCCTCCGCGTGTAACTGCGCTTCTGGGATCAGCTCATCGAAAACAATATAGAGCATGGCTCCCGCAGCAAAGCCTAGAGATATGGCCAGGGTTAAAGGCGAAACCGCGCCCACAATCGCACCAAGAAAAGCACCTAACCCCATGGGTAAACCGGCGGCGG
>JAAZLW010000060.1 GCA_012799135.1 Bacillota bacterium | reverse complement strand
TCTACCGGTGTATGCATATAACGCAGTGGTAGGGAAATAAGAGCTGTTGGGATTCCGTGTTGAGTTATCTGTATGGCATAAGCATCAGTACCGGCCGGAGAAGTACATGGTTCCACTCCGTAGGGTATCTGCCATTCCTTTGCTAGCTCTACCAGCCGATCATAAATCCGGGGATGCACCTGTGGCCCAATGGCTATGCCAGGGCCTTTGCCTAACGGTAAAGTATCATGTACCGGTACTCCTGGTATGTCACCGTGGCCCACATCCAAAGCTATACCGATATCCGGCACAATGCCATAGGTACTGACCGTGGCACCCCGAATCCCGACCTCCTCTTGTACTGTTGCTACGGCATAAACATCCGCAGCATGGGACACCTTGGCGAGAATCTCCAGGCAAAGGTACATTACCACTACCCCCGCCCGATCATCAAGGGCTTTGCCGGCATATCGTTCATTCAGCAGACCTACCGGTTGCTGAGCTAGAGTAACCATATCACCGATGGCCACAACCTCTTTTAGTGTCTCATCATCTAGCCCCACATCGATGAATAGGTCTCTGATCTTCACAGATTTATCCTGTTCCCCTGGCTCCTGAATATGAGGAGGCTTAGCACCAATGACTCCTGCCAGCTCTCTGCGACCGTGAACCACCACCTGTTGGGCCAAGAGCACCCGGTCATCTATGCCTCCGATATTGGAAAATCGCAGAAAACCTCCAGGCTCATAGCCAGTAACAACTAGTCCGATCTCATCCATGTGAGCCGCCAACATGATCTTCTTACGGGGTTCTGCGCCATTTCCCCGTCTCAGCATGATTAGGTTGCCTAACTTGTCCTCTCTTACCTGGTCAACTAGGGGCTGAAAAGCCCGATCCAGTAAGGGTACTAGATCTGACTCGTAGCCAGACACACCCCTTCCACCGGAAAGCGCTTGTAAGAGGTCCTTACCTGTCATCCATTTTTCCTCCTATCGCACCATAACATATGGGTATCAATACCCTCTTAGTATAACGTCCAACCTATTAACAATTGCACATTGGAGTCGTCTATTCCTTTCGTGTGGAAGATAATCCTGCAATGCCAATAGACCGAGCTTCGGCTACAGAGATTTGCCAGCGATCCATGGAAAACTTGTGCCTGAAAGCTTGGTACCAGTTTGTCTCCTCGGGTTGGCCACTTCCCCAGATCCATGCAGCTTTCCATTCAAGACTCTCGAGCTTAACCAACTATGCGACCCCCCCTCATACTGTACGATCGAGGGACCGAAAGCTATCGCTAGCCTCCGATCCCTCGTTGATAGTCTCTCTCGGTGACTATCTTAGCCGACTATCCCCGTTCCCGGGCGATCTTATCCTCATAGCCGCTTTGACGGTAAGCCTTTAGGGGGTTGACTGGGACTCCCATTTCTTCTCTAATATCAGCCAATAGAGCTGTCACATCACAGTCATAGGCCGCTCTCAGGATGCTCTCAGCTCCGATGATATCGCCTTCGCGTTGGGCCTTGCGTAGAGACAGTCGATCAACTAATAGTGCCTTGGCATATGCCATTTGGATCTGCTCGACCGATTGGATCATGGCTGCCACCTTGGGTTTAACGTTATGGCTCTGATCGATCATATATGCCACATCTAAGTCTTCCTGCAGATCCTCTGCACCCGCCACTAGCTCATTATAGATCAGAAACAACTCATATGGGTTGATTGAGCCCGTAGTCAGGTCATCGTCCGCGTATTTCTTAGAATTGAAGTGAAAGCCTCCTAGTTTGCCTTCATCAATAAGGTAGGCCACGATCTGCTCGATATTAGTCCCTAAGGGATGATGCCCCAAATCTACCAACGTTTGGGCCCGAGGCCCGAGCTTCATGGCTAGCAGAGTTGCCATTCCCCAATCGGCTATGTCGGTATGGTAGAAAGCCGGCTCAAAGAACTTGTACTCGATCAGCATACGTTGATCATCGCCTAAGGCTTCATAGACTACCTCCAGAGTGTCCTCCAAACGCTTCTTGCGGTCACGGAAATCATCTTGACCGGGGTAATTCGTCCCATCAGCCAACCAAAGACTCAATATCTTGGAACCGGTAATGTTCATGATCTCTATACATTCGAGAATGTGGTCTAGTGCTTTCTTTCGTATAGCTGCATCTGGATGACAAAGACTCCCTAGCTTGTACTCCGGTTCTTGGAAAAGATTGGGGTTAATAGCCCCAATAGTCAAGCCTAGCTCTTCGGCATAGTCAACAACCTTCTGATAATCGTCCACCTTGTCCCAAGGGATATGCAATGCGACACTGGGGGTGATGCCCGTCATTTGGTGTACCATGGCAGCATCATCTAGCTTCTCAAATACAGTACGTGCTGCTCCCGGTTGATGGAATACCTGAAAGCGAGTACCACTGTCCGCATACCCCCAGGAGGGCGTCTCAATCTCCTGGCTGAGTAGTCTCTCTCTGGCTTTGACTAGGTCTACCCCATCGGTAAGGCTTTTTTGGAAACGCGCATAGGCTTGATCCACTCTACCCATCTCTCCTTTCGTTAGCATGGATCTCGATTCACGCATACTACTTAACCATTATTTCCCTAGCCACATGGCCTTTTCCTGCAGCCTACCTGTCAGGTTTTGTCAGATTACGTTTCTCTCTGGCCAGCGATCTGTGGCCTGTGGGGCCACAGCCTCTGCCACCCGCCCTACCGCCTCAACCATTTGGGCGAATTGCCTGGGAGTTAGGGACTGGGCCCCATCCGACAAAGCGACATCAGGATTGGGGTGCACCTCCACCATCAACCCTTGAGCGCCGGCAGCAACTGCAGCACACCCGGCCGGACCTACCAGTTCACATCTACCGGTGGCATGGCTGGGATCGGCGATCACTGGCAGGTGACTTAGCCGCCTAGCCAAGGCAATCGCACCGACATCTAGCGTGTTGCGGGTAGCGGTCTCAAAGGTGCGGATGCCCCGCTCGCAAAGAATCACCTGGTAGTTGCCTTCAGACATGATGTACTCCGCGGCCATCAGCCATTCTTCTATGGTGGCAGAGAGCCCTCGCTTTAACAGTACCGGTTTACGCATATGGCCAACTTGCCGCAACAATGAGAAGTTCTGCATGTTACGGGCACCTATCTGCAGAATATCCACATATCTGGAGACAAGCTCCACATCTGATGGATTGATGACTTCAGAGACAGTGAGCATTCCAGCTACTTCTCCCGCCTCTGCCAAGTATTCCAGGCCTTCTTCTCCCAGTCCTTGAAAGCTATATGGCGATGTGCGGGGTTTGAAGGCGCCACCGCGCAGAATGGAAGCCCCGGCAGCCCTTACCGCATAGGCCGTTTCCAGAATCTGTTCCCTGCTCTCAACGGCGCAAGGCCCTGCCATGTAGACCAGCTGATCTCCTCCGATAGCTACCTTCCCGATCTGTATGATAGTATCTTCACCCTTAGCATCACGACTCGCTAGTTTATAAGGAGCCATGATGGGGACTGCCTTCTCTACCCCTGGTAGACCCTCAAAGAAACTCGGCTCCAGTCCATTTTTGTCTCCAACCAGTCCGATTACCGTTCTGGCCACTCCCACGATCACGTGAGGTTCCAAGTTATAGTCCTTGATGCGATTCACAATCTCCCTTAGGTGATTTTCGGTTGCGTCTTTTTGCAGGACAATAATCATGCCTTCTCCCTCCTGAGCTTTGAAAACACAAAACCCCTCATCCACAAGGGACGAGGGGTTACTCGCGGTACCACCCTATTTGCGTAGTGCATCACACCACACCTCTTACCCAGACGCCTTTATCCGTGAATTCCACAGACAGTCGAGGTCTGCTTCCTTGTAACGGTGGAAGTCTCCGTTGCTGTCTACTCAAAGTTCAACAGCACGGCTCCGGGGAGAACTTCACCTCTGCCTCCCGTACCGGCTTGCACCTGATCCGGCTCTCTAGAACGTTTTGGCAGGACTACTTTTCCCCATCATGGCCTTTTCATAGACACTGCTCATAGACACTGCGTAGGTATGTTAGCTCTTATTGTACAGTGGCCAAAAGCGGGTGTCAATAGCTAACGCCCCTCACCCGGTAATTAAGTCGTGACCACAGTGTAGAGGGGCCCATCATTCACTACTTGGTATCCATCACTCGGGACAGATCAGGTCGTCTCTCCGGGATATCGGTTGAGTGGTATCTGTGTGACCAAGAATGGCTTCCTCGATCTCTCCTTCAATGAGGAACTGAACCGCATTGATGCCGGGCAGTTCGGTAAGGGAGTTGACTATGGAGAATAAGGTGAAGGTATCACCTGTGGAGCCGCCCCAATGCTCTGTCTGGAATTCCCGCGAGAAATCCACATAGGCTACTCCCTCATCTATCCAGACGCTTCGGAGAAGGGCATTGGGAGGTACTGTCTTAATGAGGTCTTCACCCTTGGGACCGCGAATGAGCTCACCGATGACCATTTTCACTTTATCTTGCCTGGAGTCCTCCAAACGACGCTGCTCGGGCTTTAGGTACATAGCTTCTCCATCACTAAAGTAAAGATTGACCGTAATTAAGTCTTCTTGGTCATCAGAAAGCGGACTCGTTTCAGGAGGCAAAAGCAGATCCTCTGGTTCGACCTCATGCCTTTTCTCCGGAGGTGGAATCCTCACTCCCCCAGCTATCCATTCCTTGGCAGCCCCCCAGCAAAGGCCAAATAGAAACAAAACAATAAACGTCATTACCACTTTTTTCCGCATGGCTAGTGGCCCCATCCTTCCAAGGCCCTTCTCTCCCTCCAAGCCTCCCAGCCGTAATGTCTTAGCTTTCTCTTACTATATTACCACCTAGATATTGCGAGAACCTCTTTGCGTAATCGGAATTCCTTGTCGGCAGAGAGGGCACTCCTGCGGGTCATAGCTCTGGATATCAAGGGTTACCAGGGCCTCCAGGCGGTAACCGAGATCAACAGCTCCTCCACTCCTATCCATAAGGATTCCTATCCCTTGGATGTGACCAGCAGTTTGCTCCACCAATTCCACCACTTCCTGGACCGAACCTCCGGTGGTGACCACATCCTCTACTACCAGCACCTTTTCACCGGCTTCAATGGCAAAACCTCGACGCAGTTGCATCCGGCCCGCTTCCCGCTCTGCAAATATCGCCCTGGCGCCCAGTTGTCTGGCTGTCTCGTAGGCCAGAATGATCCCACCTATGGCTGGCCCGATTACCACATCCACCGCCACATCCTGGAACCGCCGGGCGAGTTCGCTGCAGAGACGTTCCGCATATTGTGGATGCTCCAAGACTCGGAATTTCTCAAAATAACGTTCACTATGCCGACCTGAGGTCAAAAGAAAGTGTCCCTCTAAGTAGGCACCGGACTCTTCGAGGAGATCCATAATCTCTATTAGCTTCACTTACCTTACACCTCTTTCCCGCGTCCCGCGATTTCCTGTTGAATGCTGATGGCCGCTGCTTCGGGATCCCTGGCTGCAGTAATCGGCCTACCAATCACCAAATAATCGGCTCCCAAGGTTAGAGCTTCCGTAGGAGTCGCTACTCGCTTTTGGTCATCCCGCTTTTCCCAAGCAGGCCGAATTCCAGGAGTCACAAGGATTGCTTCATTGCCCAAGGCCTGGCGTAAACTGCCAATCTCCAAGGGGGAAGCCACAATGCCCTGCAGTCCGCTGCTAACCGCCATTTTTGCCAAATGAATCACTTGCTCTGCTAGTCTGGCGCTGACCTTAAGCTCTTGAGATAGCATTTCCTCATCAATACTAGTTAGGACCGTTACTCCAAGCAGGATGGGCGGTTGGGGGAGTGCAGCCACTGCCTCAGCCGCGGTTCTGAGCATTGTTGCCCCTCCGGCGGTATGTACAGTCATCATATCGACTCCTAGCCTTGCTGCAGCGGCAACTGCTCCTTTGACCGTGTTGGGGATATCATGGTATTTGAGATCGAGAAAGACCCGCGCCCCCATGGCTTTGACTGCCTCTACGACCTTAGGGCCTTCTGCTGTAAAAAGCTCCATACCGATCTTAAAAAAATCCACCACCGGGTAGAGTTCACTGACCAGGTGTTGAGCCGTCTGCCAATCGGGCACATCCAGAGCAACGATAATGGCATTCTCTTTGGCCATAGCCGGCACCTCTCCCTCTCTCTTCAGCTTTCCCATACTGCTGCCTCCCTCCTTCTATTTCTTACCTCCAAGCCGCGCCTACCAGTTGGTCTACGGTTCTTACCCCTTGCTTCTCCATGTAGTCAATCAACCCACTCTTGATCTCTTGGGCAATGCCGGGGTTTGTGAAAAAAGCAGTACCCACAGCAACAGCTTGAGCACCGGCCAAGATGAACTCTAAGGCGCTTTGCCAAGAATCAATCCCCCCCATACCGATTACGGGGATATCAACGACTTGTGCTACCTGCCAAACCATTCTTACAGCCAGAGGGCGGATAGCAGGCCCTGACAGACCCCCAACCTGGTTTCCCAGAAGGGGGCGGCGTTTATCGATATCGATGGCCATTCCCACGAAGGTATTCACTAGGGAAACGGCATCAGCACCGGCTGCCTCCACCGCTAAGGCAATGGCGGTAATATCAGTAACGTTGGGGGATAGTTTGACAATCACCGGCCGTGTAGCGACTTGTTTGGCTGCTAGAGTCACTGACGCGGCCATCTTTGGATCTGTACCAAAAGCCATCCCACCCTGCCGCACATTGGGGCAGGAGATGTTTAGCTCATAGGCGACGATACTCTCTGCACTCTCTAGTAGCTCGATCACTTGGGGGTACTCGTCTAGGGTCTTCCCTGCCACATTCACGATAATCGGCAGTCCATAAGAAACAAGCCGGGGTAATTTCTCTTCAACGAACATCCTCACACCACAATTCTCCAGCCCGATGGCATTGAGCATACCGGCTGGAGTTTCGCAGATGCGAGGAGGCGGATTTCCCGGCCAAGGTTCCAGGGTAGTGCCCTTTACTACCACCGCCCCCAGATCCTTAGGATCCATTAAGGGGAGGTATTCCAATCCGTAGCCAAAGGTGCCTGAAGCGGTCAAGATGGGGCTTTCCAGGGTCAGTCCTGCGATATTTGTCTTAAGGCTCGGTATTGTCACCAAAGACCACCTCCCTGCCATCAAAAACCGGTCCCTGGGTACATACTCTGGAGTAATTGGTACTCCGGGTAGTACGGCAGGTACAGCCTAAGCAAGCCCCTACCCCACATGCCATCATACTCTCTAAGGAAACCTGACAGGGAACCCCCAGGTCAGTACATAAAGACACAGCAGCCTGCATAGCTGCCTCCGGTCCACAGATATAGGCAGAGCAACACCTGGCTAGTGTTTGCATCTCTGTTTGCAGCAACTGAACAAGATTACCCTTCAGCCCACAGGTGCCATCATCGGTGGCCGTGAAGAAACCCGTGGAGACAGTCACCAAGCCAGGATCAGCTAAGAGACTGCTCTTAGAACGCGCCCCAAGAAAAGTATAGATCTCGTACCCTTGTCTGTAGGCTACACGGGCCAGATATGCCAGGGGTGCTATACCCACTCCTCCGGCAATAATGGCTATCGGCCCGACCGGGAGCTTTAGCTGAAAACCCTCTCCCAAAGGGCCTATGGTGCTCACTGTCTGCCCCACCCCAAAACGAGACAACTGTTGGGTACCTTTACCCCTCACCTGATATAGAAAGGCGATTTCGCCTGTTTGCTCGTTCGCATCCTGGAAGCTTAGGGGTCGGCGCAGTAATGGATCAGCCACATGTCCTGAGCTGCACCGCAAAAGGGCAAATTGACCCGGAAGTGCCGACTGAGCTATTTGTGGACAGATGAGGCGTAGGAGAAAGCAGCCTGGCTTCACCTCTCTGTTAGACACTACTTTTGCCTCACAGGTGATCATCCTCGTAGCCTCCTTTACCATAGTGTTAATCGAATACATGATAATCCGCCAGGGACAAAAGACTAGGCTTTCCACCTCTCCGCCGGAATCGCACTGCTTCCAAGAAAGCTGTCAGTGTATCCAGAGATTTGAAGCAAGGAATACCCAGTTCTACAGCAGTACGGCGAATGCGAAAACCATCCCTTTGAGGCTGTTTCCCCGCAGTCATGGTATTGACCACCAATTTGATCTTCCCTCGACGCAGAACATCAATCACTGTAGGGGGATCTTGATGAAGCTTGTTCGCGGTATCTGCCGGAATGCCATGGTCTTGCAAGAAACGCGCTGTACCGGGTGTTGCACAGATGCGAAAACCCAGGCGATACAACTCACTTAGTACCGTGAGGCTCTCCTGTTTGTCTCGATCGGCGATAGTGGCAAGAATGGTACCCTCTTCAGGAAAAGACATGCCTCCCGCCAAGAACGCCTTGTACAAAGCTGCTCCCCAGTCAGTATCTGCTGCCATACACTCCCCGGTAGATTTCATTTCAGGACTAAGGAACACATCAACACCCTTTAGCTTAGCAAAACTGAATACCGGCATCTTCACACCGATGATCGGTGATTTAGGGTATAGACCCACTCCATAGCCTAGACCCGCAAGTTTCCGACCGAGGGTTACCTGGCAGGCCAACGCTACCAGGGGAACCCCAGTGAGCTTGCTAAGAAAAGGTACTGTACGGCTGGCCCGGGGATTGACCTCGAGTACATACACTTGTTGTTTGTGCACAACGTATTGGATGTTCAGTAGTCCCTGAACCGGGAGAGCCACAGCCAGCCGATGAGTGATGCTCACGATCTCTTGCTCCAGCTCTGCAGGTAGATTGGCCGGACAAAAGGCGATACTGTCACCGGAATGAACTCCCGCCCGTTCTACATGCTGCATGATAGAAGGGATCAAAATATCCTTACCGTCACTCACTGCATCTACTTCCAGCTCTATGCCAGGAAGATACTTATCAATCAAAACCGGTTTGTCCCGAGCCACCCGAACGGCCCCATCTATATACTCCTCGAGTTCCTGATGGTTCTGGATAATGGCCATGGCCCGACCGCCCAAGACATAGGAGGGCCTAACCAAGACCGGGTATCCGATAGCTTCTGCCACTTGCAGGGCAGCTTCCCGGGTATGGGCGGTTTTCCCCGCGGGACGGCGAATATTGAGTCTCTCCAAAAGCGCCTCGAATTTCTCCCGATCTTCTGCCCGATCGATTGCATCTACTGAAGTGCCCCAGATGGGGACCAGGGCCCCAGCCAAAGTTGCCGCCAGGTTAAGAGCGGTCTGCCCCCCAAACTGAACAATGGCCCCATCGGGCTTTTCCCGAGCAACTACATTGAGTACATCTTCAGTAGTAAGAGGCTCGAAATAGAGGCGGTGGGCGATATCAAAATCGGTGCTGACCGTCTCGGGATTGTTATTAATAATGATCACCTTGATTCCCTGGCGTTTGAGTTCCAATGCACAATGGACATTGCAGTAATCAAATTCAATCCCCTGCCCAATGCGAATTGGACCAGAACCGATGATCAGGACTTTCTTCCCCCCCTCGCAAGGAATGTTCTTTTCTGTCCCGTAAGTGGAATAGTAGTACGCAGGTGCTGCCTCCTGACGGTTTGCATTGACACTGACCTCTCGGTAGGCCGGCACAAGCCCAGCCTCTATCCGGGCCTCTCTGATCCCGTCTTCGGTAGTATCCCAGATCCGCGCTAAGGTAGCATCGGCAAAGCCAATTTCCTTGGCCTTCTTCAGGCTAGCCTCATCCTGCAGCCCTGGTTGGGTCTTTAGTGTCCTCTCTGCCTCCACAAGGCCTCTGATCTCGTCCAGAAACCAAGTACTGATGCCGGTAAGCCTGTGCACTTCCTCGGTAGCCCAGCCCCTATATGCGGCTTCTGCCAGGAGAAAGAGTCGCTGGTCATCTGCTTCTTGCAGGCGCCGGGCAATTTGGGTATCAGTAAGTTGAGCAAGCTCAGGAAAACACAGGCCCACTGTATCGGTTTCCAGGGACCTAATGGCCTTTAGCAAAGCTGCTTTGAAATTGCCATCGATGGCCATGGTTTCACCGGTAGCCTTCATCTGGGTTCCCAAAGCCCGGTCCGCCCCC
>JAAZLW010000008.1 GCA_012799135.1 Bacillota bacterium | reverse complement strand
TTCGTTGGTGGAGTTCACTTTGAAGGACGATGAGCGGGGCGATCCCCTGATCACCAAAGAAGCACTTGTGGCTCTGGGTATTGTAGACCAAGGGACAGTAGAATACATGGAAAAAACCGCCCAAAGGGTCACCGCGCTGATCAAGGCAGATCTCGCAGCTAAAAACCTTGAGCTAATCGATATCAAGTATGAGTTTGGCGACGTAGAGGGTAAGCCTTTGCTCATTGATGAGATTTCGGGGGATAGCATGAGAGTCGTAAAAGATGGGCAGGTTCTGCTCCAAAACGAACTAGCTGAGGCTATTCTCGCCTGATAGCCTCAGCCCCCTCCTACTTCCTATGCATCTTGAATTCCAGGAAGAGTTCATTATAGTAGGCTAACATACGGCGACCTAGATTCTCGTACAGCTCTAGTTTGTCAGTTATCTCAGGGCCGGGGTAAAACCTCTGATCGCCAGTAATCTCCTCTGGTAGATATTCCAGAGCCGCTCGGTTGGGAGTAGAGTAACCGACATACTCTGTGTTCTGGGCAGCATTCTCCGGATCAAGCATGAAATTGATAAACATATGCGCACCCTCAATGTTCCTGGCTGTGGTAGGGATCACCATATTATCGAACCAGACATTGGTGCCTTCCACTGGTATAATATAATCCAGTTTGGGATTCTCATCGATAATCAAAGCCGCATCTCCAGACCACACCAGACCTACGGCTGCTTCCTCATTAGCCAGCAGCATCTTGATTTCATCCCCGACTATGGCCTTAACATTAGGAACCAGATCGAATAATTTCCGTTGAGCCTGATGTAGGTGTTCGGGATTTGTGTCATTAAGCGAATAGCCCAGACTATCCAGACCAATCCCAATCACTTCCCGGGCACTGTCCACCAAAAGGACTTTGTTGCGGAGCGACTCATCCCATAGATCATGCCAGCTGGTCAGATGCCTGCCATCTAGCATTTCAGAGTTATAGATGATCCCCAGTGTCCCCCAAAAGTAGGGAACTGAATACTGATTGCCTTCATCAAAGGGTAGATCGAGAAAACGCTGGTCAGTATACTGCAAGTTCGGTAGCAGTGAGTGATCTAAAGGGATCAGCATTCCCTGTTCTTTCATCTTGTTAATGGCATAGTCCGAGGGGACGACCACATCAAAGGCGTTGCCCCCATGCGCAATCTTAGTCAACATCGCTTCATTGGATTCAAATGTTTCATAGATCACCTTGATCCCCGTTTCCTCTTCGAAGGCAGTGATCAAGTCTGGATCCACATAGTCACCCCAGTTGTAGACAGTCAGTGTTTCCCCTCCCGAGTAGCCCCGAAAGGTATTGAAACGAGCCGTCACATAGATTAGAAGGAAGGCTACCACAAATACAGTCACAAACATTTGGACAACCTTTTTCATTTGCTGCTTACCTCCCATCTAACCGGCTTCGGGGCACGGGTGCTGATGGCATAGTACCCGACCACCAAAGCTAGGGTAACTAGGAAAATCAACGTGGATAGTGCATTAATGGTCAAGGAGATGCCCCGCCTCGCCATAGAATAGATCTCCACCGATAAGGTAGAGAAACCAGCCCCCGTAACAAAGAAAGTTACGGCGAAATCATCCAGCGAATAGGTCAAAGCCATAAAGAACCCGGCCATGATCCCGGGAGTGATATAAGGTATGACCACCCGGGTGAGTACATCCCACTGACTGGCTCCCAGATCCCGGGCGGCATCGATTAGAGTCGGACTCATCTCCTGTAGCTTGGGCAAGACCATCAGCACCACGATTGGTATACTAAAGGCAATATGCGATACTAAAACAGATGCAAACCCGAGCTGCATCCCTATGGCCGTAAATAGTATCAGAAAAGATGCCCCTATGATCACATCTGGACTTACGATCATTACATTGTTTAGGGTCAGCAATGTACTGCGGATCCGTCTTTGCCTAACATTATTGATAGCTAAGGCACCGGCCACTCCAATGATCGTGGCGATCGCCGCGGACAACAGCGCTATAATAATCGTGTTGAGCAGAATAATAAGCAGTCGGGTATCTTGAAATACCTCTTGGTACCACTCCAGGGTGAAACTCTCAAAGCCATACATTGCGCCACCACTGTTAAAAGAGTAGTAAACCAGATACAAAATGGGTGCATAGAGAACTACGAACACAAGTGTGAGATATATGGTAGACCATTTAGCAGTCTTCCCCATGCTATTTCACCCGCTTTCCGCCTTCTGTAAGCGCTATGGTCAAACCCATGGCAATCACCAGGAAAATTGCCAGAGCTGAACCCATTCCCCAGTCCTGTGTAACCAGAAAATGCTGTTCAATAGCCGTTCCCAAGGTGATCACACGATTCCCCGCGATCAGACGGGTAATCATAAACAAGGATAGCGCCGGGATAAACACCGCCTGGCACCCTGATTTGACCCCACTGATAGTTAAGGGGAACACCACCCGGCGAAAGGTAAGCCAAGGAGATGCGCCTAGATCATAGGCCGCGGCCACTAAAGATGGATTGAGCTCCTCCAGTGCACTGAAGATCGGCAGTATCATAAAGGGTATGAAAATGTAAACCGCCACAAAAATGAAGCTGAAATCGGTGAACAGAATCTGTCTGGTACCCACCCCGATAGCATTCAATACGGCATTGATGGGACCATAGGTGCCTAGGATGCCAATGAAAGCATAGGTCTTCAGCAATAGATTCATCCAGGATGGCAGGATGATCAGCAGCAACCACAGCTGCTTATGCCTTGTCTTGGTCAGCAAATATGCCGTTGGGTAGGCGATCAGCAAAGAGACTATAGTGATCAAAAAGGCATACCAAAAGGATCTAAAGGCCATACCCAAATAGATCGGTGAAAAGAATCGCTTGTAATTGGCCAGGGTTAATGCCCCGTCGATGTCAAATAAGGAGTAATACCCCACTAACAGGATCGGCACAATGACAAATAAAGTCATCCATAGACCATACGGGATCAGGTAGAGATTGCGCATCCTATTGCCCATGGTGCACCTCCCCATACGATTCCAGGCGCCTATCAAATTCGGCCTCGGTTTCCCCCAGTCTCATTACATGGATATCCTCCGGTCCAAAGTCCAGTCCTATTTCTTCGCCTACGACGGCTTTTTCTGTAGAATGCACTAACCATTCATTGCCTTCTTCATCATAGCAACAGATCTCGTAATGCACACCCCGGAACAACTGGGAATCAACCCTGACCCTAAGTTTGCCTGCCTCTTTGGTGGCAAGATCCAGATCCTCAGGACGAATAACGATTTCCACTGGTTCATTGGGGCTAAACCCTCGGTCAAGGCACTCGAACCGGTGACCGACGAACTCCACCAAATAGTCTTCGATCATGGTACCGGCCACGATATTTGACTCCCCGATGAAATCAGCCACGAATCTGTTGATCGGTTCATCATAGATATCCATAGGTGTTCCGCTTTGCTGAATACGACCATTGTTTAGTACGAAGATCTCGTCAGACAAGGCCAGCGCCTCTTCCTGATCGTGGGTAACAAACACAAAAGTGATCCCCAAGTTGCGCTGCAATTCTCTGAGCTCATACTGCATCTCCGAACGCAGCTTCAAGTCTAAAGCCGATAGGGGCTCATCTAGCAGGAGCACTTCCGGCTGATTTACGATTGCCCGGGCAATGGCTACACGTTGTTGCTGCCCACCTGACATCTCAGCAATCTGTCGGTTCTCAAACCCCGTCAAGTTGACAAAACGCAGTACTTCCTGCACCTTAGCCTGGATTACGTCATTGCTCATCCGTCGAACCCGCAGCCCAAAGGCGACATTTTCAAAGACATCTAGATGGGGAAAGAGAGCATAGTCCTGGAATATTGTGTTAACCTTACGCTGCCGGGGAGATATGGTACGAATCTCCTGACCGTCAAGGTAAATTCGACCTTTGGTCGGTTCTGTAAACCCAGCAATCAGGCGCAGGATTGTCGTCTTTCCGCAGCCGGAAGGACCGAGTAATGTATAGAACTTTCCTCTCTCCAGCTCAAAGCTGACATCTTCCAGCACGGCGGGACCACCATCATACTGTTTTGTGACGTTCTCGAAGCGGACAATTGTGTTCGCAGCCATCGTTGTCTCCCCCTCGCTAAATGAATTTGGGTCAAAATAGCCGCCGGAACTAAACCAACTCTACTTGCCATGCTAGAGTATTATACACTATTATCCAAAGACTGCAATACAGGAAAACAGCGATGATGGATTAACCGATGTTAGGATTCGAGATACTACTAGAGAATGTCCTGCCTCTACCCGATACCCAAACGAGGTTTGCCCAACACAAAGAAAGCTTGCTATAATGGAACTTGAGATAGGATGAGCAGGCCGGTAGCATCCCTTAGAGCACCAAATAGATGCTATGGATAGGCCGAGATCCTGCAAATCGTAGCAACGCATGAGGCGGAGGCGATGGCATGGGCCTTACAGAAATCTACCTTGGTATAGATATCGGTGGTACCAAGACAAATATCGGGCTCGTAGACGCAAAAGGAACTGTACTCGCTCAACAGAAAATAGCTACTTCGAGGACTGACACGGAATCCCCGGGGCAAGATCTCCAAAACATCGTGGAAGGTGCGCAGAAGTTGGTCACAGCCTTGCCCCCTGCTCGATCGATTCGCTCCATTGGCATAGGAGTGCCTGGTACCGTTGATCGGAGCCTTGGGGAGATCGTCTTTGCCCCTAACCTAAATTGGCACCATGTCCCTATTCGAGACATCTTCGCTGAGACATTCAGGGTTCCAGTCTGTGTCGGTCAAGACACTGAGGCAGCCGCCTGGGGCGAGTTTCTTCACGGAGCCGGCAAAGGTATGCAGGACATTGCTTGCATAACCATCGGCACAGGCATCGGTTGTGGCTTGGTCATCGGTGGCCACCTGTACAAGGGGCGCTTTGGTACAGCAGGAGA
>JAAZLW010000059.1 GCA_012799135.1 Bacillota bacterium | reverse complement strand
TGGTCGGGCTGACAGGATTCGAACCTGCGACCTCATGACCCCCAGTCCTACCAGGTACATTTTGCCTAGTTTAGTCTGGTTCAATAAAGCCCTATGTAGTGCGGTTTTTGGCTATCATGACCTGGAGATAATGGCTACAAATATAGCCCAATTTAGTCTGGCTTAGTTCTCGTGGCAACATATTGGCAACCTACTTTGATAGTTCCTTAAGCGCATGGAGCGCCGCCTTCTGAAAGCCTTTGGTTGTTTTGTACAAATAGCCCATGCCCTTGCGATTCCAAAGAGACCTCATTTCATCCCAGGTATATCGATCCTGATGGCTTAAGGCGAATCTAGCTAGCTCCTCATACCTTTTGTCGCTCTTTCGTCTGTCATATTTGGCTTGACGGCAAGCGCCATTATCACAGTATCTCCTTCCATAGGACGCTTCAATGGGCCTGCCACATGCCTCACATGCAGAAAGCGGCCTGGATTCTGTGATCATCTCCCACAAGTCATAAAACGCGGCAGCTAAAGGCGAGTATGTATAGCGACTCTCATTGATACGATACCCCATTACGGCGTCCCTAGCACGCACTATAGTATCATATTCTAAGTGGATGCCTCCTTGCAGCATACTGCTGGTTATTCCAACTAGTGTGTAGGCAGCAGCATCTACTATAGTTGTATCCTGATCAACCATATTCCCCGCACGTCTACCATCGTCAACCCAGATTACTTCCTGAAAAGGTACATCCTGCCCTTTTGCAGTGACAGTGGTCACATTATTCCTAACATCGGTATGGAGGGCAAGCGTACGAAGAGGCTTAAGAGCGATAACATCACAGAGCTTGTCCTCAATATCACAAATGTCCTGCTGTCTATCACGTCTAAGTATATCGTAGATGCGTAGCAGGCGACGCATAAGCTCTGCATAGTCTAGCCATAGCAATAAGGGTTCTTTAGTTGTCCTCGTCCTTGGTAACACGGAATCCGTGGTATCAAATTCCAGGAGGCGATAGTCTGGTAGCGATTCGGGCAACCCGAGATGTCTGTCATCCTCATATAATTCTAATCCCTTTGGGTCTACCCCCAATAAGCCATATTCGCCGGCGAACTCATTGACATCCCTAGATGTGTGTATTCCTGCAAAACGTACCGCCAGGCCCCGCACTGGCTTTTCTCCACCTTGTTTGATCATGCCAGAGTGCGGCTCCACGCTAAGTGGCGGAGCATTTGTGACAACCTCACTTGCCGTCTCGTCCACTTGTGCGACATATCCCAACCACCAGAATGTCAGGTTTGAAGCCATCCTCTACCACCCCAACTCTTTTCTTACATTTTCTTACGCAGATCGTCCCTGTTTGCTTGCATTATACTATAGAAAACTGTTACTGTCTAGATAGATGCGAAACAACCAGGCCGAAAGGAGGCAAAACCATGCAGATAGCGAGGAAGGCAGAACTTGAAGCAGCAGTCTACAACATACCAGAAATAGCCGTTTTGCTGGACATTAACGTAATCAAGGCTTACGAACTAGCAAAACGCAAAGACTTCCCTACTGTTCGGATTGGCCGGCGGATTGTTGTCCCAAAACGAGCTTTTCATAGGTGGCTAGATAGTCAGGCCGTTGGAGAGTAAGCCTGGCTGTGGAGGAGAGAGCCAATGAATATTATCCCGAATGACGTCTTGAGACAAAAGCGATTACAGAAGACCATAAGCAACACTACTACGGATCCCGTTATTGAGCTTATTGCAGCGCGACTGAGAGATACCACGGATCGCCGTCTGGTGGACTGGGAAAGTATGACCAGCGAACAGCAGGAATTGTACGCAGCAGCTTTCTGGGATGCTGTGCCGGTGATAAGGCAGCTTTTGCAGCAGGAGCTTGTACAGTGGCAAGAGATGTTGAATGCTTATCTATGGTGGCGGGGTGATCTGGTATGACCCCGCTAGAGAAAGTTCTGTCTAGGCTACATGGAGCCAAACCTTGCGGGGAGGGCCAATATAGGGCCCTATGCCCCGCCCATGACGATAGAAACCCGTCACTGTCTGTAACAGAGGCGGCAGACGGCAAGGTTCTGATCAGATGTCATGCAGGGTGTGATTATCGGAGTATTGTTAAGGCAATGGGCCTGGAGACAACAGAGCTATTCCCTGCTAGTAATGGGCGCAAGCCAATGACCCAACGTGGCCAGCAACAACCGGAAGCCGTTTATGATTATCATGATGAGCGCGGGAACCTTCGCTTTCAGGTAGTGAGGTTTC
>JAAZLW010000058.1 GCA_012799135.1 Bacillota bacterium | reverse complement strand
GGGAGTCGCCATCGATATGTGCAAGATCATGGAAGGGCCGATTGTCCCCAGGCGATTGCGAAGCTCCATTACCCCTGGAGCAAAACGGTGGTTGAAACCTACAGCAAACGGTATGCCAGTCTGTTTGACCTGCTCTTCGAGCTGATAGACTTCATCCAGCTTTAGCGACACCGGTTTCTCGCAGAATATTGCTTTATCTGCTTGAATGGCTTTTTGGGCAAATTCAAAATGAGAATCATGCCTGGTGCAAATATAGACGGCATCAACACTGCTATCGCTGAGCAAGGAATCTACCTTTGAATACACCTTCCCTCCGGTTAGCTCAGCAAAACCCTCGGCGTTTTCTCTAACGATATCGAAAGCTCCAACTATCCGTACTGGCTTGGCCTGCCGCCGCAAAGCTTCTGCATGCAGTAATGCCATTTCTCCGGCCCCGATAAACGCGACGCCAATACTCACCGCATCACCCTCCCTTATTCAACTCACCACAGCAGTTACCTTCTATACTCCTCCCAGACACGCCCATCCTCCCTGATATTGATGCTGTATTTGCCATCTTGGGAAATGACGTGGGCTTGAAATAAACTGGTGGTCACTTCGATCTGAGGATTGATTCTCCAGTCATCTTCACCTGTAAGGAGCTCAAAGTCGGAACAAAAACGGCCATGTCCCACATAGTAGTTGCGTTGACGGTAGTACAATTTCCGCAACTCCCACTTGATCAGCTCATCTGGATGCATGACAGACTCTGTAGGGCCATCTGCAAACAAAAGATACCCCCACAGCTCTGGATAATGCATATTTATAATGCCCATGGGAGACCAGACCCAATTGTATTCGGGATAGGGTTCGCCGGTATTTGGGTCTATGGCCTTTGTATATGTCCCATTTCCCTTGTTAAGCCGCCACTTAACCCTGGAAAAATTGATCCTCCATACATCTCCCGTCTTAGGTGGACGACCATCTCGAGCGCACTCCCTGAGGACCTTCCAAGGCAGAGCAATTTCCAGACTCCAACCTCTATTACCGGCGTCTGGTTTGTTCAGAGCCCCATCAGTGTGAACCGCCGTCTGGATGCCTCTAATATCCCATGCATTGATGCGAGGGCCGCCATCCCGATAGGGCTTGGGTAATAATAGATCCCAAATCGTATTTAAGGCATTAATTTCCAACTCATAGTAGTTGTGGGTATCTCCATCTGGGTCTATGAATATCTCAAAGTTGTTGTCGTCACAGATTATAGAGTCACGCTCAGTAAGTGTTGCCCATATTTCGTCTTCCTCCAATTCGGCACCTATATATAAGTTGAGATCATCCCACAGCATCTTGAACCGTGTCTTTTTGGTGGGCTTAGGTCTAACGTCACCTTCGATATCAGTAAACTCCTCACTCCACGGAGCTGACTCCCAAAAGGGTTTCTCTAGCCGCCCATCCATTAGGCAAGGATGCTGTGCCCGCTGACAGATGTAGTGCCTGGGGCCAAACTCTATCGCCGGCTCCGGCACACCTGGCAGCGGGGCTCCCCACTTAAGTCCCTGAAACACATCACTCACTCCTAACTTCATGGCGCCCCGCCTCTTCACCTTTACGGGAAACCATTATCCATACCTAATCGGCTGCCTTGCGTTGACGTCATATCACCGTGACTCAGATAGACCCGCCTTGAGCCATTCTAGGTTGCGCCGACGGATCAAGCCAAAGTGGTAAACCTGCACACCATCAGCGCCACTACTTCTGACTGACGATAGTTGGCTGTGAACATCGGCAGGCGAACTACAGGTGGGATACCCTGCCTGAATTCCGCCAATTATTGCCGCATTCGGTAGTGCATTGCGTGACTCCTTGATCAGTCTTTCCAGGTAAGATGCATCCCGATCATAGCAGCACATGATCATTCCATCGACCACTTCGCCCAGACCCTGATCAAGGCCATACATCCACCACTTATCCGGTGTATTCCACTCGATAAGCTGTAAACGGCAGCCCTTACGAAGGCTGGCTTTCACAGATCTGATGAGATCCATCACAACATCGACCCGCATCTGCAGATATGCCTGAACCTCGGGATCATCGATCCGTTCCCTAGGGTCACTGGCGATGGCTGCCAATGAATCACTTTCACCCGCAATACCTGGCCCACCCTCAAAGATAGCATCCAGCTTTCCTCGAATGACTCTGCGAACACGTTCTCCATCTATACCGGTCTCTCGAGCCTTTCTCAGGCAGGCCTTGCAGAAGCAGATCGATAGAAGATACCCGGCTTTTTCACTTAGTCCGAGCAGGTCCTTTTCATGATGATATCCATGAGGATAACCCAGAAAACCCAACGATTCTGCATCTATGGCATCGATTGCGTGCGCCCGGGAGAGATCGCTGAGCAGAGCAACAAGATATTCTGCTACCTTAGGATTGGCTGGGCATAACCCATAATACAGCGGATCGCCATAAGCTGTTCGCAGAACAACATCGGGATTTCTCATCCCCAAATCAGTGTTATGAGTGCAGACAAACCAGGAATTCACCTCTATTCCTCGGCTGTGGGCCTCATTAATCGTATCCCGAAGGGGTTCTCCTGCTTCCAGCAGACTGCTCAAACGAGGCTGAAGTGAAAGCTGTTCCGCTGTTCCTTGAGTAGGTCGAAAGTAGAGCACCCCGTCCTCTGGAAAGTAGAGACGGTGGTGAGGATGATGGGGCGTAACAAACAGACCTGCATGATAGGCTGTCGCCATACTGATACCTGTCATACCCGCCGATTCTATTAAGTCCAGAAAACGGCCCTTACCAATTGCCGTCATATCCCATGGATAGGCCCACATGGTTGCTTTTAGCCTTTTCGTATCCATTACCTATCTCCTTCCTGGACAAGCTCTCTTGTCTGTAGTAACAAAACTTGATCTAGGGCTGCTCAAGTCCGAGCTTTACAGCGCTCTCAGTCTCCAGTGATCTCATAATTCCATGAACAACCTCCAGATTTTTTACCGCTTCCTCCACTCCAGGCGCCACACCGCTTCCATCAAGAACTGCATCAATCCAAGCCCCGATAGAAGCCTGCATAGATGCTTCATAACTCCTTGGTTGGAAAACGGAAGGTAACCATTTTTTCTGATATAAGTCATCATGAGGGTAGATGAATAGGCCGTCATAAAGGTTGTCCACAACATACCGAGTCTGCCCTGTAACGACTTCCAGGTCTTGAAACGGATGTTGGCTATCAAGCAAACCGCCGACGAAGGTATTGCTCAAAGTACCTACGCTGTTATTGGCAAACCGAAGATTTACGGTAACACTGGACAAAATATCACTGTCAAGCATGTTTCCATATGCATGGACTTCTTCAATGTCACCGTTGAGGAAAAGGATGGTGTCAATCAAGTGGCAACAGGCATCAGTAATCAGAAAAGACTTGGCCGTAGCTGAATCCACCTGGGGTGGGTGCTGATACATGGCAATCTTCACCATGTGTATAGGACCATCACCATCTATAAGTTCTTTTAATCTCTGAATGGGTGATGCATATCTCTGATTGAAATTTACTTTGATATCTACCTGATGTTTTCTTGCCAATCCAGCCAAGGCATAACCCTGATCCATGTGCAAAGTCAGAGGCTTCTCACAAAGAATATGCTTGCCGGCCTCAATGAGATGTTTACAGATAGAAAAGTGTGTTTCGGTGGGCGTACAAACATTAGCGGCGGTGAAGTCAACCGTAGAGAGCGCTTCTTCTACAGATCTAAGAGCCGGCACCCCCAGTTTGGCGCCAAGCGCCTCGGCGCTCTGACGATCAGAATCAACCACAGCAGCTATTTGGGCTCTGCCATGCTTCTTGATCATCTGAGCATGTTGGTTGCCCGCCCAACCACAACCGACAATAATCGTTCTAAGTCGCATTTACGGTTTGATCCCCCTAGTCTGAGGCCTGTCTCATGGAACCCCAGTTCTATCTAAGTACACATTTCTTGCCGGTGGTCAGGCTTGTCATCGCAGCCTCGATTCCTTTTGCAGCTTTCAACATATCCTCCAAAGTCATTCGAGGACTAGCCAACCCCTGGCAGCAATCCACAAAATGAAGTATCTCCTGTGTACCCATGGGTGAGTACTTAATATCTCCTAATGAGGCACCTGATGGACCCTGAATAATAGTCTGGTAGTTATCATAATTTGTTCGAAGTACGCCCATTGTACCGACAACATCCAACAATACAAAGGGGTATGGCCATGTAATAGTGGATACGAGATTCAGGTTTGCCAGCGTACCAGAACACAACCTGCCAACAATTTGAACTACATCATGAGCAGGAATTTGTGAAAATACGAAGTTGTCGCCATAGGCAAAGACCTCGGCGAATTCCTGACCCGTAACCCAGCGAATCAGGTCAAAGAGATACACTCCAAATGTGCCTAAAGGGCCCCCACTCCTGGCAGGGTCCCTCTCCCACGCTTGATGGATCATGGCTTCATGGTTGAGGAACAGTCTTATGTTAAGGGGCTTGCCGATCCTTCCTGCTTTGATCTTCTCCGCAGCCTCAATAAAACCCGACTCATATCTCAATGGTTGCCCTGGTAGCACAATCAAGCCCTTTTCTTCTGCCTTTTTGCTGACTTCTTCCACATCCTGGGTCAAGAAAGATAGTGGCTTACCTACAAAGACATGACAACCATGTTCCAAGGCAAGGATTGTGTATTGCTTGTGTTCCCATACCTCAGTGGCAATCATGACCATATCCAGATCCAGGTCAAAGAATTGATTGAGATCACTCACCAAAGGCACTTGGAGTGATAAGCAAAATTCCTCAGCAGTTGTGGAAGCACATTCCCTCACATAGTCACTAGGCATTCCCAAATCGCAACAAGCCACTACATCTACGTCTTTTCTTTGTAGGAGGGCTTCCGTATATGTTGTTGCGTAAAACCCTTGGGAAAAACCGATTAGCCCATACCTGAGCTTCTTCAAGCAGCTCACGCTCCCTTGCCAATTAGCTTTTGACCGCTCCCATGGTCAATCCACTAATCAGGTATTTTTGAAAGTAGGTGAACAGAATAACCACTGGCAAAGCGATAATCACAGACCCTGCCATCAGAGGCCCCCATAGAATTTCCCTGAATCCGATCATCATACTGATCCCCACAGGTAGTGTGCGCATATCCGTCGTCCTTGTCAGGGTAAGAGCAATTAGGAATTCCTGCCAGGCAAGGATAAAAGCAAATAGCCCAACCGCAGCAATACCGGGGGCGGATAAAGGCAAGACAATTCTAAATAGAGCCGATATATGCGTACACCCATCGATTAGGGCGGCTTCCTCCAAATCGGGCGGCAGAGCATCGAAATACGACTTGAGCATTAGAGTCGCGAAGGGCAGTGCAAAAGTGCAATATGAGATGATCAATGCTGTATGCGTATTCAGCAACGCAAGCCGAATAAAGATCAAGAATATTGGAATGATCATTAGAACCAAGGGAAACATCTGGGTAACCACCAAGGTGTTGGCGATTAGTTTTCGCCCTCGGAAACGAAACCTCGATATTCCATAGGCCAAGAAGGTACCTATTAGCAATGTGATTGCGGTAGTGGCAATGGAAACAAAGAGGCTATTCTTAAAATACGTCGGGAAGGGCGTCTCTGTCCAAATGGTACGATAGTGCTCAAAGGTTATCTTCTTAGGAATCCAGTTAGGGGTTGGTGAGAAGATTTCAGTGGGACCCTTTATTGAAGTAGAAACCATCCATAGAAAGGGAAAAATGAAGCCAAATGTAATGATAGACAAGGCCACATAGGTAAAGATCCTTTTTAGCCAAAAACGTTGATGGCGGTTCATTAATCACTCAACTCCTCAGCCCTAGAGACCTTGATAGTAAAGACTGCAAGAATGCTTAATATGACTACTCCGACACTGCCGATGGCCGCGGCATAGTTGAACTTAAAGAAGTTGAAAGCATTCAGATAGGTGTAGACGGGAATAACCTGGGTAGAGCTCGCTGGCCCCCCTTTGGTCATAATCCACACTAGATCGAATTGGTTGAATGTCCAAATACTAGTTAGGATAATGGTAACGAGACTTACCCCTTTAAGCTGAGGTAGTGTGACATACCAGAATTCTTGGAAAATATTGGCACCAGCTACTACTGCGGCTTCATAGAGCTCCCGTGGAATACTTTGCAGCCCGGCTAGTAATACAACTGCTACAAAGGGAGTCCCCTTCCAGATAGCAGTTGTGATCACCGAAATAAACGCTGTTTGCACAGAACCTAGCCAGCTAACTCCTTTACTCAGTAGCCCCGTACTTGTCAAGATGTGATTTAGGATCCCGAATTGGTCCGCATAGATCCATCGCCAAGTGAGGGCAGCGGCAATATTAGGCACAACCCACGGAATCAGTATGATACTGCGGAAAAAGAACCTTCCGGGGAAATCTTGATTGAGCAATAGCGCTGTTATTAACCCTATAATGTACTGGACAATCACAATGCTAACCGTCCAGATCAGCGAGTTCTTTAGAGCCAGCTTGAATATCTTGTCTGAACTCAGTGTTCGAAAGTGCTGCAAACCAACGAATTTGGCATTACCCAAATCCAGAGGTTCCTCCAAATAAAAGCTTGAGAGAATTCCCCGAATCAAAGGATAAACCAAGATCAGAGCAATAGCCACAACCCCTGGCAGAACCAAAAGATACGGAAACAGCTCTTTCTTTCTCTTCCAACTAAGCAAACGCAATTGCATCATCCCCCCCATGACCCGGGCAGCTGGGTGCGCCGATATGCGGCGCACCCGTCAGCCGGGGTAGATTACTACTGATTGAGCTGATTGAAATGATCATCCATGTCTTTCACAAACTCCTCTGGAGTTGTGGTTTCCAGAATCAACCCTTGAATGCCAGGATTGAGGTACAACTCACGGAACTCCTCGAAGGCCGGTGCAAGCGAAGGAAAGCGCGCGATCTCCAGCGATTCTGCAAAGGGAGCAATCAACTCATCCTGGGCATAAGGCAGTTCGATGAACGACTTGGTCCAGAAAAGACTGCTTACGCTTATTGCCAGTTTCTCAGCATAGGAGATCCCCTCAGAAGAATCTGCTAGGAACTCCAGGAACTTCCCTGCAACTTCCTTATTCTTGCTCTGAGCCGGGATATGCATGTAGTTGGGATAACCATAGGAAGCTCTGCCCCCGGGGCCGGCTGGATACATGGCAGTGCCCCACTTGCCGTCTAGCTCTGGATTGCTTTCCTTAATGACATTGATTACCCACATGCCATTGAACATCATGGCCGCGTTACCTGTCACAAATGCGTTCTTGGCATCTTCCCAGTCCATGTTAGCTATGCTGGCAGGGGTCACACCGTGCTTGTGAATCAGATCAACATAGAATTGAGCGGCTGCTAGACCACTCTCATCGGAAAAGCTACCCTGCCATACGCCGTCCACGATCTGCTCAACGGGGTTACCTGCCTGCCACATAAAGGGCATGAAGTAGTCAGTGGCTTCCCAGCTACCGGCAGGGAATACCAAACCATGCTGTTCCTCTGTTGTAAGCTTTAGTGCGTACTCAAGCAGCTCATCCCAGTTCTGGGGAGGGCGATTGGGATCTAGGCCCGCTGCTTCAAACAGATCTTTGCGATAGAACATACCCCAGGTTGCCCCTTCCCAAGGCAAACCGTAAATGTGACCGTCGGCACTAACCGGGCCAACAGCAGAGGCAAGGAAATTGTCCATTACGTCAGCAGATACGTATTCATCAATGGGGGCAAACGCTCCCATGCGCTGAAACTCCGGTGCCCATGGGCCCCCCAATAAGACTATATCTGGGGCCATTCCTACTATTAGGGAATTGGTAAACTGAGCGTGGGCATCCCCCCACCCCACCAGAGTCTGGCTAATTTCTACATCGGGATTTGCTATCTGAAACTTGGCGATGGCTTCATCGAGTACCTTTTGAGTTTGGGGAATAGTGGTCATGTGTTGCATTGTGATAACGGTTTTGGCAAAGACGCTACCTGAGAATAGCAGCATCAAGGCGACTAGTCCGACTACCATTATCCGTACAGGCTTACGCATTCAAATCTCTCCTCGTATACTAAGAATTAGGGAGATCGTTTTAGGGTTTCATCTCCCGTCGAACCTTGAAAACTAAATAGATCACTATCTGTCTCAAACAAGTGAATTAACACTTGGATCCTGATGCATATC
>JAAZLW010000057.1 GCA_012799135.1 Bacillota bacterium | reverse complement strand
TACCCTACGGAGTGGAACCATGTACTTCTCCGGCCGGTACTGATGCTTATGCCATACAGATAACTCAACACGGAATCCCAACAGCTCTTATTTCCCTACCACTGCGTTATATGCATACACCGGTAGAGACGTTGGCATGGTCGGATCTGGCATCAGCTGCCCGACTCTTGGCTGTGTTTATCTGTTCGATTGATTCCGAGTTAGTGGAGGGATTGCAATGCTTCTAGCGAGGCTAAGTGAAGCGGCAGGTGTTTCCGGGCAGGAAAACGAGATTAGAAACCTGATTAAGACCGAGGCAAGTAGAACCGATGTAGACATCAAGACCGATGCTTTGGGTAATGTGCTGGCATACAAGCAAGGTAGGCAGGGTGCTCCTACCGTTATGCTTGCTGCTCACATGGACGAAGTAGGCCTGATGGTAGTTGGCGTAGAGGATTCGGGCCTCTTGCGCTTCAAACCCGTGGGAGGCATTGATCGTCGGGTGCTCATAGCCAAACAGGTACTCGTCGGGCCAGAGAAGATCCCTGGTGTAATTGGCTCCAAGCCTATCCACTTGCAGAAGCGGGATGAGCGCAATACTCCCTTTCAATGGCAAGAACTCTATATCGATATTGGTGCCAAGGATAAGGCAGAGGCAGAGAAGCTGGTGCCCTTGGGAACAACGGCCATTTTTGCCACCAACTTCCAGAAGTTGTCTGATGAAATAATCATGGGCAAAGCACTGGATGATCGAGTGGGATGTAACGTACTGCTGGAGCTGTTGGCCTGTGACTATGACTGCAATCTGGTGTGTGCCTTTACCGTACAAGAAGAGGTAGGCCTAAGAGGCGCGGGAGTGGCTGCCTATACAGTGAATCCGGATCTAGCATTGGTAATCGAGGGTACCACTGCTTCCGATGTACCAGATGTGCCGGAGCATGGACATGCTACTTCGGTGGGCAAGGGTCCGGCTCTAACTATCATGGACAGAACTTCTATTCCGGCACCGCGCTTAGTAGAGCGGTTGCAGCAAGTTGCAGAGAAGAAAGATATACCGATTCAGTTTCGGCGAGCTACCACTGGCGGTACCGATGCCGGCAAGATTCAGCTGACGAAGGGTGGCATACCGGTGGCTGGTGTTTCTGTGCCATGCCGCTATATCCACTCACCGGCCTCTGTAGCCAGTCTGTCTGATATCAAGGCGACCATTCACCTGGTAAAGGGATTTCTGGAAACATTTTAGTGGAGGGAGTGCTGATCATGCAAGATCTAATCAAACGACTAGTGGAACTCTATGGACCTACCGGCCGAGAAGAGCAGGTAGCCCAGTATATTAGCGATGTAATGGAGCCCTTAGTGGACCAGATCCATACAGATGCCATGGGAAATCTGATTGCCATCAAGCGAGGTCCCGCTGATGCCAAGAAAATCATGTTGGCCGCCCATATGGATGAAATCGGGGTGATTATCACCGATATCGATGATGACGGATTCTTGCGTTTCTCCAATATTGGCGGTGTTTCCCCCTTTACCTTGATCGGCCAAAGGGTAAGATTTGCCGATGGTACGATCGGAGTTTTCGGTCAGGAGAAACTAGACGAAATCAAAGATCTCAAATTCAGTAAGATGTTCATTGACATAGGGGCAACCTCCCGCCAAGAAGCTGAGACAAAGGTGAATATCGGCGATGCGGGAGTCTATCACCGAGAGTTCACTCTCCAGGGGCAAAGAGTAATCGCCAAATCGCTGGACAATCGCATCGGTTGTGCTGTATTGATCGAGACAGCCCGGCGACTGCAGACATCGCCCCATGAGATCTATTTTGTGTTCACTTCTCAAGAGGAAGTAGGCCTGCGGGGTGCCAGAACTGCTGCTTATTCTATCGATCCCGATTACGGCATTGCGGTCGATGTCACAGGTACTGGAGATACTCCCGAAGCCCCTCGCATGGCTGTTTCTCTGGGTAAGGGAGCAGCTATTAAGGTGAAGGACCGTTCGGTTATCACCCACCCCAAGGTAAAGGACCTATTGGTCAATACCGCTAAAGCCAAGGGTATATCATACCAAATGGAGGTCTTGGAGCGGGGGGGCACTGATGCAGGTTCCATCCATCTAACGCGCAGTGGTGTACCTACAGGAGCTGTCTCCATTCCTTCTCGTTACATTCATACTCCCTCCGAAATGGTGGATCTCGGGGATGTGGATGATTGTGTGAAGCTCTTGGTGGCCGCCTTAGAGGGTCCTTGGACTAGGGCTATCGAGGAATAGTGCCTGACTGCCTGGGTCTTTATGGGTATAGGCCTAAGCAGGTACCCGAGGCCCCGATGTGGAACTTGGTAACTGAAGATGGGTATCAGCAGCAACCCAATAGGGGGTATCGTGCATGCAAAGTCAGCAAATTGTATTCATTGCGATCGCTGTCTTGGCTCTGGTGTCGGTGGCCTTTGCCGACGTAGGTCTAGCCCAAGAAATTCGCCAGATCTATGTACGAGGGCAGGGTAGCATAGGGGTAGATCCGGACTTAGCCCATATCACATTAGGTGTGGTAACCCAGGCACTGGAGGCAGAAGAAGCTCAGACGAAGAACGCCATCAATATGCGGAACATTTTAGCCGCTTTGGGCGAAATGGGCATCAAGGGTGAGGACATAGAAACCAGCTACTTCAATGTTTACCCGGTTTACCGGTATGATCAAGAGAACGGCGAGCAATTGACCGGTTATAGGGTGAGCAATACCATTTCTATAAAGCTAAAGGATTTGCCCAAGGTCGGGGAAGTTATCGATGTCGCCATCAAGGCCGGGGCTACCAATGTCAATGCCGTCCGTTTTGCCTTAACCGATGAGGAACCTTGGCTGGAGAAAGCTCTAGCATTGGCCGTGGAGAATGGGCGCCGCAGAGCCGAAGTCATGGCGAAAGCTGCGGGAGAAAGGCTCGGCCCCGTTATGGTGATCCGTGATCCTAGCACCCAGTTTGAACCCTATTTCGGCAAGGGTGAGATGCTCTTGTCAGCCACTGCTGACCGGGGTATGCCAACCCCAATACAGCCGGGGAAACTGCAGATCAATGCAGCAGTAGAAATGGTCTTTGCCCTGGAATAACCTGAAGTAACCATGATTCGGGGGAGACTACACCAGACTTGTCTCCCCTTTAGCTCCCGCCGATTCCTGCCAAGGTATGCTCCATTCATTCAGTATCGATCTTCAGATGAGTCAGAAACACCCAAGTTGTAGCCAGAGCTCCGAAGTACCTTCTAAGGTATGGCCCTATGGCGTACTGTGGAGTATCATATATGGGAAGAAATCATCAAAAGAACCTTGGCCATAGGGGAGTGGGGATGTGGTGCAAAACAACTTCATGCAAAAGGACCTTAGTCCAATAGTAAAGCAGTTGGCTGCAGTAGCCGGTGCTTTGGGCTATACGATTGAGAATGATACCAAGACTGTTCCCAGATGCGAGAACATAGTCGACTTACTGCAGGATCTGCGGAGCATTCTGTTTCCAGGCTATTTCAAGCCATCTCGGAATGGCCATGACGTAGTCTGCATGCTGGAGCACATGGGGGTAGTCTATTGGCGTCTGGCAGGGCAAATCCATAACGCTCTCCATAGTACCTGTTCACATACTTGTGATTCTGCGGCGATGGCTTGCCCTGTAATGGAGGAGAGCTGTCAGCTATCCATGGAATACCTAAAACGCCTACCCGGCATACAAGCCAAGCTGCAGAAGGATGTACAAGCCGCCTTTGACGGTGACCCAGCTGCCACAAACCTGGAAGAGATCATTTTATCCTATCCTGGTATTTATGCCGTCACTGTCCATCGGCTAGCCCATGAGTTTTACAAGATGGGCCTGATTCTGATTGCTCGGATTATGAGTGAGCAGGCCCATAGCTGTACCGGCATAGACATCCACCCGGGTGCCCGGATCGGCGAAAGCTTTTTCATCGATCATGGTACCGGTGTTGTCATCGGCGAAACCTGTATAATTGGCAATAATGTGAAATTATATCAAGGAGTAACCCTAGGAGCATTGAGCTTTCCCAAGGATGAGAAAGGCAAACTTATCCGGGGCAATCGCCGCCATCCCATCATTGAGGATGATGTCACGATTTACGCGGGGGCAACTATCTTAGGGGGGAAAACTGTTATTGGGCAAGGCTCGGTAATAGGGGGCAATGTCTGGCTGACAGAAAGTGTACCACCCTATAGTAAAGTAACCAACCGTGCTCAGGTTGAAACCCGTATACACCGCTATCAGGACAAATAGACAAGGATGAATATGGTGATACAGAAACAGCAAAGCGAAGCAACACCAGTGGCACTGGCCACTCTAAATGCCAAGTTTATCCACTCCAATCTGGCTCTGGATTACTTGCGGGCATACTGTGAAGGTCAGCAGTTGCCTGTATCATTTCAGATCCTGGAGTTTCACATCAACCAACCAGTTGACTATATCGTCGGTGAGATCCTCTCCCTGGGAGTGCGGATTATCGGGTTTTCCTGCTACATATGGAACATATCCGAGACCCTGCATGTGATCTCTCGGCTGAAACTGGCCAAACCGGATATGACCATAATTATCGGTGGGCCGGAGGTTTCTTACGATGCGGAAGCTCTGCTGCAACAACACCCAGAGATCGATTACTGCATAACCGGAGAAGGGGAGAGAAGCCTTGCGGGTTTGCTTGCTCGCCTCCTGTCATCTGATGGGAGTCAGGATATCCGCCAAACCGAGGTGCTTGAACGAATCATACCGGGAGAGCCTGTTGACCTTGCAGAGCTCCCCTCTCCTTACCCCGCCAATATGGTAGAAAGATATCGCAACAAGCTGGTATACCTGGAGACTTCCCGGGGTTGCCCCTTCGCTTGCCGGTACTGTTTGTCTGCCAATACCCGTGGGGTCAAGTATTTCCCCTGGGAGAGGGTAAAGGGGGAACTGCTCAAGCTTCTGGACGGCGGCTTTCCCCAGATCAAACTGATTGATCGGACCTTTAATGCCAACCAGGCCTGGGCCAGACGGATCTTTGAATTCCTGGTTGAAGAAAACGCGCGACGGGGAGCGTTTGACGCTGGTAAACCGCCTACAGTCTTTCACTTTGAGATCAACGCTGATGTCTTAACCGAAGAGCTCATAACGTATCTAAGGAGCGTGCCACCGGGGTTATTCCAATTCGAGATTGGTATTCAGTCTACTACTCCGGCGGTTCTGGAGGCGGTTGGTAGGAAGAGCGAGTGGCAGGAGTTGGCTAAGACTATAAGACGATTGGCTGAAAAAGGTAACATTCATCTGCATCTCGATCTGATCGCCGGCCTGCCGGAAGAAACCTATGAGAGTTTCCGCGAGTCCTTTGATGATGTATATAGGCTCGGTGGTCATCGCATCCAATTGGGTTTTCTCAAGCTACTTAAGGGTTCGGGGCTCAGGCTGAAAAGTGAGGAGCTAGGGCTTGTCTTCGATTCCTATGCTCCCTATGAAATAATCTCAACACCTACCATGAGTGCTTTGGACCTGGTTCGTCTAAAGGAAATAGAAAGCCTTTTGGAGCAGTATCATAATAGCCATCGTTTTGGCTTGACTCTGTGGCTCTTGTGTGAAGAAGTATACACGTCTTCATTCCAATTCTTTGAAGACTTGGCGGCATATTTTCGGGAGCTGGGGCTTCACCAAGTGTCCCACAGCCAGCTAACCCTATATGACATCCTATATAGGTATATACGCCAGTGTCATCCTGATGTTTTGCCGATGGCTAGAGAGACACTGAAGTTTGATTTCCTCCGCACAGAGCATCATCGCCCTTTACGCACTTGGATGCCGGACAAGCTAGGCAAGGAATACAAGCACGTAAAGAAAAAACTGCTCCAGGACCCTAAGATCATAGAACAGTTACATCCTGCTACTGTCTCTTTGTCACCTCGGGATTTCGCTCAACAGGTGCGCATTGGTAGGTTTTCGGCAGATTTTGTCAAACTGCTCATTCATAGGGATTCACCAAGAAGCTTCCCGGATGGTGTCTCTCAGGAACAGAAAAATGTTGTTACAGATTACGGCTGGCTGATCTTTGATCACCACCGATCCGATCCCTGGACTGCGGAGAGCGCGTATAGCCTAATCATACCGGAGGATAGGTGATGGTTTCGTGTTTGTGCATCTGCATGGTCATACTTACTGGTCTTTGCTGGATGGAGCAGCACCTCCAAAGCAACTTTTCGAGCGGGCTGCTTCCCTGGGTATGCCAGGTATTGCCGTCACAGACCATGGAGCAATGTATGGGACAGCAGAATGCTATCTAATTGCTAAGCAAGTAGCGGAGGAAACAGGCAAAGAGTTTCGTTTCGTGCCCGGTTTAGAAGCCTATGTTGCGCCTCGTAGCCGTTTCGATAAGGACAAGAGCCAGGGCGATGATGCCAACTGGCATCTGGTGCTTTGGGCCCTGGACAATATCGGGCTTTCCATCCTTTACCGGTTAGTTTCCCGGTCAGAGACCTACTACAAGCCCCGGATCGATCAGGCGCTATTGGCCGAATTGGTAGAGGAGTGCGGGCAAGGTCACATAGCCGGCAGCACGGCTTGTCTCGCCTCAGAGACGAGTCGACTGCTTCTGGAGGGCAATTACCCAGAGGCCAGGAAGACTGCCTACCAATATGGAGAAATTCTGGGAGAAGGCAATTTTTTCCTGGAGCTACAAGATCACGGCCTCGAAGAACAGAGAATAGTGAATCGGGGTTTGCTCAGACTTCACAGAGATACAGCCTTGCCCCTCATCGCCAGCAACGATTACCACTATGTAGAACCAGAGCATGCTTTCTTGCATGATGTGGTAGTCTGTATTCAAACAGGCAAACAGCTTTCCGATGAAAACCGCTTACAGTTTACCAGCAAGCAGGCATATCTGAAGAGTCCCCAGGAAATGCTGGAGGTGTTTTTGGACTACAAAGAAGCCCTTTTCAACACGGTAAAGATCATGGAGCGTTGCCGGGTGGAGCTGGATTTTGATACAGTCCATCTACCTCACTTTGATCTACCAGTAGGGTTTCGGAATGCTGATGATTATCTAAGAACACTAGCATATCAGGGAGCGAAGGGCCGCTTTGGGGAGATCAGCCAGACAGTCAAGCAGCGATTGGACTACGAACTAGAGGTCATTGGGGAGATGGGCTACTCCGACTATTTCCTCATCGTCTGGGACTTTGTCCGTTTCGCCAGAGAGCGAAGGATACCTGTTGGCCCTGGGCGCGGTAGTGCCGCTGGTTCGCTGGTGGCTTATTGCCTGCATATAACCAATATCGATCCCTTGCGCTATGGCTTGCTGTTTGAGCGTTTCCTCAATCCCGCCAGAGTGACCCTACCCGATGTAGATATGGATTTTTGCTATCATCGTCGCAATGAAGTGATTGAATATGTTGTGCAAAAATACGGCGCGGATCGAACTGCCCAGATTATCACTTTCGGAACATTGAAGGCCAGAGCAGCAGTGCGGGATGTAGCCCGCGTGTTGGGTATGCCGCTACGCAAGGCTGATGCCCTCGCCAAGGCTATTCCCTTTGGCGAATCACTGACTAACGCTTTGGCAACAGCCTCGGAGTTGAAGAAGGCCTATGAAGAAGATGAGGAATCCAAGAGGGTTCTGGATACGGCACAATTCCTTGAAGGTTTCCCCCGGCATGCCTCTACCCATGCTGCAGGGGTGGTCATAGCTCCTCGGCCTTTGGAGCTAGATATGCCACTAGGGCAGCCGGACAGTGGAAAAGTCGTGACACCCTTTGTGACTCAGTATCCCATGGGAATTCTAGAAGAAATGAAATTCCTCAAGGTTGATTTCCTGGCTCTACGGAACCTCTCCGTGATCCAGGCAACCGTTGATTGGGTCGAGAGACTCCACGGGATCACCCTAGATATGGATGCTATTCCGCTAGATGATGAGGCAACATACAAGAATATCTTCCATGCCGGACTCACCGGCGGTATCTTTCAGTTCGAATCAGAGGGGATGCGGCGACTCTTACAGGACTTCCAACCGGAAAGCCTCGAGCATTTGACTTTGCTCAATGCCATGTATCGGCCCGGTCCAATGCAGTATATCCCGACAGTAATCCGCAGAAGAAATGGGCAGGAGGCGGTGACTTGGCCCCATCCGGACCTAGAGGAATTGCTGAACGAAACCTATGGGATCATGGCTTATCAAGAGCAGGTAATGGCTGTAGCCCATCATTTTGCCGGCTTCTCTTTAGGAGAAGCGGATCTTTTGCGACGAGCGATAGGCAAGAAAAAACAGGAGATCATCGATGATGCAAGGCAGCAATTCATCCAAGGAGCCGTCTTGCGGGGCTACTCAGAAGAACTGGCCTGCCACATCTATGACGACATTGAGAGGTTTGCCGGTTATGGTTTTAACAAGAGTCATGCCGCGGCCTATGCCCTGATTGCATACCAAACAGCCTACTTGAAGTACCACCATACAACCGAATTCATGGCAGCCTTGCTGACTAGTGTGATGGGTAAGGGGAAGAATCTAAAACTGGGTGAATACCTGGAGGAATGCCGGGACCTAGGCATTAATGTACGGTTGCCGGACATAAACACTAGCCAGATTAGCTTTGTTCCCCATTCCAATGGAACGATCAGCTTTGGGCTTTCCGCCATTAAGAATGTGGGGGAAAGCGCGGCTGCGGCTATCGTAGCCAATCGGGAAACGGGATCCTATGAATCCCTACTCGATCTTTGTGTTCGGACCCGTATCAGCAAAGACGCACTACTGAGTCTCATTCGGGTTGGGGCCCTTGATAGTCTCGGTGAATCCAGGGCTAAGTTGGAGGCCATCTTGGATCAAGTTATACAAGTTGCAGCAAGCTACAGCCGGGATCATCACCGGGGGCAGACTAGTCTTTTTGATGTGGTCGCTGCTGATGCTCAGGCTTTCGCTTGGGAAACAGCTCCAGAGATAGCAGATTATGATGAGCATAAGCGATTACAGTACGAAAGAGACCTGATTGGGGTCTATCTGTCGGGACATCCGCTTGATCAGTATGCTGACCGACTAAAGGGTTGGGGAATCACCACCAGCCGGGAACTGGAGAGGCGATCCCAAAACGAAAGAGTTGCTGTGGCAGGAGTGGTAGTCGAAGTCCGGCGTATACTGACCCGGCACAGTGACGAAATGGCCTTTGTAACCATAGAGGATCAGGCCGGGCCGATAGAGATCATTGTATTTCCCCGAACATATGGTCAGTATCGCCAGCTTCTGTCCGGGGAGTTTGTGTTAATTATCGAGGGCCGTAACGATTCTTCTGTAGAAGAAATTGATCTTTCGGCTACAGATGAGTTGATGGCTGCTGAAGAGGATAAGGAGCTGGATCGGGAATTTCAGGCCAAAGTTATTGCCTCTGCGTTATATACCGTCGATGAGTGGCAAGAGAAGGTGGCCAGGGAGAGAGGTAGGGGAGGATCTAGCCAGGAAGTTGCATCCAAGCAAGCGGACCGTATGGTGATTCATGCAGATGGATTAGGGCAAGAAGCATTTCTCCGATTACGGGAGCTCTTACAGGAGTTTACGGGAGATACGCCGGTTGTGCTTTATTTCACCCAACCATCTGAGACTCTCTTGTATCTAGCTAAAGAGTATTGGATTGATCCTACAAAGTCTCGAGATTTTTGCTTGCGGGCAGAATTGCTAGTGGGTAAAAGGCGAATTCGCTGGTCCCAGGGCCAGAAGCCAGTGGCACAGCCACAGCTGAGGTAAAGGATATGGTGAGAACGCGGGTCACAGAAAGATCATCGCTCGGGCCACCGGATGGCCGAAGATGAAAATGAGGTTCTGGAGCATTCTATGGGGGTGTTGTGCATGGAAGTAGGCAACTCCTATGTTCAAGTGAAAATCGAGGGAGTGGGCAAACGCAAAGTTAAGGCAGGAATCACTCTCCAGCAGTTAGCCAAGGAGTGTTGGCCTGAGACTTGGCAGCAAATCCTGGCAGCATATGTAGATAATGACCTACAGGAGCTTATCAAACCAATCAAGCAAGATTCCCACATCTCCTTTTTTGGCTTAGAAGTCAAGGATGGGTACCGCATCTATCAACGCAGTGCTACCTTTATCTTGATTAGGGCTGCTCGAGAGATCCTGCCTGGATGTCGGGTGACCATTGAGCACTCTCTTAGCAATGGGCTCTACGGCGAAATTCACTACGAGAGAGCTTTGATGGAAAAGGACCTAAGAAAGATCGAGCTGAGAATGAAGGAGATCATCGCTCGAGATGAGCCCTTTGCGAAACTAGTTATGCCAAAGGCAGCAGCCCGAGAGCTTTTCTTGAAAGATGACCAGCTAGACAAAGTCAACCTACTCAAGTACAGAGAAGCTGATACCATCAATGTATATCGATGTGGTTGGTTCCATGATTATTTCTATGGCTATATGGTGCCTAGCGCCGGATACCTTTCCCAATTCCGTTTGCGCTTCTACCTGCCTGGCTTCATCCTGCAAATTCCGGATCCGCAAAACCCCAAGCTCATCCCCCCTTACCATGAGCAACCTAAACTAGCTAGTGTACATCGGGAGGCAGAGCATTGGGGCAATATTCTCAATGTAGGGACAGTCTCGGCCCTCAATGACATCATCGCTGAAGGGGGTAGTGGAGACCTCATTCGCATTGCCGAGGCATTGCATGAAAAGAAGATCGCCCAGATGGCAGATATGATCCTAGAGAGACATGAAACATTGAGGGTGATCCTCATAGCTGGGCCATCTTCCTCGGGTAAAACGACCTTTGCCCAGCGATTATCTATTCAGTTGCGGGTTAATGGCCTGCGGCCGGTAGCTATTCACCTTGATGATTACTTTCTGGATCGGGATAAGACGCCCCTGAATGATCAGGGTGAGTATGATTTTGAATCCATAGAAGCCATTGATCTAGACTTGTTCAATGCTCATCTTTCGGAGTTGATTCAGGGCCAGGAGGTAGAAATACCGTCTTTTGATTTCATCACAGGAAGACGAGAGTATACAGGTAGGCGGTTGCGTGTTGCACGTGATGAGCCGATTATTATCGAGGGGATCCATGGTCTTAATGAGCGACTCACCGAATCAATTCCCAGTGGCAATAAGTTCAAGATATACATCAGTGCCTTGACACAGCTCAACATTGATGATCACAACAGAATTCCTACAACTGATGTACGCCTCTTGCGCCGTATGGTTAGAGATCACCAGTTCCGCTCCCATTCTGCTCAAGATACCCTGCGGCTTTGGGTCGCGGTGCGTCAGGGGGAGAGAAGAAACATCTTTCCGTTTCAAGAAGAAGCCGATGTGATGTTCAATTCGGCCCTTACCTATGAGCTTGCTGTACTCAAGGGACACGCGGAGCCATTACTACAATCAATTGGCCGATGGGATCCTGGCTATACGGAGGCTAAACGCTTGCTGAAGTTTCTTAGTTACTTCTTGCCCCTAGATGAGGGGGATATACCGGCTACCTCCATTTTGCGGGAGTTTATTGGGGGCAGCTGTTTTCATGAGACAGTCCCAGCCAAGAACGGTTCCTAAATAGGAATGATAATAATTTAATATAGTTGTAACATTTGAAGGCAGGAATCTCCTCCTGAGGCAGGAATATATTAGTTAAACGGACTTATTACTAACAAAGTATTGTTACTAATAAGTTGCGGAAAGGCGTTCAATAGACTCAGACCATTAGTGGGACTAGGTACCGGGGAGGGGATAGAATGCTGGCATTGGAAAAGGTTTCCCATGGGAATCTCTCGTATAGGCGTGATAAACAGTTGGTGGCCGAGTATCTGCTGCTATACGAGCAGAATCAGTCAGCGGAGCTACTGGAGATCTTGGTGCGGGCTCATTGGGAATTGGTGGAATATCTAGCCGGCAAGTTTACGCACGATCCGCAGTTACGGGAGGATCTAGTCCAGGTCGGGGGCATTGGCTTAACGAAAGCCATTCAGCGGTTTGATAGTAGCCATAACGTCAAATTTGTCACATATGCAACACCCACGATCGTGGGAGAGATTAAGCGTTATCTAAGAGACAGTACGTGGAGTGTGAAAATCGGTCGAGAAGCCAAGAAGCTGTACTATCAAATGGAGGAGGCGAGAGCTTACCTTTCCTCCAAGCTAGGTCGTACTCCCACCTTAAGGGATATTAGTCAATGGTTGAATGTGGATGAAGAGAAGCTCATAGAGGCTTCAGAAGCGGGCCCTAATCGTGTATCTGCTTCCTTTCAACAAGAGACCAGCGGTGATGAGATGATCCTGGAGGATTTCTTGGGAGTCAGTGATGGTGATTACGATGCGGTAGAAAACCGTCTATTGCTTAAAGACATGCTGGCTGAGCTCGCACCCCGAGAACGCCAGATCCTGTATTTACGCTATGTAGAAGGTCTATCTCAGAGCATGGTGGGGGAGATGCTCGGTATCTCCCAGATGCATGTATCTCGCCTGGAGCGCAAGACACTGGCAGATCTGCGCATGGCCATCTCGTCATAGAAACTAGCGTAAGAAGGCTATGGGCAAAGGGAGGCTAGGAGAACTGCTTTTCCTGGCCTCTGACTTATTTCCAAGGGGATGTGGCTGTTTCCCTCTTGCGTCAAATTGATGGTATAATAGTGCGTGTCAGGATTATGCTGGATTCGGTAGAGATGAGCTTGATATGGCATGGACAGCATAGAGAAAACCAAAGAAGCTAAGCAAGATGGCCTGCATAGTCAAGGACGAAGTAGCCCCTTGCGTCTAGGGTTGGCTTTGGGCGGCGGAGCTGCGCGAGGGATAGCCCATGTTGGTGTGCTACAAGTCTTGTGGGAGAATGAGATTGCCGTCCACGCCATTGCTGGTACTAGTGCAGGTGCCATGGCTGGCGCGATTATAGCGTCGGGACATACGCCTGATCATCTAGCGGAAATCGCCAGAACGAGTAACTGGTGGTTCTTAGCAAAAGATGTGTCGTTAAGGGCAGGTTTGCTCCGCTCAGTAGGTATAGAGAAATGGCTGAGACGCCATACAAAAGGCAAGAGCTTTGCCGAGCTTACGATACCACTCGCGGTGGTTACCTCAGATTTGATTAGTGGTGAGACAGTAGTCTTTACCACCGGAGATGTGGCTTGGGCTGCGCGGGTGAGTGCCACTGTTCCGGGCATTTATGCACCGGTAGAATACCAAGGCCGCTTACTCGTAGATGGTGGGCTCACACAAAATGTTCCTGTCGTTACCGCCCTGGCAATGGATGTTGACATTGTGCTGGCAGTTAGTCTTAATGGTTCTTTTCTGGATCGGGGCCAGCCCGAACGGCCCGCAGAGGCGATTCAGCAGGCCATTAGCATATTACAACGGGCCCACGTAAAAGAGCAGCTGGACAAGGCCCACCTGACCATAACTCCTAGGCTGGAAGGCTTGGGGCTGACCGATTTTCGGGCGGCAGAGGAGTTCATTCAGCTAGGCAGGGAGGCGATGGAGCTGGCATTACCAGGGTTGAAGTCCATATTAGAGAAAGGAACGACAGAATAACTGATGAAGATTCCAAGAGAACCAAAGACAACCCCCCTTATTGGCGTAGTAGTCGGCAGTGATAGCGATCTACCGGTAATGAAGTCTGGTTTGGAGATATTGGAAAGGTGGGAGGTGCCCTTCGAGGTACGGATCTTATCTGCCCATCGGACACCTTCTGTGGCGGCGGATTATGCTAAGAACGCCAAGGAGCGGGGCCTGAAGGTGATCATCGCTGCAGCTGGAATGGCCGCCCATCTGCCCGGGGTATTAGCTGCCTATACCACGTTGCCAGTAATTGGGGTGCCGATTGCCTCTGGCCAGCTAGGGGGCATGGATGCCCTCTATGCCATAGTGCAGATGCCACCTGGCATACCGGTGGCCTCTGTCGGCCTTAATGCCGGCAAGAATGCGGCCCTATTAGCAGTAGAGATACTGGGACTAACTGATCCGCTTTGGCAAGAGCAACTGAAGGCTTACCGTGAAGAGCAGGCTAAGGGTGTACTTGACAAGGACCAGAGGTTGCGGGAGTCGGGATGGAAAGAACCTTGACAATGTGCCCCTGGAGAGCATCGATCAGTTGCACTAGCGATTTGGCCCTGCTATAATTGACGTAGAGTACGGTGTGAAAACTTAATATTTGTCTTTAGATGAAAGTGCATCTAGGGTTCCGCCGCTTGTAGCGGGTCTGGACCGAGTGGTGCAGGCACTGGCCATTAGGGCTGTGCTACACCCTAGAAGGATAAAAGCCTGGGCGGATAGGTTTCACAAAGCAGAGTGTAACCTACCCGCCTTTCACTTTCATTGGGTACACTAAGCGGGTAAACAACCGCCACCCCCTGGTTGAAGCAGTACCACTTGACAAGGAGGCAAGAATGATGGCATCCGGAAACGCTAGAATTTGGGAAGAAATGGGGCTTACTGCCAATGAGTATGAGATGATCAAGGAGAGTCTTGGTCGTACGCCCAATCAATTGGAGCTAGCTTTGTTTTCTGTAATGTGGTCAGAACACTGTGGGTACAAGTATTCCCGGGCATTACTGAAGCGACTGCCAACCACTGGCAGTCACGTTTTGCAGGGTCCCGGTGAGAATGCGGGTATAGTGGATATTCATGATGGGCAAGCAGTTGTGCTTAAGATCGAAAGCCACAATCATCCGTCAGCAGTTGAGCCTTATGCCGGTGCTGCCACTGGAGTTGGTGGCATCCTACGGGACATATTCACCATGGGGGCGAGGCCTGTAGCCGGTTTGAACTCCTTGCGATTTGGCCTACTAGAAGATCCCCATCAGCGCCAACTGCTAGAAGGAGCCGTCGCCGGTATGGCGGACTATGGCAATACCGTAGGGGTTCCCATGGTCGCTGGAGAGATCTATTTTGATGATTCCTATAGTGGTAACTGCCTGGTCAATGCCATGGCGGTTGGACTTCTGGACAAGAAAGATCCCATTGCTAAAGGTATTGCCACAGGTGTAGGCAATCCGGTGATGGCTGTCGGTACACCCACCGGTAGAGACGGGATTGAAGGTGCTGCCTTTGCTTCAGGAGAGCTTACAGAGGCGTCTGCAGAGAGACGCTCAGCTATACCCAAAGGCTACCCGGAGACAGGCAAACGGCTGATTGAGGCCTGCCTAGAGGCAATCAAGTCAGGGTACTTAGTAGGCATACAGGATATGGGTGCCGCCGGTTTGACTAGCTCTGCTTGCGAGATGGCGGCTCGAGGAGGGCACGGAATTGAGCTGGATATGAATCTGATTCCCGTGAGGGAAGCCGGTATGACCCCATATGAGATCATGCTATCTGAGACTCAAGAGCGTATGCTTCTTGTCGTCAAAGCAGGTAAAGAGGCGGCCCTTAAGGGGATCTTTAGCAAGTGGGAGGTACCCATAGCCACCATCGGCAAGGTAACTGATGACGGGTTCTTGCGCCTCAAGAGTAGTAACAAAGTTTTGGCCGAGGTACCTGCCAAAGCTCTCGCTAGTGCCCCGATCTACCAACCGGAATCTCGACGTCCTAGCTATCTGGAAAAGACAGCAAGTGTCGATCTCGACAATCTACCAGAGCCTCAGGATCATAACCAGGTGCTGCTGCGGCTCTTAGCTTCCCCGAACATCGCCAGCAAGCAATGGATTTTCCAGCAATATAATTACTTTGCCGGTGGCAATACTCTGGTACCTCCGGGGGCTGCTGGGGCAGGAATCATTGCCATCAAGGACAGCAATAAGGCCATAGGATTGACTGTGGACTGCAATGCTCGCTTTTGCTATCTCGATCCCCGTTCAGGTGCAGCAGCAGCGGTGGCGGAGGCAGCCCGGAATTTGGTTTGCAGTGGTGCCAAACCATTAGCTGTAACAGATGGACTCAACTTCGGTAACCCAGAGAAGCCAGAGATCTATTGGCAGTTTGTTGCAGCCATTGATGGTATTGCAGAAGCTTGTCGCATTCTAGATACACCGGTGATCGGTGGCAACGTGTCCTTCTACAATGAAAGCAACGGTACAGCCATCTACCCTACTCCGATTATTGGTATGGTAGGCTTGATCCAAAACAGGGCTAATCTCTGTACCCAGAGCTTTAAGCAGTCAGGAGATGTGATAGTGCTCCTGGGAGAGAATCGAGGAGAGCTAGGGGGTAGCGAATATCTTAAACTAGAGCATGACTTAGTCGCAGGCTATCCACCTCAGCTAGATCTGGACCTGGAGAAACGGATACAAAGCCTCTGCCTTAAGGCCATCGAAGCAGGGTTAATCAGCTCTGCTCACGATTGTAGTGAAGGTGGTCTAGCTGTAGCCTTGGCGGAGTGCTGCGTTCTCGGGCAGCTAGGAGCAGCAATCACCCTAGAGCAGGAAGACCTTGCGGCTGCAAAGCTGCTCTATGGTGAAAGCCACGGTCGGATCGTCATGTCTCTCTTACCTGAACACCTAGGCCGGTTACAGGAATTGGCAGAGACGCTTGAGGTGCCTTTGGCAGTAATCGGTCAAGTGCAGGCACAGACTCTGCAAATAGCCGGCCGCGTGAAAAACGCAGATTCCGCTGGACAGATCTTCATTAACCTATCGGTGGAGGAACTAGAGAAGACTTGGCGGGGGGCTATTGCATGCCAAATGGAGCTATGATGGCGACCAATGGGACGATAGATAAGCCTCGGGAAGCTTGCGGAGTTGTGGGAATCTGGGGAAAAGAGGCCAGTGTCAAGGTGGCTCCTCTCTGTTATCTGGGGCTATATGCCCTACAACACCGCGGCCAGGAAAGTGCTGGCATGGTTACCTTTGATGGCAAGCAACTATGGTTAAGCAAAGGCGCTGGTCTGGTTCCTGAAGTATTTGACCTGGATAGCCTGGCTGAACTACCGGGCTTTGCCGGGATCGGGCATGTGCGGTTGGCTACTCAGGCCGAAAAGCACGTAATCAATACTCAGCCTCTTTTGGTACGCTCATCCTACGGCAGTTTGGCCATTGCGCAAAACGGAAGTATTGTGAATGGGAAAGAGCTCAGGCAAGAACTTCTGGACAGGGGAACTGTGTTACAGACCGATACTGATTCAGAGGTAATCTTGAACCTAATCGCTCAAAGCGGCGAGGCTGACCTGCCATCAGCAGTCGCAAAGATTCTGAGCCGCGTGCGAGGAGCCTATGCCTTGGTTGTTCTAGGTGAAGGAATGCTGCTGGCTGCCAGAGATCCCTGGGGTAACCGCCCTTTATGTCTTGGCAGGCTAGAGGAAGGATATGTTGTAGCCTCCGAGTCTTGTGCTATTGCTAACTTGGGTGGTGAATTGCTCAGGGAGGTGCAGCCAGGCGAGCTCCTCATCTTGGATCATGCGGGTTACCATACCCATAGCCTCGATCCAGGAAAAAAGCAAGCCCTATGTGCCTTTGAGCATGTTTACTTTGCCCGCCCAGATAGCTCCATAGGTGGGAGAAATGCCTATCTGGTCCGCAAAGCTATTGGCCGGGAGTTGGCCCAGGAGGCCTTGGTCACCGCCGATGTGGTGATCGGTGCCCCTGATTCGGGAATGTCACCAGCTCTAGGCTTTGCCGAAGCCGCCAAACTTCCTTTTGAAATTGGTGTGATCAAGAATCGTTATGTCGGCCGAACTTTTCTACAGCCTACACCGGCCGGCCGCAAGTTGGCTGTCCGCATCAAGCTCAACCCTGTGATAGAAGTCTTAAAAGGGAAAAGCGTTGCTATGATCGATGATTCCATTGTGCGAGGGACAACCTCTGGGAAACTTATCGCTTTGCTCAAAGAAGCAGGGGCGCGTGAGGTGCATATGTATGTGGCCTCACCTCCTTACCGATTCCCTTGTCTTTACGGAATTGAACCTTCATCTCATACTGAACTGGTGGCCCGGGGCCGTACTGTTGAGGAACTGAAAACCCTTATCGGAGCTGACTCTTTGCACTATGTCTCAGTGGAGGGATTGGTCAGAGCTATTGGCATACCAAAGGAGCAGCTGTGTCTAGCATGCTTCACCGGGGACTATCCGATTGGTGCGCCCGGGGCTTCTATTGACAGGCTGTCCGATCAACGGAGGGAATAGCATTGGAAAAGAGCACGTATAAGGCATCAGGTGTTGATATTCATGCCGGCTATGAGGTGGTACGCAGGATCCGTAAACACACTGAATCGACCTTTCGGCCCGAGGTAATCGGCGATATTGGGAGTTTCGGCTCGTTTTTCGCTTTGGATACCGCAAAATATAGCGATCCGATTCTCGTCGCCGGTACAGATGGTGTAGGCACTAAACTCAAGGTTGCTTTTATGATGGATAGGCACGATACCATCGGGATCGATGTCGTGGCGTATTGTGTCAACGACATAATTTGTCAGGGTGCAGAGCCACTGTTCTTCTTGGACTACCTGGCCGTAGGCAAAACCCATCCTGAGAAGGTCGAGCAGATCGTGGCAGGTATAGCCAAAGGTTGTCGGCAAGCCGGATGTGCCCTTGTCGGGGGCGAAACCGCGGAGATGCCGGGTTTCTATCCGGAAGATGAGTATGATCTGGCTGGATTCGCTGTGGGAGTAGTGGAAAAGTCTCGTTGCGTGACCGGACAGCAGGCACAAGCGGGGGATGTCCTAGTTGGTCTCGCCTCCAGCGGTTTGCAGAGCAGTGGTTTTTCTTTGGTACGTAAGATCTTCTTCCATGACCATGATTACAAGGTTACTGATCACCTAGATGAATTAGGTCGTAGCCTGGGTGAAGAGCTTTTAGAACCCACTCTCGTATATGTAAAGCCAATTCTCAAGCTAATCGATAGTCTTGATGTTGCAGGTGTAGCCAATATCAGCGGGGGAGGCCTACCGGAGAATGTGCCCCGATCAATGCCGGCCAATCTCGATGCAATGATTCAGAAAGGCAGCTGGCCAGTACATCCCATATTCCGGATCCTTCAGAAAGTCGGCAATGTCGATGAAGCGGAAATGTACAATACCTTCAATATGGGGATCGGTATGGTGGTGATGGTAAGACCCGGGCTGGTCGACGATGCAATCGAGCTTCTGAACGAGTCTGGGATCAAAACCCATATTATAGGTAAACTGGTTCCTGGTCAGGGGAAAGTGGTCTTTTGCTAAGGAGGAAGCAAAGTGGGACGGTTGGCAGTCTTGATTTCAGGCCGGGGGTCCAACCTCCAAGCCCTGATCGATGCGATCGATGCAGGTAAGCTAGATGCAGAGATAGTCTTAGTAATCAGTGATCGAGCTGGAGCTTTGGGCCTATCCAGAGCACAGAAAGCCGGAATTCCCGCACAGGTGCTTCTCTGGGAAGGTGAAGAACGCCGAACACAGTATTTCGAAAGAATGACCGAGCTTCTCCAGAAAGCTCAGGTGGACTTGGTGATCCTAGCGGGTTTCATGCGTTTGCTCTCGGCTAATCTGGTCCGTGCTTTTCCTCAGGGGATCATTAATATCCACCCCTCACTCCTGCCGGCTTTTCCTGGGTTACGGTCTCAGCGCCAGGCATTAGAATATGGAGTGAAGGTCGCCGGTTGTACTGTGCATTTCGTCGATGAAGGGCTGGATTCCGGCCCCATAATCGTACAAAAAGCTGTACCGGTTTATGATGGTGATACCGAAGAAATACTGTCAGAACGGATTCTAGTCAAGGAGCACGAAGCTTTGCCGGAAGCAATCTCACTAGTCTTGAGCAAGCAGTGGCAGATACGGGGGCGAAGGGTAATATGCGAGTACTAGTTGTCGGCAGTGGTGGTAGGGAGCACGCCCTGGTGCAGAAGCTATCGGAGAGCCGGTTGGTTGATGCTATATGGTGTTTTCCAGGCAATGCCGGTATAGCTCAGGTAGCCAGCATACCAAATCTGGCTCATGCGCATGCTGATCTGTTAGCAGAGTTTGCGGTAGCCAAAGGTATTGACCTGACTGTCGTGGGACCGGAGAATCACCTAGCTGATGGCATTGTCGACGTTTTCCATTCACGCGGTCTTACCATTTTCGGTCCTACCCAAAAAGCCGCTCAGATCGAAAGCAGCAAGATCTTTGCCAAAGAACTGATGAGAAGGTACGACATACCTACGGCGAACTACGGGGTATTCAGCGACTATGAGAGTGCCGAAGTCTATATAAAGAATATGGGAGCACCCATTGTGATCAAGGCTGATGGGCTAGCCGCCGGTAAGGGGGTAATCGTAGCAAGGAACATCGAGACTGCCCTAAAAGCGGCCAAGACTACCCTCTCTGGCGAGCAGGTAGGAGATGCCGGGCGGCGCATCGTTGTGGAAGAGTTTTTGCAGGGACAAGAAGCCTCCATCCTGGCGCTCTGTGATGGGACAACTTGTATCCCCCTAGCACCTAGCCAAGACCACAAAGCAGTAGGTGAAGGGGATCAGGGCCCCAATACCGGGGGTATGGGGGCCTATAGCCCAGTCCCCGTGGTCGATCAGGCCCTAGAACAAGAGGTCTGCGATACTATCTTGATCCCGACTCTCCGAGCATTGGAGCAAGAGGGAATTTGCTACACTGGAGTCCTGTATGCTGGGTTAATGTTAACAGATACCGGTCCCAAGGTGATTGAATTCAATTGTCGCTTTGGTGATCCTGAAACCCAGGTAGTCTTACCCAGACTGAAAACTGACCTAGCAGCACTGCTGCTTGCTACCAGTCAGGGTCGGCTTGCTTCTTTTCCCTCGCTGGAATGGGATCCACGGGCGTGTGTATGTGTCATAGCTGCCTCTGGGGGTTATCCGGGAGCCTATAGTTCGGGTTTTCCCATCAGTGGCTTGGAATCGGTGGGGAAGCTGCGTGACGTACATGTTTATCACGCCGGGACAGCCTCTCGCAACAAGGAGGTAGTCACGGCCGGAGGTCGTGTACTGGGTATATCTGCCTTAGGAGATGACATAAGCCAGGCTCGAGAGCGGGCCTACGTAGCCATGGGCAAACTGGCTTTTCAGGGCATGCACTACCGAACTGATATTGGTTGGAGAGCTCTCCCACATTAATACATCAAAGAGAAAGCCAAGGGCTGTGCTCGGCGGGAGCAGCATAGCCCTTGGCCCTTGGCTGCCGGTACAGGCAGACCAGACATTAGTCGAATCATCTCACCTAGTCAATCATCAAGCGCCGACCTCTGCCACCTGCCTTAGGCAAGCGGATTTCCAGGACTCCATGATCGAAGGTGGCGGTTGCCTTTTCTACATCGATCTTTGCTGGCAGGGTAAATGTCCGACGGAACTCTCCCACCTGGCGTTCCTGGTAAATCAGATCTGGGGAATCTGTCTTTTTCTCGGCCAGAGTATTGCCCTTAATGGTGACTGCATTGCCATCTAGCTCAACCTCGAGATCACTCTTAGAATACCCTGGTACATCTGCCTTGACAATATAGGCTTCCGCAGTATCTTCCACATCAATGGCCGGGTAGGCCATGCCACGAGGCATCATACTCTTATCCCAGAGCGTATTGGCCAGTTCGGCGAACTCATCCCACGGACTCCATTGTCTGCTCAACATACGACGACCAAACGGTATAAGATTAGCCATCGGATAACCTCCTAGTGTTTGACCTTTGTTGACCTTTACGACTATATTATAACACTAAGGTCAGGGAAGGTCAAGAGATTCAGGGCGTATTGCATGCGGGGTCTTTTGTGGCTAAGGTAGAGCTACCTTGATTCTCTGTGATATACTAGTAGCGAATGTGGGAAAATGTGAGGTGGCAGGCCTCTAAGGCATTCATCGGTGTACTTGCTGTGTATTTCTTGAGCGGTTTGGAGACATGGGGAGGAGAGTTTCCCTTGAAGCTGCTAGTAGTAGCCGATCATATTGATCCTTTGCTTTATGATCACTATCGGCCAGAGCGGTTCCCTCGCATTGATCTGATTCTGGCCTGTGGTGATCTGAAGCAATGGTATTTATCGTACTTGATGTCGACTTTTAATGCTCCACTGTATTATGTCAGGGGAAACCATGATACATCTTTTGATCGCGAGCCGCCCGATGGAGGGGAGGATATTCATGGCCGGATTATCTCCTATAAAGGCATCCGGATCATGGGGCTGGAGGGTAGTCATGTGTACACTAGAGAGGCTGTACAGTATACTGAACGGGAGATGCACTGGGCGTATCAATTGATGAGATTCAAACTCTGGCGTCACAAGGGGATCGATATAGTCATTACCCACACCCCACCTAAGGGCATTCATGACATGGAAAATGTCACTCACGCCGGGTTTGCTACTTTTAATAGGATTATCGAGAAACATAAGCCCAAGTATTTCTTTCACGGCCATACTCACCTGAACTATGGGCGCAACCAGGAGCGAGTAACACGGGTGGGGGATACGTATGTCATCAATGCCTACGGTTTTTATATTCTTGATTATGCAAAGGGGCCGGACGGGAGTGCTCCCTACCAGACCCCTAGATAATTCATAGTACCCCTGGATAGTGTCTAGCTCACAGCACCGCTGTGTATCGTATCTTGCCACTTATGACATCGATCGCCCCATCGTGCCAAGATCAGCTTGTCTTGCCTAATCTCCACAATTTCACACTGGTTAGGACAGCCATTGCACTCGAAACTCCTGGTCATGAACTGCAATTCGCTAGCGCCAAACCCTCGGAAGCAGGTCCTCTTACCTGAAGATACGTGTTCTTTGGCCAGAATTGCTATTCCCAGTGCCCCCATCACGCCAAAGTATTCTGGAATGATCACGGGAACGCCTAGTTCCTTCTCAAAAGCATGTCTGATCCCCTGGTTGGCCGCAACTCCGCCTTGAAATACCACCGGTGCCATTATCGATTTACCTTTGCCCACATTGTTTAGGTAGTTACGCACTAAGGCATCACATAGACCGGCGATAATATCTGGTGTCTTGTGGCCCATCTGCTGTTTGTGCACCATATCAGACTCGGCGAAAACGGAACAACGACCGGCTATGCGCACAGGTTGTTTGCTCTGCAATGCTAGACCGCCAAACTCCTCAATAGGAATGCCCAATCGCGCTGCTTGATGATCAAGGAAAGAACCCGTACCGGCAGCGCATACGGTATTCATCGCGAAATCAACCACGACGCCATCCCGAATGACTATCAGTTTGGAGTCTTGGCCACCGAGCTCCAACACGGTCTGTACGTCCGGCACACAATGCATAGCAGCTACCGCGTGGGCCGTAATCTCATTCTTGACAATATCAGCCCCGATAATACCTCCGGTCAGCTGCCGAGCTGATCCGGTTGCTCCAGCCCCCACCACGGTAAGGGAGGAGGGTATCTGCTTTTCCATGGCTTTCAAACCTGCCTGGATGGCCTGAATGGGTTGGCCCATGGTGCGAATATAAAGACTATCCAATAGTTTGCCTTGATCGTCTATCAGCACGAAATTTGTGCTAACAGAACCTACGTCGACTCCTAGATATGCCCTCACGCAGTTTCACCTCTCAGTCGTGCCCGTCTCATAGCCAAGAGATCCACAAAAGCCTCCAGGCGGGTACTGATACCGGCCTTTCCTGTCTGCTCATCCAGCATCAAGGTCAGAACCGGCATATTATGATCCTCACTGACCTTGGGAACGATGCTCTTGGCGACAATCTCCGGTATGCAAGTGAAGGGAGCCAGCTGGATTACACCATCAAAACCCCGTTTGGCATACAAGACGGTTTCACCGATGCTATTTTGGCCATGGCCACCGATTAGTTCCGGTAGATACGGGCGAGCGGCTTCCTTAATGTTCATCTCACCTTCTACTCGGAAAGCATCCAAAATGGTATTCTCTATTGTCCAATCAGTTAGAAATATGGACCTGTCTACATAGACACCCATGTGGCCTAATGTCTCGACAACATCGAGGTTGACAAAGGGTTCCAGCACCACATAGATCTCCCCGATCACACCAACCTTGAGGGGTTGGCGCTCTATGTCCTGGGGTATGTTTTTCATCTTCTCCAGATTATCTTTAGTCACGTCTTTGACTTCTCTAACCGTGTTCGCTTTGTCTATATCGGTAAATGCTTGAGCTACGAGGCGGCTGGTGGCGCCGGTATCGCGCTCCAAAGGCCGCACCCGGTGGCTCTCTCGTTCTATCGCGTCTAGAGCCAGCAATTTCTGCCAGGTAAGCCACGTTAGGCTGAGGAACTCCCGGAGGCTGACTTGAACCAGGTCACGTAGGATCCGATAGGTACCCACCCAATTGCGTCTCAGAGGCTCAAAGGTAATGACTCTTACATCATAGCCTAGCTGCTCCTGGAGGATTCGCTTCTGTACCTGTGTGTAATATCCGGCGCGACAAGGGCCGACTCCACCGGAAGAGACTATGGTATCAGCCCCCATCTCAATCGCCTCAAGATATGTACCCAAGAGCACCTTAAATGGAAGGCAAGCAAACTCTGGGGCATACTTTGTCCCCAGATCTAATGTCTGTTTAGTTGGGGGGGGAGGAAGCACTACCTCATGGCCCATCCCCTCAAGTAAGCTTTTGAAACCGATCCAAGAGGTCCCCATGTGAGGGAAGGTTATCTTCATAGCGAATCACCCTTCCTACGCACCAGCATATCAATAAAGGCTTCTAAGCGAGTCATCACCCCGGCTACGCCTGTATGTTCGTCCAGACACAAGGAAAGGTACGGTAGCCGGCCCTGTTTGCGACAGTCAAGCTCCAGCAGTTTGCTCACCATGGCATCCGGTCCACATCCGAAAGCTGTGACATGAATTAGACCATCAATCATTTTCTCTTGAAAGAAATAGTAAGTGGCCCGCATCACTTGATTACTATAGTACCAGAATAGGTACTTGGGTTGTTTTTGAGCTTGGGCCTTTCTGGACTTGATAGGAACCATATCGGGAGTCAAGATACTGGCTCCCAGACGCTTGAGATTGGCGAGTAGCCCGCAGTTAACGTATTCATCATAGATCATGTACGGGTAACCGACGACCGCCAATCGAATTTGTTTACCGGAATCTTCTAGAATCTCGGTTGAGGACTGGGCTGACGCAACACTACTCCTATCTTCAGAAAGGCCTAACCACCCCTTGCCCAAGGATGCCCACCATTTGTCTATCGAAGCTATAGCTTCACCAGGTAGCATCCTACTAGCTAGCAGAGCCTCATAGTATTGCCCCACTTGTATTGCTCTGCGGTAAGCCAGCACGGCCTTGCGACGGCTTGCTCCCAGGATTTTGGCCACCTGCAACCAAGCTTTAAAAGGAGCAAACCGGCCGTCCCGAATGTCCAGCCGAGGAGTCAAAAGAGGGGGAATATCCGTCACAGAGGTCTTGACCATATCAGATAGCCCGAGGAACTTCGGGCAAAGAGTAGCATCACCGTCGATACTGACCAAACGTGGTATTAGAATGTAGTCTACCTGACCGATTAAGGCGGCAACATGTCCATGAAACACCTTTATCGGAATACAAGCATCGGTTACCGTATCTCTAATACCCTGATCTAGAATCTCCTTGGTAGTAGGAGGACTTAGTACCACTTCCATTCCGAGCTCCTCTAGGTATGTTCTCCATTGCGGATAGAATGAGTAGTATGCCAAGGCCCTCGGAATGCCCACACGTGTTGTCATCACTCAACCTCCCCACGCTTCAGACTAACTACTTCGAGATTAGAGATCAAAACGCCTGCCTGAAGGGCCCTTTTTTCCAGAGGATACAGAAGATGGATACAGTAGAGAAGTACGGTGGGCAACCAAGTGGGTTTGGCCTTTTTAACCACTACCT
>JAAZLW010000056.1 GCA_012799135.1 Bacillota bacterium | reverse complement strand
TTTTGGCTAAACCAACTTACCAGCGTAACCATACCAAATAGCGTAACGCATATTGGCAACAGTGCATTTTTGAATAATCAACTGGAGAACATCACCATCCCAGATAGCGTAAGAGATATCGGCGGTTCGGCGTTTAGCTTTAATTACCTGGTTGAGGTAAAAATCCCGGGCAGCGTATGTACTATTGGAAACGGTGCCTTCGGGAACAATCCTGAACCAGGTCTTGGTTATCCCACCCTTACTAGTGTGGAAATACCCGATAATGTATCTCTAGGGGATTATGTGTTTGAACGGGGAGTAAATATAACCACTATCACTATCGGTTCCAACGTAACACTTGGTAGTAATTTACTTGATTATGATGACAACTTTAGGGATGCATACTATGACTTTGAAACCGGCGGCACAGGAACCTATGATAAAGTGGGTGGAAACTGGGTTAAACGATAGCAGTTGGCAGGGGGATGCAGGCCGTTGAGATCAATTCGCCGGAGACGCCGGGGATACGTTCTTCTATTAGCTGGTAGTCTTTGCCTAACTATGGGTTCTGCCGTGGGATTCAAGACCGGGGTGACAGCCTTATGTACTGCAACGTTTGCCGGATGAGGAATTCTATAGAAAGCGATCGTTGTAAGCGCTGCAACAATTTGCTGTTTAAATAGGGAGAGTCGTGATATCTCACTTGTTGCCTCTATCGGCAAAGATAGCCATGGCGTCACGCATGAACAAGGCCAGACCTTCACCGAATTTGTCGATGTTTTTGGTGTACCGTTCATCATCGACATACATCTGGCCAAGGGCCTTGAAGGTATCCAGGGAGTAGTCGCCAAAATTGGCATTCAGTAAATCATACCAGGCCTTGATGGCTGTTTGCGCTGCAGCTGACCCTGGTGCATCATGGCGGAGGCTAGCGAGCTCGCGGTATACGGCCTCCATCTCCCCAGAGAACCCTTTTTTCCGGTCCCTGGACATATTGGCCAGCTTCGCATTGGCACTATCCACAGCTGCATCTCCCCAACGTTCTCTAGCTTCCTGTTCATATGGATTATGGCCGAAATCAAAACCCTCGAATTCCTTCTTATTAGTCATTTCAATCTCCCCCTGTAGATGCCTGATCATCTTGTCTAGTATAGAGTATCACGTAAGGTGAGAGTCAAGGGCAAAATCTAGGCTTGTTCTTGGGAAGCTGCCGCCTCAGCCTGGTGGTCCTGGCATTTGCTGGGGAGGAGGAGGGCAAATTCGGTCATTTTCACATTGCTAACAACGTGTAGCTCACCACCAAGCTCTGCGGCAATGCGTTTGCAGATTGCTAGCCCCCAACCCTTGTTCTGACCAGGCTTGGATGAATAGCCATAATCGAAGAGCCTGTCCAGTTCATCCGGGAGAATTACGGGACCCTTGTTTCTCACGGAGAGCAGTCGGTGATGACCGACTTGTTTCCAAAGTAGTATCACTTGGGGCTTTACCGTATGACGGACTGCCTCAAAGGCGTTATCGAGCAGATTAGCAACGACCTTGGGAAGCAGTCGCTGCTCATTGAGATTAGTGGGAGCCTCGGCCTCGATGAAGGTTACTAGCTGAATGCCTAAGCGAGATGCGCGTTGCTGCTTGGCCCTAATGGTTGCTATCCAAGCATCTTTGGGTAGTGCTACGTAATTATATCGGTCAGCCAATAAGGCGGCGATGAAATCCACGGACTCCAGTGCTTTATCATCCATGCCCATCTGGATATAACTTGAGACCAAGGCGAGCTCATTGATAATCTCATGTCTTTGCTCTCGCATGGCTTCAATGGCATTTTCCTGGACGGCAAGTTGCTCTTGTTGCAATTCCAGGAGCATCCTATCTCTGCTAATAGTCTGGAGCCGGCGGGAGTACATGATTGCTACTATTGGCAATGCAACAAGGCTTATGCATAGATAGAGGAATCCGCTCTGCTGTATTGGTAAAGTCAGCAATCTATAGCCGAAGTATGAAGCCATTAAAAGAAAGCCGGTTCCCAGGATGATTGCCTCTACATCCAGGGTAGTGTCTGGGTAGTCTTCTTGGCTCGGGTGTCTAGACGGCAGCCTACGGAAAATAATCAGACCCAACAGTACAAGTGCCAGTACACTGGCTATCCATCCTACTAGCATATAGTCCCCAGCAAATGTCTGTTGTTCAGGGTTTGTAGAGTTCATGAAGCTGTATTCCGGTGATCTAGTCAGGGACAACCACCTGGTTAGAATGATCAGGGACAGGCCAATGGCTCTGGACATGAGAACGGTAACCATCGGTAGCCGCAGCAAAACAAGTGCTAGCGCCACATAGGTCAAGGATTCGTAGAAAGTAAAGTTGTGGGGGAGTGCGAGTCGGCTTTGCAACAGAGTCACTAGCACTCCATGGATTAGCGAAAACAGTAGCAAGCGCTTCCGCATGATGACTATGTTCAGAAGACGCAGAGATACCCAGGTAATCACATAGGTGCCACCGCAGCTAAGCACCCAGCTCGCATAAGAAATCACGGGGAGTACCCCCCTCAACCATGATGTCAGCTTACGTTAAACGATTCTCGCTTGGAAGGGGAACTACCTCTATAGGAAAACGCATATTTTCCGACATAATCCGAAGGAAATCGAACATTAGTAACACCTGGTGCTCCGCGTGTGTCCCTGATAGACCTGCTGCAGATGAAGTGTCGGAAGAAGGAGGAATAGACACAGTGATCAACGAAGATAGATCAAGACAAAATAAGCTGGCCGATCGCAATAACACAAGAAAGCTATGATAACTCATCCGCTATGGCCAGCAAAACAAAAAGGAGTGCGGAAAAATGAGAATAGGCAAAGCTAAGGTGTCACTAGGGTTAGTATTGTTCATGTTTCTTATGCTAGTCGGTATGGCCACAGCTGAGGACGTCACCGAGATCACTTTCTGGCATCACGAGGCTCCGGCTCATAGAGTCAAGGCGATTCAAGAGGTGATCAACCTATTTGAGGCAGAAAACCCGAATATTCGCGTCTATCAAGAAGTCGTCTCGTGGGATGATGCTTATGCTCGCACTATTTCGGGCATTAGATCGAAGACAATCCCGGACTTTCAGTGGGATATCCCTGAGTTGAACATTGTAGCCAATCAGGCCGGGGGAATAATACCGGTAACTGATCTGGTCAAGGAGATTGACGAGCAATATGGTTATTTCCATAGTCTCTTAGCTCCCTACTACTATGAAGGTGAGTATTGGGGAGTGCCGATTTGGACAATGCCTCATGTTTTCCTGTATAGACCGAGCTATTTAGAGAAGTATATGGGCACATCGACGCCTCCGAGCACTTGGGAAGAGGTACTTGAGTATGCAGAGAAGTTGACAGTAGACACTACTGGAGATGGAGAGCCGGATATCTTCGGTATCGGGCTTACGGCTGGGCACAATCTATGCACCCAGCAACAGGCCTGGTCGGTAATGTCCAGTTATGGTGTCAACGTTTATGATTTTGAAGGAAATGTAACCTTTGATAGTGAGGAAACCGTCAAGGCCCTTACCATGTACAAAAAGCTGTATGAATTTGCCCCTCCAGCTGCATCGGGTTGGGCATGGGGTGAAGTGGAGCTTAATTTCGTTGCTGGAAATATAGCTATGTTTCCGTACTTTGGTGGCATTCAGCGTAGACTCTTTGAAGCCGAAGACTTAGATCTAGCAGCAACACTTATCCCATTACCCGAGACAGGGGGAAGGGAAACGGCATTCTCACATCCCAATGCCATCCACATCTTCAAAGTCGCTGAAGAAAGGGGTACTTTAGAGGCGGTCAAAGACTTTATCCGCTTCATGATGAGGCCGGACATTGCAGCTATGTACACTGCGGTACAAGAACCAGGTTCATTCCTACCGGTCACAGAAGCTGCAGTTGAAGCACCTGAATATTGGGAAGATCCGATCATCTCCGCATATGAAGAGATCAACCAGACCTTGGTTGAAGCCGTTCCCAGGAGTAACCTATACGGGTTTGAACATGGTCATGCGTCTAATCTAAGTATTGGAGCTGTAAGTGGAGCCAATTTACTCGCTGAGGTAATCCAGAAAGTTGTTCTGGAAGGGCTCTCGCCAGAAGAGGCGGCCAAATGGGGAGAAGCAGAGATCAAAAGATATGCAGAGTAGGTCCGGGATCAGCCGCAATTAACGTAGCTAAGGGGGGCAATAGGGAGGGAGCATATTCCCTCCCTAGACGCTATGAGAAAAGAGAATCTGGCTGGCTATCTATTACTTATTCCATTGGTCGCTCTGATCGGAGTATTCTATGTTTACCCTATTATCAGTATGTCACGTCTATCTCTCTATACGACCAGGTTTGGGTTCGGAGATCTGAAATTCAGTGGCTTGCGTAATTTCGTCGACCTTCAGAGAAATCCAGCCTTCAAACCAGCCATAGTCAATTCGATCACTTGGACACTGGTAAGTGCGATCATACAGTTGATCATACCGATCGGATTAGCACTAATGCTCAACCAACAGTTTCGAGGAGTCTCTGTGGCAAGAAGTCTACTGCTTATCCCCTGGGTAACTCCTGCAGTCGTCATCGCGATAATGTGGAGATGGATACTTGAACCGACAATGGGTGTATTCAACCGGCAAATGTTGAATATCGGTCTGTTCAGTTCAAGGGTGAATTTCCTCGGCAATCCGAAGCTGGCGCTAATTACTCTCATTTGCATCAACAGCCTCAAGTACATACCCTTTGGTACCTTGCTAATACTAGCTTCACTACAGAGTATCTCTAAGAGCCTATATGAAGCAATGATGGTTGATGGTGCTACAGCCTGGCAGCAGCTCAAGTATCTGATAATGCCCCTCATCAATCCAATGATCGGCTTCATGGGTTTTCTCATTATCGTTTGGAATTTCAATGTCTTTGATCTTATCCAAATGACTACAGGTGGAGGCCCCGCTAATGCTACAATAACTATTCCGGTGCTGCTTTTCCGCACTGCTTACAGGACTTTCAATATGGGTCAGGCTGCTGCCCTGTCCGTAATAGTTTTGGTGGTCATGTTCATAACAGGAGGCCTATACTTCACATTGGTATGGACTAGGCAGGAGGAAGGGCAATGACTAAATTTACCAAAAAGGTTATGCTAATGGCCTTGGTGGTAGCTGTGCTCTTGATGTTTTTGTATCCGTTTATATGGGTACTAAGCGCTTCTTTTCAGTCGAATACTACGATCATCAAAGGGCAGGTCCGACTAATCCCGAAAAACTTCGTGCTCGCGAACTACATCCCCCTGTTTACAAGTGAGTATGGAGTGAAGTTTTTTTATAGGTACCTGCTCAACAGCATAATCGTTGGTATTCCAACCGCATTATTGTCCACCTTCATTGCAACAATAAGTGCCTATTCCTTGAGTAGATATGATATGCCGGGGAAAGAAATATTCGCCAAGTTTCTCCTGTTCATCTATGTCTTCCCAGTCACATTGATGATCATTCCAGTGGAGAGTCTTATGTCTACCTTGCGGTTGGTAAACAAAAGAGAAGGTCTCATACTGATCCATTCTGCACTTGCTGTCCCATTTAGCACTTGGCTTCTTCGTTCGTTTTTCGATGCGGTGCCTCAAGAGCTCGAAGAGGCTGCCAAAGTAGATGGATGCAGTAAGTTCCGGGCTTTCGGGACAATTGTATTTCCGTTAGCTGCTCCCGGTGTGGCGACAGTCTTTATCTACTCGCTGGTAACCTCCTGGGGGGAGTACCTTTTTGCCTCAATTCTGATCCAAAGTGATGCACATAAGACTGTTCCACTAGGACTGGCGATGTACACTACAGAGCAGTATATCGAATGGGGTCAGCTGCTGGCCGGTACGGTGGTCACCTTTCTACCTTTGTTGATGATCTTCATACCGTTATCAGGTTATTTCATTAAAGGCTTTCTGGAAGGAGCGATTAAACTATGAGAAGGTCTTTGCTTATAGGTGCATTATTGGCCATATTGCTACTGATATTCGTAGCAGTAGGTCACTGTGCTGAGATCCGCATTAGCAGTGATATTCATGTCCAGCCTGTAGCTGAGTTCACCGGGTCCGGGGGATATCCAGATATTCTCACCCTGGAAAACAACATGCTGGAGATTACCTCCATACCTCGACGAGGACGCATAATACACAGTCTTGTCTTGAAGGAAACCGGCAATGATCTACTCTATAGCACAAGAACAGCACTTCCCATGGATGATGACGGGATTTCCTTTTTTGAACTGGGAGGCATTTACTGTTCATTGCCCTGGAACCCCCGGGATGATCAACCTTACGACCTGGAATATGAGATCCTGCGTGACCAAGGAGACGAAGTGAGCGTGAAGCTGTGGGGTGAGGATTTTGATACAGGCCTCGCTACTGAATTCATCTTGAGCCTAAAGCAAGATTCCCATGTCATTGAAGTAGCAGTTATGCATCAGAACCCTACTAGACACACCATTACAATGCCAATCTGGGATCGATTCTTACTCAAGCCGGGGGGGGCTGCTGCTGGCATGGAGCTGATTTTGCCGGTAGACAGCATCTGTGTTGTCGATAGTCAAAATGATTGGTTAGGTGAACGGGGGAGGGCCGCCAACTGGCCGGCTCCTGTGGAGAAATGGGAGGAAGCTGCGGGGTATGCAAGGTTTACTGCAGAATTGGCTCCGGATAGTGAAATGCGGTTAGGGGCTAAGAATACGGAAACCGGTGAACAGATTACCCTAGGCTGTACCGGCGATCTCTTTACGATGGTCGAAGTTTTGACCTTTGGCCCAAACTATAGGCGCTTTCTGGGGGCGTTTCCTGGATATCGGCTTACCCGCCTGACTCCGGAGGTTGCTCTCGAACCCGGTGATCAGATCGAATATACGATTCTACTCGAGGTTGACAAGAATTGATCGGCTCGAAGAGCAACGGTGGCGCAAAGGGGATCCCTTTTCGATAGTGAATCTGGATAACGAGGAGCAGAAAACTCACTACCACATGCTTTCGAGGAAGGGGATACATTACCTATGCCTTACCCGGAGTTCGATCGGTCTCGGTTAAAGATGAAGCCCCTAGAGACCAGGCAACATGATATGCATCTAGAGGATGTTTGGTCTTTGGATGCACCAATACCGGAATTCGACAGTCTGGCCTTGGGGACCGTGGCTCGAAGAATCGTTGAGGCGCGCTCCCGAGACGCAGCTGTTATTGTGATGATGGGTGCCCATGTAATCAAACAGGGGATGAGTCGCTTTATCATACAGCTGTTGCGGCAAGGGTATGTAACTCATTTTGCCCTCAATGGGGCTGGTGCCATCCACGATTTTGAGCTGGCGATGATTGGGGCAACCACGGAGAGTGTCGCCCGCTATGTAAGTGAAGGACAGTTTGGGCTATGGGAGGAGACCGGTAGGCTGAATGACATTGCTAAAAAAGCTCAGGTCGCTGGATTAGGCTTTGGCGAGGCTCTGGGGAAGGGCATAGTAGAAGAGAGGTTCCCCTATAGAGATATTAGTCTGTTAGCTGCAGGCTATGAAGAGCGGGTGCCGGTTACCGTCCACGTAGCGTTGGGCCAGGATATTGTTCATGAGCACCCCAACTGCGATGGGGCCGCCTTAGGGGAGGCGAGCTATCGTGACTTTCTCATCTTTACTCAGTCCATGACGGGGCTGGAGGGCGGAGTGGTACTCAGCCTAGGAACGGCGGTGATGGGTCCGGAGGTCTACCTTAAGGCCCTGTCTATGGTACGCAATGTGGCCCATCAGGAGGGTCGCAGGGTGACCAATTTCACTACGGCAGTGTTCGATCTGTTGCCATACAGTGGTGAGGATTACCATACCGTACCACCAAAAACAGACCATCGGTATTACTATCGTCCCTGGAAGACCATGTTGGTAAGGACAGTGCAGGATGGAGGCGAAAGCTTTTATATCCAGGGAGATCATCGCCAGACTATTCCAAGCTTGTGGAGACTGCTCAAAGGGGCCCGGTGATAAGCCTGGTTTGTGGCATGGCAAGATAATGGGGGCCTTAGTGACTACGGAAAAACAGACCTGGGAAACCGGGTCTGTCTGTAATTTCAATGCTTGAGCATCAGTCTTTCACTCGACCGTAGGAGTGTCTAGCTCGGATCGATGGAGGCTGATGGCAGCCAGCACCCCGATTAAGAGGAAGACGAAAAGCACAGCAAGAGGTGCTCGCGGATTTGTCTCAAACAGACGGCCCGCTAAGGGAGTAAGGGGTACTAGTATAATCATGCTGATAGAGTTGATGGCAGCCAGAAGAGGAGCCCTTTGAGATCGTCGATAGTATTAGCAATGAAGGTATCCCGAACGGGATTGATCAGGGCTTGACCCATGGCGATGAAGATGGCCGCAATGGCTAGAGAAACATAGGTATTGGGGGGAGTGAGCATGAACACCAGGATACCTCCACAAAGGAGAAGGGAGCTAAACATCAGCCATTGAGGCAGCTTCTCCAGCCTAACCCGGGGTACAAGCAGTACCAGAGTCAGGACAATGAAAATCGAAGAGAAAGTTGGCCAAAAAGCAACTACGCCCGGGGCAAGATTGAGACCTTGGGCATGAGTCATATATAAGGTGGAATAAGTATTCCAGATGGTGACATAAGCGAAATTGATCATGCTCAGGAGAAATAACCTAAAAAGCGTGCGGTTTTGGAACCCTTCAATAAGGGCTGCTCGGTAGTTAACTAACGCTTCCTTGATACTGGCTTCTTGAAATTCGCTGATTAAGGCAGTTCCTATAGAAGTCTCCCTTATTGAAAAGGCCCTGATCAAGGTCATGGTGGCGATGGAGGCACCGGTTATGCCGAAAATAATGCGTGTACCAAGGATAACGCCCTTCCCGTCAACGATCCAACCTGAGATCGGTGAGAAAATACCCGCCCCTAGCACCACCAACTGAAAAGCTGCAAAGACAGCCGGCCGCCTGGCAGGATCAGTATCCTCAACCAAAAGGCAATTCCAACTGGGACTGATGATCATAGAGAAACCGTTTAAGATAGAAGCAATCACAAAATACCAGACGTTTTGGGCCATCATCCACACCAAGGTAGGAATAATCCAGCTGACCGTATCGAAGCAGATCAGTGTCCGCTTGCGGCCAAATCTATCTGCCATATAGCCACCGAAGGGGGCAACGAGCATTTGGGTAATCAGCATTAGTGAAGCTACCCATCCAATTTGGGTCGGACTCAGTCCCAATGCCGCCATGAATAAGGAAGTATAGGTTCTGACCCAAACTACGGGGATGCCCCAGAGGGGTTCTGTTGATAGCAGGATCTTTACATTGCGGCTTACACCATCGGTTGCCCGCTGATACCAGGTGGCCATGCGTTCTGCAGCTGCATCTTTACGACTGTTGTATGAGGGGGTTGTGTTTCTCATATTGTGTGGAAGCCCCGGCCCCTGGAGCGGGGGCATGCCTTTCGCCTCCCTTGATGGTCTTGTTATTGCCTGAAGCTACAATATAGTATCTTAGAACAAACCCGTCTCTCTCAGGGCGTTACGGGTAGCCTCTTTGAGCAAGTCCTGCTCGTCAGTTAGCTGGATCCCAACCTTTGTGCCGGCAGTCCCCACTTTAAAGTCAGCAATATCGCTGGATTTACCGGTAGCCTGGCCAGCGAAGACTATCTTACCGGTACTGGTATCAATAACCATATAGTGGAGAGTGACCGTCTTGTACTGGCTAAGGTGCAGCTCAGTTTTCTCAGTGCCCACGGT
>JAAZLW010000055.1 GCA_012799135.1 Bacillota bacterium | reverse complement strand
TCAAACTTGGCTGCACAAACTTTCCTTACGCTGTTCAGTTTTCAAGGTTCAAAGTCTTAGGTCTTGCTGCCAGGCTCAATCACCCGGCAAGTTTTGATTATACCAGCCTATCACCAGCATGTCAACACCGTTTTTTCGGATTGCGATAGAGAGGGAGAGTTTGTTCACAGACGGCGCTCCGACAATGCCTTTCGCACTGTATAGATGGGTTTTCTCGGCGCGGATCTATAAACTCCGTTCCAAACAGGGAAGCTATCAGGTGATGAGACCACGAACCTGGAAGCTGAAGGAGGAATCCTATGGAAAGAATCAAATGCTCTGTAGAAAACTGCGTCTATTGGCAGGACAACTTATGCAAGGCCAAGTCTATCCATGTGGCCACTATCCCCATCTCACCGAGTCGTGCCGGCCGCGGGGATATGGAAGTCGGCTCTCTGATCGAACAGGATAAGGCTGACTACTCATCAGAGACCCAGTGCGTAACCTTTAGACGCAAGGACAAATCGTAAATCAACACAAGAGCCTAAACTCCAGCCAGGAGAGTAGGCTCTTCCTCTAACAAGCCCTATTCAGCAACTGAGTCAATTGTCAGCTCGTTGCAGGCAATGCTGCCGGACAGAAATGTGGAATCCTCATAGCCCTCCAAAAGACGCCAAGAGAAAACCTATAGCTATGCTTGCACAGCTTCCCTGGCCAATGCCAGCGTGTCTCGAGCAATCATTAGCTCTTCATCAGTTGGTACTACCCATACTTCCAAAGCTGAGTCATCAGTAGAAAGCTTGACTTCCTTACTCCTTATCCGACTGTTCAGTTCGCGATCGATTGAGATACCGATAACACCCAGCCGCTGGCAAACAAGGTCCCTAACTTCGGCATCATTTTCTCCGATACCGCCAGCGAAAACTATGGCATCTGCCCCGCCTAACTCTACATAGAAGGCCCCAATATAGTGAACCAATCGATGTAGGAACACGTCAAAAGCCATCTGGGCCCTGGCATTCCCTTTTTCACGGGCAGCCCCTAGATCCCGCATATCACTACTAACCCCCGAAAGGCCCAACAAACCGCTCTTCTTGTTCATCAGCGTATCGAGCTCATCCCAACTAAGGTTCAGTTTATTGCCAAGAAAGGGAATTAGGGCAGGGTCAATATCACCACAGCGGGTACCCATCACGAGCCCTTCCAGGGGAGTAAAACCCATACTGGTATCAAAGCACTTGCCTCCCCGTACTGCCGCAATACTGCTGCCATTGCCGAGGTGGCATGTAATCAGATTCAGGTTTTCTGGTTTCTTGCCCATGAGCTCGGCTGTTCTCTGGGTTAAATATCTATGGGAGGTACCGTGAAAACCATAACGACGGACCCCAAACTGTTCATAATATTCATAGGGTAGTGCGTAAAGATAGGATGCCTTGGGCATAGTCTGGTGGAATGCTGTGTCAAAAACGGTGACTTGTGGAACTCCAGGCATCAATGACATACATGCCTCGATCCCCATAATATTGGCTGGCATGTGCAGTGGCCCTACCTCAATTAGAGTCTTAAGCAGATCCACTTCTTTTTGACCCACTACCGTGGATTCAGTGAAAAGCTCCTTGCCGTGAAGAACGCGATGTCCGACTGCCCGAATCTCTGCCAGGGAACCTATAACTCCTATCTCGCTATCCGATAGTTGCCCTAAGACATGGCGCAAAGCCTCCCGATGGGTCTTAAGGGTCTCTTCTGTTTTGAGCTTCTCACCATCCGTAGGCTCATAGGTAACCGGCTGCAAATAGCCCTCTATTCCAATTTTCTCTACGAGCCCGGAGGCCAAAACACTTTCATCTGCCATGTCAAACAGCTTATATTTCAGGGATGAGCTCCCACTGTTTATGACAAGTATCTTCATGCAATCCCCTCCCCATAGAAAAATCCTAGACAAACCCTTTCCTATTATAACATGAATGTCTACTTGTTCAACCCACAATCCTGCTGCTAGAACCCGATAGGACAGCCACTATAAGGCAGATGCTCTACAGGCTCTGAACAGATAACCATATCCTGTATAGGCTCACGCTTTGCCTTTGATCACTTTCAGCGCGCAACCAGCATATGTAGCAATATACTCCCTGCTACTGCCAACCTGGGTATGCAATCCAGACCTTGTTGATGGGCAACTAGACCCCCCAGTACAGCCCCCCATGCCGTGGAACAGGCTTCCACCGACTCGACCAGACCCATGGCTTCCCCCCGTTTGCGTTCTGGTACCTGGCTAGTAACCAGAACGTTCATGGCACTGCGCACCACGGTGCTCATGGGTAGCAGATAGGCACATCCTGCGATCCGAACAGAGGGATACGACATTAGCAGGTACATAAACGTATACCCCCAAGCTGCCATTTGCAAGGTTTTTCGGTAACCATGGCGTTCGCAAAAACCGGCTAAGGATCCGTAGGCCAGAATGGACACAAAGGTTGATGTCCCAATCAGTAGTCCATACAGACGCACTGAACCTCCCAGAAACCCGGTGAAATACAGGCCAAAATTGGTGGCCACGGCTTCCCAGGTTGTTGAAGAAGCCAAGAAGTACAATAATGCAGTAAGGGGAAATATACCGGCCATTCCAAGGGCCCGACGATGAGAGGACAATGATGGCGATTGGATATACTCAATCCTCCGAAGAGGAGACCGGGCAGGTATGTCGCGCAGAGTGAGGCTGACTAAGCAAGCACTGCCCAAGAGCAGAATCCCCAACAGAGTCAAAAGCTCAGTAAGTGCCAGATAACCCTCATTCACTGACCACCCGGCAACGACGCTGCTGACCAAGTAACCCGCTGCCTCCCATTGGTGCCAATTTGCCAACCGGTGTATCTCTTCTCTCGGGCAGCTAAGTGACAGCCAGACACGGGAAACCGGATTGAAAGCAGCAAACAAGACAGCCATTAGGGAGGTAAATGCGGTAATCGCCAAAGGATCCGTATATCTGGGCAGGACGAGCAGTAGTAAACCATATGCCAGCAAGCCCGTGACAATGAATACCCGCTGCCTCCCCAACCTGTCTGTCCACTTCCCCCATAGTGGAGCGACCAGCAGCCGTACAAAAGAGGGTATACCCATGAAGAGACCGATGACCCATAGCCGTGTCTCGCCTAAAGAGTAGTATAAGCAAAGCGGCAGGTAAGCATATAGCAGCATGTCGGCGGTAGCCCTGAAGAACACACTTAAGTAAAGGCAATAGATGGGAACCACTCCTCCCAAGCCAAATCCATGCGAAAAGGCTGACTCTTGCATACCTCTTCCTGGCTTCACATAGATATTATTTGACCTCGGAAGAAACTAGGACTGACAATGGCTGCTCCAGACCTCAAGCAAGGGAGGCGTGCAACTTGCCCCACAAGTCATTCGTAGGCACAACTGAACGCTGGCTCCGTCTATTGGGGAATTGGGTCATGTGCGGGTCTATCCTGCTTGCATATTTCGTCTTGATAAAGTTATTGTACAGCCAGAGTCTTCCTATCCTGGCCCGACCTGGTGGTTTGGTCAGCCTGCCTGAATGGGAGTTGCAGCGCCGGAGCGAGTTCAGAACACCCTTACTGGAAACTGATTGCCCTTTTTGCACGATTACTTCCTCACCTGCAGGGCAGAGTCTCTATGGATATACTTCTGAACAGGAGCTGCCTTGGTTTGCCGAACAACCGACTCGCTTGACACAGCTTCAAGACGAATTTGGCACTCAGCATTTGGTGACCGCGTTCCGCACCACACTTCCGGACCCGTTATTTGGGGAAGAAGAGAATATCGTGGTTGCCGCCTCCTACCTAGCAGGCACTGTGCTACTGCCAGGTAAGACCGCTTCTCTCAATCGCATAATCGGTCCGTATACAGAAGAGAGAGGTTACAGGGAAGGCCCCACCTATATGGGCACTCGCATCATCGGTACGGTAGCCGGGGGTGTATGCAAGATAGCTTCTACACTTTACAACATTATTGTCGCCGGCGATCTCCAGGTGCTTGAACGGCATCCCCATAGTATGGTGGTACCTTACGTGCCCCCAGGCCGTGACGCTACGGTAGCCTGGGGAGCCAAGGATTTCCGCTTTCGCAATAACCGGGGCACCCCTGTGATATTCTGGGCCAGCTCATCGGAGGGAGTCCTCTATATTGCCATGTATGGCCAATTCGTACCGCCACAAGTACAGTGGCATCAAGAAGAACTGAGGAGGCAACCAGCCAGAATGATCAAGCGCGCGAACCCGGAACTTCCAAGAGGTGCAACCAAACTAATTGAAGGCTATGATGCTGTGACAGTAAGGACTTGGATCACGGTTACGTATCCAAACCGGCCCAGTGAGCGCCGAGAATTGGGAACAGATCATTACCGAGCTATGCCCCATATCCTGGAGTTTGGCCCATGACCATCGTCTCCCTAGGAGGGTGTGCTAAATGACCCTTGGCCTCTTTGCGGTAAGCCTTTTCGGAGCGGTATGCTGGGGGCTAGCCCCCATTTTTGGCAAACTCGGCCTGAATACCATTAATCCCCTCGATGGCCTGGCGGCCAGGACTATTATTACTCTAGCCTTTCTGCTGCTTTGGTTGGTTGTGTCCAATGGCTTCCCGCGAATCCTAGCTGTCTCATCGCGGGACTGGTTCTATCTTAGCCTGGAGGCTTTCTTGGCTACCCTCGCCGGTGACTTAGCCTACTATGCCGCACTTAAGTGGGGAGGAGCGGGCGTCAGCGCCGTTGTGCTTTCTGCCTCACCGGTATTCACCGTTTGGCTTAGCACTGTCATCTTTCAGGAGTCTTTCACGATTCTTCAACTGATCGGGGTAGTCATGGTAGCCATAGGAGTACTCTTGGTTGCCAGCGGCTAGACTCGGCGGAAATATGCAGCCTTGCACCAGACTTGCGCTCAACCTACGCATATAGGAAGAACCCAGCAGGTTGTGCCTACTGGGTTCACGTAAGAGGATTCTGGCAACCAGCTACTCTCCCACCGGGTTACCCCGGCAGTACCATCGCCGCTGGAGGGCTTAACGCATGGGTTCG
>JAAZLW010000054.1 GCA_012799135.1 Bacillota bacterium | reverse complement strand
TTTTCGTATCCTGGGATTGGCAGCCTTTTGTTTACAGCCATCCGGCAGACAGATTATCCCTTAATCCAGGGATGTACGTTGATTATCACCGTTGCGGTGCTTTTAGCCAATTTCCTGGTGGATATCGCCTATGGCTTCATTGATCCCAGGATCCGGGCCGCGCAGCTAGGAGAAAGATAATGGGAGAAGTATTAATCTTAGTATTGCGATCCAGGAGATTCGTGATCGGTGGAGTGCTGTTTTTGACCGTCTTAGCTTTTGGTGTAATTGGCCCCCGCATAACAGATAAGGACCCATTTCAGATGGTGGGGGGGTTATTTGATTCACCCTCCGAAAAAGCAGTACTCGGTACAGATAATCTAGGTAGAGATGTGCTTACCCAGTTGATGTACGGCACAGGCACGTCTTTGTTGATTGGCTTTGTGGCAGGGTTGGTGGCCACAGCCATAGGAGTCACAATCGGCACTGTGGCCGGCTTCAAGGGAGGCACTATAGATGAGCTGCTGATGGGTTGCACCAATATCTTGATCACCATACCATCCATAGTAGTCCTCATCCTTCTCTCAGTTGCCATTAGGAGCCGTTCAGCGATGGTCATGGGTGTGATTATCGGGATCACCAGCTGGCCTTGGACAGCTAGAGCCGTGCGGGCCCAAACTTCCAGTCTAAAGACCAGGGAGCATGTGGATTTGGCCAGAATATCCGGCTATACCACGGCAGAATTGATTGTCAAAGAGATCCTGCCATATATGTTCTCCTATATCTTCATGGCCTTTATCTTACAGTTCTCCGGAGGTATTACCAATGAAGCTACTCTGAGCATGCTGGGGTTGGGGCCATTTCAGACAATATCACTAGGAGTCATGTTACATTGGGCCCTACTATGGGAGGCTGTGAGAACAGGAGCGTGGTGGGCCTTTTTGCCTCCAGTCTTGTTCCTGGCGATCACGTCATTCTCCCTAATGCTGATCAATGCCGGTCTAGATGAAATATTTAACCCGAAGTTGAGGAAGAGCTAATGGGCAATTTACTGAAAGCACAAAACCTAAGAGCATATTACCGTCTAGTTGGAGGAACTAAGATTCGAGCTGTAGACGGCGTTACCCTCGAGCTTCACCCCAATGAAGTACTAGGGATCGCCGGCGAATCAGGGTGTGGCAAATCCACCCTGGCAGCCGTGATGTCTTTGACTCATAACCCACCCCTGAGGGTGCTGGATGGGCAGGTTGTGGCTAATGGCAACAATCTGCTGGCAATGCATCCAGAACAGGTGAGGCAGAAAATCAAAGGGACATATATCTCTGTAGTGCCCCAAGGGGCTATGAATGCCCTTAACCCCACCCAAAGGGTAAGGAACTTGGTCATCGATATGTTGCAAGAACATTTCCCAGAGATGAAGAAATCTCAGGCGGTAGATTTAGCCCGGACCCGGTTGGAAGAACTCTCTTTACCGGTCAGGGTCTTGGATAGCTATCCCCATGAGCTCAGTGGGGGTATGAAGCAAAGGACCATCATTGTCCTCTCCACTTTGCTGGATCCCAAAGTGTTGATTGCTGATGAGCCCACATCCGCTTTGGACGTGAGCTCACAAAGGACGGTCATTCGGCTTTTGCTTACCCTTCTAGGGGAAGGAATCATTACTAGTATCGCCTTTATTACCCACGAGCTTCCGCTTCTGCGACAAGTGGCCGATCGTATAGCCATTATGTATGCCGGCAAACTAGTGGAAGTCGGCTCTATGGAGGATATTATTTTTAGTCCCCAACATCCCTATACAAGGGCTTTGATGGGCTCCATGCTGGTACCGGAAAAGCATGTTCGAGAACAGCGTATTGAGGCCATTCCCGGAGTACCCCCAGATCTAAAGAACCCCCCTATCGGCTGTCGCTTTCATCCCCGTTGTCCACAGAGGCAGGTCATATGCCCCCGGGAAGAACCTCTACCAAAGACAGTAGGTGACAGAACAACATGGTGTTGGCTAATATAGTGACTCAGCCGGAAAGTGCCAGAGCGCTCTTGCGGGTAGAAAACCTCACCAAGATCTTCGGTAGTGGCAAGAGTGAGGTCGTGGCGGTAGATAACGTTTCCTTCAGCATTTACCGCGGTGAGGTCATATCTTTGCTAGGCGAAAGTGGTAGTGGCAAGACGACTGCAGCCCGCATGCTCCTGCGTCTGAGCAAGCCTACAAAGGGACGAATTAGCTTTGAGGGCCAGGAGATCAATACCCTCAAGGGTATTGCTTACTGGCGGAATGTGCAGATGATCTTCCAAGATCCCTTTTCCAGTTTCAACAGCTTCTATTCGGTACATAGTTTCCTAAGTAAAGCTTTTCGCTTGACAGGTGATTACTCGTCCGAGAGTGAGCAAAGAGCCCGGATGGAGCAGTCGATGGAAAGCGTGGGGCTCAACGCAGAGGAATTGCTTTTTAAGCGTCCTCATGAGTTGAGCGGGGGACAGAGACAAAGGCTAATGATCGCCAGAGCACTGCTCATTTGTCCGAAGTTGTTGGTGGCTGATGAGCCCACTTCCATGATCGATGCCTCTTCGCGGGTAGGAATTCTCAATATGTTGATGGACCTTAGCCGCAAACACAAGATGTCCATTCTGTTCATTACTCATGATATCGGTCTTGCCTATTACACAAGTGATCGTCTACTGATTATGAATGAGGGCAAGATCGTAGAAGAAGGGTCAGCAGAGGAGGTAGTCGAGACTCCCAGCCACCCATATACCAAAAGACTATTAGCGGATGTACCTACCTTAAGAAAGCAATGGGATGTGGAGTGACAGCTTTTTCATCGAGAAGACCCGACCCTAACAGGGCCGGGTCCCGAGTCCGCAAAGCCAAAGGATTCCTTAGTCTATGGGGAACTCTACCTGTTTGCCAGAGCGGTAAGAATGCATGGCGCCTTCCATCAGTTCCGTAAGTTGAATGCCCTCTTCCAGGCCAAAATGAATAGGTGTACCTTCCAGAATCCCTCTGATCCATTGGTCCATAGGCATCGGTAGTGCCGCGGGCAGGCGGGTGGGAATAATCCAGCCCTGAGTCCCGTTCTTGTTTAGCTTAGCGGAGTTGAGGCGCACTGAGCGCTCCGGCCCTCCCACGAGGAATGTACCTTCACTGCCGTGTAGTTCTAAGGTAAAGGGACTGCTGTGGGATACAAAACCGGTCTCCACAACGGCGATCCCCTTATTAGCAAATTCAATTAAAGCTACAGCATTGTCTTCTACTTCATGGCCGGTAAAGGAGCTAAACAAAGAAGTTATCCGACGGGGCTTGCCCATAAGCCAACGGGCCAGGTACACGGGATGAGCCCCCAAATCCATCATGGCTCCCCCACCACAAGCCACAGGGTCATAGAAATGCTCGGGTAACCACCCGGCTATTGCTCCATTGTGTGCATTGCGTACTCGCAGCAAGGTTACATCCCCCAGGAGCCCATCATCTATCACCTGTTTAGCTAGCAAAGTGATAGGCCAAGTACGTTGGGGAAAAGAGATACAGAATTGTACACCGGCTTCTTTGACAGCTTCGCTAATCGCTTGACATTCCTTGACCGTTATGGCCATAACCTTCTCGGTAAATATGTGTTTACCCGCCTTAGCAGCAGCCACCATCACTTCCCCATGTCGATTGGTAGGAGCATTGACTACTACTCCATCGACATCAGAGCGTCCCAATATGGCATCAAGATCTGCTTCGAAGGGTACCCCTAGATCTGCCGCCCATTTCCTACCCCGGGCCGGATCTTCGTCCCATACGGCTGTGATCCTGGCATCGGAGCGGGACTGGATCTCTCGCGCATAACCCGGTGCATGCACATGCCAGCTGCTCAACATGGCTATTCGCAACACCCATATCTCCCTCCCTCAAATGGCGTTGTTTGAGTCCACTATAGCTTTCTGTAAGATTGGAGACACTTCCTGCTTCTGGCATCGTCTCCGCCGATTCATGGGTGAGTTTGCTTGCCTATTATTTGCAATTGCTAACCTATGGGTTGCAGTGACCTTTGGCGATCACTGAAGGTGGCGAAATGGGTATAGCCGACCGATCGAGCTAACTCTAGGGCTTCGCTTAGGCCTCTACCTACATCACTGGGGTAGTGGGCGTCACAGGCTAGGGTAAGGGGTATGTCTGCTTCGTGACACTTTTGTAGGAACTCAGGGTGAGGGTAAATGATCCCTACGGGTTTGCGCAGACCGGCTGCATTGATCTCTACACAAGTATCTGTTTCGGACAAGGCTGCTACCATAGCGTCGTAGTAGGGTTCTAAGGGAATAGAGGCCTGATGGCCAAAGATTTTAATCAAATCAGGATGGGTAATGGAGTCAAACAAACCACAGGAGGTCGCCTCCAGGAGTGCAGTAAAGTAGGCTTCATATGCACTATTGATGTCCTTATCTGGCCAGCCCACCTCTGGAGAAAAATCAAAGCCCCATTTGCCCAGAAAATGGATAGAGCCCAATACGTAGTCCCAAGGATATGCATCTATGATTGCAGCTATTTCTGCTTCTTTCCCGGGGATGTAATCCATTTCCAGACCCAGCTTCAGCGACCATCCTCGATTTTTCCCCGCCTCAATCAAGGCGACATAGTCATCTAGGTCGAGGGTGAATTTCCTGGAAAGCCACTGAATGATCCTTGGGTAAGCATCCTCCCCTGTTCGTAGGTGGCCCATGATCTTTTCATATTGGTAGAAGTTATGGCCATGTTCACTGATCCCGATCTCATCTAGCCCTGCCGCTTGGGCTTGACGCCAAAACTGCTCCAGATAATCCAGGGTCAGGGAACCCATCTCCAGGTGCATATGGTAATCGACCTTCATCAAATTCGCTCCTTCTTTCCCATGAACAAAGGAAAACTCACGGGATGGTTTGCTCCAAGACTTTCTTAGGTAGCTTTGCCATGGAGCGAAAATCTCCTTCCAGAAGGTCGAGCTAGCTCTTTACTATTTCATAAAGGGCGCAGCAATGTGCGCAAACGGATAAGCCGCCGGTAAGCCGCCAGGAATCGCTTTTCCTCCAGTTGACCGGTTACGTATTGCATAATCAGTGACCTAAGCTCATTGTCCAAAGTAGATGTAGATATACTCATCTGCCAGTCCCCCCAAGTTAGTATGACTCTCCTCTGGTTGTTTTCTATGCCACACACTTGCATAACCCAGTATGGGCTGGAGAAGTAGGGATTATTCCTGGGCTTAGGGAAACGATTATAGAGGGGTTGGCAGCCGGATCACGGACAGATCGATGGCCCAAATCAAGCTAGGCAGGTAAAGAGGGGAGAAAGGCGAAGGGAAATCTAAAGAAGGCTTCTAGAAAAGCACGTTACCGGGAGCATACATGATCTTGACTAAAGAATGCCAAGGGGGAGAACTGAGTTGACCCAACCTATTACCGAGGAAAATCTACAAAAGACCGTAGAACAAGTCGTACAGAGTATGAAAGTCACCGATATACACACCCATCTCTATGCACCTGTCTTTGGCGACATTCTGCTTTGGGGTTTTGATGAATTGGTTACTTACCACTATCTCAAAGCGGAGACTATGAGGTGGGTAGATATCTCCTATGATCAGTATTGGCAGATGAGCAAGGTTGAACAAGCGGATCTGATCTGGCAGACACTCTTTGTGGAGAACACCCCGTATAGTGAAGCCTGTCGGGGAGTCTTGACCACACTCCAGAGGTTAGGTTTAGATGTAAAGAGTCGGGATGTACAGACTTATCGGGAGTATTTCGAAAGTAAGAAGCTGGAAGATTATGTCCGGCAGGTATTTGATCTTGCAGGCCTAAAGTGTGCAGTCATGACTAATGATCCCTTCAACCCCCAAGAGCGAACAGTCTGGTTGGACAAAATAAAGCAGGCTAAAGCAGAAGTAGATCCCCGTTTTCGGGCTGCATTGCGTCTGGACGTGTTACTATGCAGCTGGGAGCAGAGCTGGGATCTGCTTCGTCAATGGGGCTTCGATGTAACCCATGACCTAAATGAACGGACGATAGAGGAAGTGCAAAGATTTCTGCGGGAATGGATTCGGATTATGGATCCGGTTTATATGGCAGTATCACTTCCATTTGATTTTCAATTACCGGAGGAGTCGGCCCGGGCCCAGCTAATCGAAAGTTGTATATTACCGGTGAGCCGGGAGACAAACGTGCCCTTTGCCCTGATGGTAGGAGTTAAGCGGCAACTAAATCCAGGGCTAAAAGATGCTGGTGACGGTGTAGGCAAGATGGACATATCATCCATCGACTATCTTTGTTCTCAATACCCACATAATAAGTTTTTGGTTACTCTATTGGCCCGGGAAAACCAGCATGAGTTAGCCGTCTTGGCTCGTAAATTCCGGAATCTCCTGCCTTTTGGTTGCTGGTGGTTTTTGAATAATCCCAGCCTGATCGAGGAGATCACCAGTATGCGGCTGGAGCTATTAGGTAATAGTGTGATTTTGCAGCATTCTGATGCCCGGGTACTGGATCAACTGATCTATAAGTGGGATCATTCCCGTAAGATCATAGCCCAAATACTGACAAGAAAGTACCGGGATGTGATGGCTACCGGGTGGGTGTTGACAGAAGCTGAGATCCGCCGGGATGTGGAAAAACTCATGGGTGGCAATCTATGGAGCTTCCTAGAGCGAAAGCTGTAATATCTGATCTTCCCTCCCTATGTGATCATGATCACAGTCCAAAAGTGGCCAGTATGCCATAATAAAGAAGAAGTAATTAACTAGGGAGGCGGATTCCATGGCAAACAGGAAGATGCTAATCGCTTTGATGACACTGGCTGTATTTACGCTCATGGTCGGTATCGGGGCAGCCGAGATGGTTATCCAGGAGGACGCAGAGGCCCTTTTGGCAGAAAGGCTAAGGGAGGAAGGCTTTGATCCTGCCAGAGAGGATATAACTCAAGCTGCTGATGCTGTCCTCACTCAGCTCAGAGAAGAGCATCAGGATACCGACAGTCTGATAGCCGCACTCAGGGATGATCCCAACGTCATTGCTCGGATTTCCGACTTAGCGGCAGAACTCGGCGAGCCTGAGGTTCACGAAGGCGATGACGACACCCAGGGGCCGGCTGATGGTCAAGACCCTTTGGGAGATGGTGAAGTACCTTGGGAAGATGACCCGGAGGAGCCGGTGGATGAAGAAGATACACCAGGCAACTGGGCTCCTCGGGAAAGGGCCATTCAAAGGTTACAGGAACATTTGGAGCGAGGTCTGCCTGTGGAAAACGCGTTGGCAGCCGTGACCAAGGAAAAGCATCGATTACGTTGGGCAGAACGGCAAGGGCAAGAAGCGGATGACTTGGATGAAGAGCTTGGCGACGTAGATGACACAGATCATATGGATGACGTAGATGACATAGATGATATAGATGATGTGGATGATGAGGCAGATGAAGATGTTGAGGAGCCCGATGGGGATGTGGATGAGGATACGGATGTAATTGACGACACTAAGCAGTCTAAGCTAGAGCGGATAGAAGAGAAATCCAAATCCAAAGTCGAGAAAGAACTGGCTAAACGGGAGCGGAAGCTTGAAAAGGAGAAGGCAAAACAGGAAAAGCGGGATAAAAAGGCAGAGGGTAAGAAGGCCCGCAACTAGGCAAAGAGTAGCAAATGGTTAGTGGTCTCTGACAGGGGAAGTCCTTGGGCTTCCCCTGAAGGACTTGTCTCTGTGTGGGAAATGAGGGGGGCTGGTCTTTGTCAACCCCGGAGAATATGAAGGATGTGAAGCCCTGGCTCTTAGTCTTGGTGGCAGCGGCCCTCGCCTTGGCGCTCGGCGTAGGTGGTATATGGGACCCACTGGAGCGGCGGGTCTATGATAAGTCTATTGGACTCTTATCTGCCGGCAATTCCATAATGGATGGCTATGTCGAGGTTATTGGTATCGATGAGGCCTCTCTCCAGAGTGTGGGACCATGGCCATGGTCCAGGGCTGTCTTGGCTGACCTTTTGGAGCGTACAGCAAAGACCGGAGCCCAAGTGATAGTCCTAGATGTTCTCTTGGCCGAAGCCAAGGAGGATGACGTGGGGTTACAGTCAACGATGGCTGGGCCGGCTAGTATAATTTTACCCTATCAAGGAATAGCGACATCAGTCGTCTATCCTCATCCGTCATTCCTGTCACATGCCACCCTGGCCCATGGTGACGTACTGGTTGATCCCGATGGAAGAGTACGGCGCATTCCGGCTTTGACGGCGGGGAAGACAGAAGATGACACACCGATGCTAGTACCTCCGCCTCCAGGTGTGATTAGCCCTTTAGCAGTCTCCATTGAGGCGGTTCGGCAGTTTGTAGGCATAAACCGGGATAGAGGAACAGCCCCATTGGTATTGCCCGTTCGGGTACAAAGCAATACTTTGAGTATCGGAGTAGCTGAGTACCCCCTGGATCGACGGGGGAATCTACTCTTTACCTTTCCACCGGTCGGAGGGAGTACCTCTGTTTGGCCTCCTGGCAAAATGCACTCTGCGGTAGATGTACTGAATGGGAAGATCGAGCCTGGTCAGCTGGAGAATAAGCTGGTGTTCATCGGCACGACTGCTGTGGGGCTGCCGGATAGACATATGAGCTCCAAGATTCATCATGGTCCCATCCCGGGAGTTTTCGTTCATGCCGCCACCGCTTGGGCTTTGCTTTCCGGTAATGTGGTAGGCCTGATGTCTCCGGTGATGCTGGGGCTCCTAACCTTGGCCTTGATAGTGTTTGAGGTGGGGTATGTCTATCGGCAAGAGGTTATGCCGAGTCTGCTTGTAACCCTTCTAGGGCTGCTGATCACAGGGCTCCTATACATAGTGTTGATTTTCTATTACCACATATGGTTCCCGATAGTACATCTAGTCGGCACTACTGTGGTTTTCTATGTTTATGGTCTAGCATATCGCTACACTAAAGCAAAGGCGGCCCGTGAGCGATTGGCGAATTCACTGTGCCGCTATTTCTCACCCTCGGTCCTAGAGGAGATCCTGGCAAGCGAAGCCGGGCTTGTCACCAGAGAGGTTGAAGGGACTGTCCTTTTCGCTGATCTGAGTGGATTCACCAGCTTAGCGGAGAAACTACCTCCACTAACCACAGTCTCGGTTCTGAATCAACACCTGACAGGGTTGGTGGAAATTGTGTTCGAGTATGGCGGCACCTTGGACAAATTCACCGGTGATGGAGTCATGGCCTTTTTCGGTGCCCCGCTTCCTAATAGTGCCCACCGTGAATTAGCGGTGGCTGCCGCCTGGGATATGCAGGAATTTTGTGAAGGCTTATCTAAAAGGGGAAAAACAGGTTTTGAGTTATTCCAATTGAAACTAGCAGTAGGCATTGCCTCCGGGCGATTTGTAGTCGGTAATATCGGAGCAGGAGATCGCTATGACTATACTGCCATAGGTGATGTTGTGAATACCGCTGCCCGTCTGGAACAACTGGCGGGGCCCGGAGAGATCTTGCTGGATGAGCATGTGGCAGGCAACTTATCTTGTCAGTGGGAAATCCAAGATGTAGGAAAGCAGCTCTTAAGGGGTAAACAAAGTCTCCAACAGGTATATCGGTTAGTGGGAAGGCGGGGACGCGACCATGACCAGGCAAATGGGGGAAAGGAGAACCTCAACAACTAAGCTTTTGGCAGTGGTGCTACTCATCGCAGTAGTATATGCCACCGGTGGAGATATTTCGGCTAACCGAGCCGGTCTCTCTGAAGAGCAGGGGCCTTTCTTCGCAATTATTGTCTTCGAGGGTGAGGTCTGGGTGACGAGAAAGGGCTGTGATGCCCCAGTCGAGGCCTTCATCGGCATGCAGTTAGCTCCGGGTGATCATGTGCAGACAGGGTTTTTAGGTTCAGCTGAACTGAAAGGCGATCGGGGTGAGACGATACTGCTGGAAAGTAACACCTCTCTTGAGATTGGCGCCAATGCTGATCTGCCTGGGCGCGGACGCAGTGTACGTCTTACTGTGGGCAGCATCTGGGTGAAGGTTGTCAAGCTTACTCAGGCCTTTGGGAATATGTTCCGGTTTACCATCACCACTCCTACTGCTTTTGCTGGAGTGCGAGGAACGACTTTTTATGTGAGTGTGGACGATGACTCAATTACAGAGATAAGTGTCTTTGATGGTATCGTGGAGGTTATCGCGGCTGATACCAACGTGGAAGTGCCGGCGGGTTATGTGACGAAAGTACGACCCGGTCGTGAGCCGGAGGCACCGAAGGAACATGGAGAAGATCAAAATAGAGCTTGGGAAAGGCGCCGTCAATGGTTTGAGCAAAAACCAGGTAAGCTACCTCCCCCCTTCCAGGAAGACTGGCAACCCCCGGGATTAGTTGACAAAGATCAATATCCAGACAAGCCAGGGAAAAGCGAAGAGAACCCACCTTTCAATAATGGGCCTAAAGGGAAGGATAAGCCGGGGCTCCAGCCTAAAAAGGGCAAAGGTCCGCCTGCAAAAAACGCGCCTCCTCAGGCAAGAGGTCTCGAGGGTGATGGCAAGGATGGATAGCCTCATAGGAGCATTGAGACAGGTATCGGTTTTCCAAGAGCTTAGCGAGACAGATCTGCAAGCCATCGCTTGTGTGGCTCGGAGGCAGATGGTCCCGGCGGGAGAGACTGTTTTTCATACAGGGACCGCTGGTGATGCTATGTACGTGATCGAAGCAGGCAGTCTTAAGATTAGCCGCATAACTCCTAGTGGCAAAGAGCAGATCATCAGGGTTCTGGGTGAGGGTGAAGTCATCGGTGAGATGGCCCTATTCGATGATCGGCCCCGTTCCGCTGATGCCGTATCGCTGGAGAATGCGGTGCTGATCAGGATTCCCAAGGGGGCATTCCTGAACCTACTCGAAGAAATACCCCTTCTGGCCATTAGGCTGTTGGCGGTTTTGGCCTCCCGTTTGCGAAGAATGAATGAGAAACTTGAGGAACTCACTTTCCTGACGGCAAGGCGTCGTATTGCCAGGCTGTTGCTAGAGATGACAGAAGGGGCTACGAACGAAGCAGCCGGAGCGTCAGCCATGCGTCTTAAGCTGACCCAAGAAGAAATAGCAGCTTTAGTTGGTACTAGTCGAGAGACGGTGAGCCGGATCTTCAGTGAATTGCAGGAGGCAGGTATCATATCGGTGGAAGAACGAACGCTGCATATTAGGGAGTGGAGCGAATTACGGAGCCTGTCGGAAGCAGACCAAGCCTGATCTTGGCTTCTACAGAAAAAGGGCCTTCCTGTAAAGGAAAGGCCCAGAATTACATCGATCCCTACAGCAGGGGGAACCTAGTGCTCCCCTGATCTATCTGGCATCAGCGGAAGAACCTGCCTCCTCGACCCCAACTAGTGTCCAAATCCAACCTAACACGAAAGAACCGATAATGCCAGCAATAACGTTGAAGCCCGCTAACATCCAGCCCCAATCACCCAGTATGGCATCACCTAGCCAGGCTCCGATAATGGTGATGAGTAGCCGCAGCCAGGGCTCTCCCCGCAGAGTTTTCTCCTGGGCTAACCAGCTCTTTACTGCCCAGCCCATGAGTAAACCAACAATAATCAAAGTGATGAAATACATTGGCCTACACCTCCTGATAGACTAAATGGTCTAAACTGGAACAATGTTACTTAAAGTCGCACTGGTTCCCCAATTCCGGATAGTCTTCTACCACGGGCGATAGCGCCATCCTTCTACTTGATCATATCACTTCTACGCATTTATGGAAATACCTACAAAAATAGGGAGATATTGTCTATCCTACAGATCGCAAGTCTCCGGCATCACTAGCTCTTGCCCGGGTTTAATCAGGGTAGGATCTTTGATGTCATTTAGTTTGGTGATCTCCCCAACAGTGACACCGAATGTGCGTGCTATGGTATAGAGATTGTCTCCAGGTTTAATTATATAGATGACGGGTTCCTGTCTGCGGGGTACTTTAAGCTGTTGACCGATGCGTAGATGTGTGTCGGTTAGCAAATTGAGGCTGACAAGTTCCTCCATCGAGGTGTCAAACTTTCGAGCGATCTCATAAAGGGAGTCTCCACTCTGTACAGTATAGTATTGGAAGGTTTCGAGGCTACCGAATACCTGGAATGTGAGAGGTCCTGCTAAGCCATCGACCGGCAATCCATGGGCTCTTTGCAGTGTTTTGATGGCTTCTTGTGTGGCGGTATCATATCGTCCAGTAGCCTCTTCTAGGAGACCGAGATCCATCAATCTGCGCTGACACCAAAAAACATCTTCTCCCCAACATCCAGGGGTCAGCACTCGTTGGTTTGGCTCTTGGGCCACGGCGGCCATGCTCGATATTAGCACACAAAACAAAAGAAGCATAAGCAGAGGTAGTCTCATCTGGCGATCCTCCCATTATCCTGGGACCATAAGGTTAACTTAGTCAGGTCCCGGCCATAACCTGCAGCTTAATCTCTAAGTAACTCGGTCAGCACCTTTGGTAGGGTCATATTCACTTATTCCCTCAAGGAAAGTGAAATCCTGCCGCTAGAAATCAGGGCCAAAGGTATGATAGTATAAGACTGGCAAAAATTCTCTGGCTTGGTATGTCTTCTTAGAAGAACTTGTGGTTTTTTCGTAACGAGTAAGAATCGCAGATTATTAATAGGGAAGGGGACAAGGGGGATGAACGTTGATATTTGGCAAGTGACTCTGGCAGGTCTCTTGGCTGGAGTTGTTGGGACAGGCCTAGGAGGTTTCCTCATCGCTATTTGGGGAAAGCCCAGCAAGAGAATCCTTAGTTTCTTCCTCGGGTTTTCTGGTGGCATCATGTTAGCCATTATTTTCATTGACTTACTACCAGAAGGCCTGAGTATCGGTGGAACTACCAGTACCTTTGGGGGACTACTTGCTGGAGTCGCCCTTTTGGCCCTACTCGATCTTGTCGTGCCTCATACGCATGCCTCGGGAGAAGAGGAACAAAGATCCCACTTTGTTCGAGTTAGTATCTTGTTGGGTCTAGGTATCGCCATGCACAATCTGCCGGAGGGGTTGGCTATTGGGACTGGGTATGTGGTCTCTAACCTAACGGGTTGGCGACTAATGGTCACCATGATGCTCCAGAATATCCCCGAAGGCATGGCTATGGCAGGGCCCATGGTGGCTGCTGGGGTACAGTGCCCTAAGTGTGTGGCAATCACCGCCGCCGCCGGTTTACCCATGGGATTAGGTGCTTTTCTTGGTGCGATTGTGGGCGCGGTTTCGCCTTTGACCCTGGCTATATCTTTAGGCTTTGCTGCGGGAGCCATGCTCTATATTGTTTTCGATGAGCTTATCCCAGAAGCCCAGTTACACGCGGAGGGTCACAGTGGAACCTTTGGCGCTGTTATGGGGGTCCTTGTCGGGATGGCACTATTATCCTATTTGGGATAGGGCGAAATCCCCGGAGGTGAATAAAGATGGGAAACACACCGGGGCTGCCTGGCCCTAGGGTGTTTCCCCTTACAAAGTCAGGTTGCCATCAAAGGTCTAGTTTCAAATCTCCGTCTTCAATCCATCCCAGCTGTCGTAATGGTATTGCGATTATG
>JAAZLW010000053.1 GCA_012799135.1 Bacillota bacterium | reverse complement strand
TCTTCTATCTTATGTGCCACCTGGATTCCCAGTTTAGCTAAACGGGACACAGTCTGGGGACTATGAATCAAAGGGCCTAATGTATGAATGGGTACACCCTGATGTTCATCTGCGGTTCTCGTCGCCGCATCGATGGCACGTTTCACCCCAAAACAGAACCCCGCATTATCCGCCAATTCAACAATCAAGCCATCTTTTCCCTCCTGCCAGTAGTATTGGCCACCGGCGGCAACAAAAAACATTAGCCCCTATGATGTGTTCTGTATTGCCAGGTCAAACCCTCCCTCTCGTCCACAGTTTACGAAGAAACTCGACGAAAGTCAAACTGTGTCACTCAAAGTAGAGAAATAACGGCAATCTTGTTTACTACTGTTTACACATTAGGCAATGGAGACTGCCTGTGAACGCAATTCGTCGATTCTCTCCATGACTAACTGGCTATACTCCTCCAAGACTTCCCGAGATAGTCCCCGCTGATCTACGGGGAAGTCAATGGGTTCGCCAACAAACACTTTAATCTTTACCGGCCGAGGAAATCGCTTTCCTGCCGGTATAACCTTTTCTGCACCGGTAATCGCCATGGGAACTATCGGCACTCCCGCTTTTACCGCCAAGAGCACACTACCAGGCTGTGCCTTCAATAGAGTCTTGCCATTGCCCCGCGTACCCTCAGGAAAGATACCCACTACTTCACCGTTACGCAACCATTCCATGGCCTGCCGAATAGCTTTCCTATCTGCCACTCCCCGCTGAACCGGAAAGGCGTTAAGACCGCGAATCAGCCGACCTAGTAACGGTATGTCAAAGAGTTCCTTCTTCGCCATAAAATGTACTGGCCGCTCCACGGCACAACCCATCAAAGGGGGATCAAGATAGCTTACGTGATTGGAGGCTAGAACGACACCTCCGGTTGAAGGAAGATGATGACTCCCATATACTTCCCAGCGAAAAAATAGACGGAAAAAAGCCCTAACCAAGCTTCTCACACATCGGTAGAACACTCATCGCGCCCTCCCACCGCGGAGAGATATCCCAATATCTCTTCTACAACAGTATCTATATCCTTGCCGGTCGTATCCAAGAAAACGGCATCAGCTGCAGCCCTCAGTGGTGCGACTAGCCTTTCTGCATCCAGGTTGTCTCTAGCCCGAATGGAAAGAAGTATATCCTTATAGGTTACTTTATGCCCCTGAGTCCGTAGTTCCTTCATTCGGCGCCGAGCCCGCTCCTTGGCACTGGCGGTGAGAAAGACCTTAAGATCGGCATCAGGAAGCACTACTGTACCGATATCTCTCCCATCCATTACTACCCCGCCATCAGCTGCCAACTCCCGCTGTATTGCCAAAAGATGGTCCCTTACCCGGGGATGCTGGGCTACAAGCGAAACATTCTCACTCACTACCGGGTCCCGGATCGCATCAGTCACATCTTTCCCATCCAGAAAAACCTTTACCCCACCGGACCCTGCAACCAGACTAATCTGGGCCTCCCGGGCGAGCTTGGCTATGGCAGCTTCCTCAGCGGGATTAACTCCTCTGCGCAAAACCAGGAGAGTCAGGGCTCTGTATAGTGCGCCGGTATCAATATGCAAATAACCCAGCCGCTGGGCCAGTGTCCGCGCTACGGAACTCTTGCCAGCCCCTGCCGGGCCATCAATGGCGATACTAAACCTGCCCATCTGCAAGAAAATCCCCTTCCAATCAGGAGCATGTCATGAAAATAAAGGCATTACCTGTTCTTTTATTCGTGACAAAAGACTATACTCCTGCGTAAGGCAACAGCTTTCTATCATTCCTGCACCGCTAAGAACCTGCTTCTCGCTCCTCGATCTGGGCTCCCAAATCCCGCAAAATACCGGCAAACCCTGGGAAAGATACCCCTACAACCTCCGCCCCCTTGATGTATAAAGGCTCGTCACCACCTAAACCCAAGACAGCCAGAGCCATCACGATCCTATGGTCACCATGGCCACAGACTCTCCCTCCTGATATCCTCTGACCCCCCCGGATAGTCCAGCCATCCGGCTGTTCCCGAATGTCAACCCCTAGCGCTGCCAATTCCCGGGCCATCACAGCTATGCGATCAGACTCTTTGACCCTGAGCTCCGCTGCATCCCCAATTCGTGTTGTACCTTGCGCCCGGGCAGCCGCTACTGCAATAATCGGCAATTCATCAATGAGAGTAGGAATGATATCTCCTTTGATCTCAATACCGTGCAAGCCAGAGGACCGAATCCGGATGGTAGCTCGCGGTTCGCCATCATTTGCCTCCGACCGAACAGCCAGATCAGCTCCCATCGAACGCAAAACCTCGATAATACCCGCTCTGGTGGGGTTGATTCCCACATTTGCCAATGTAACATCACAATTAGGCAAAATAGTGCCCGCTACCATCAAATACGCTGCAGAAGAAATATCGCCTGGCACAATAATATGCCCACCTTGAGGAATACTGCCCCCTTCCACCGTTACAGACAGTCCCTCGATCCTAACTGGCACACCTAGATACTGCAACATTACCTCTGTGTGATTTCTGGACTGAGTCGGCTCTTTTACTACAGTAATTCCCTTAGCATTGAGTCCTGCCAGAAGAATGGCGCTTTTCACTTGGGCACTGGCTATTGGTAGCTCATGGACTCTTCCCCGCAGCTCTCTGCTACCTATGATGGTCAAAGGTGCCCTCGTATCCTGCGCCTTCCCGTATATTTCGGCCCCCATAGACCTCAGTGGTTCGATTACCCGCGCCATGGGCCGAGCACACAAAGAAACATCTCCCGTCACAACCGCATTAATCGGTTTCGCTGCCAATATCCCTGCCAGTAGCCGCATAGTAGTACCGGAATTGCCGCAATCCAGCACACTAAGAGGCTCCTGGAAACCTTGCCTTCCCCGCCCGACCACCTCATAGCTACCCGGAGCTAGACGCTCAATTGATACACCCAGCAGCGATAGACAGCGTAAGGTTGCCAGACAGTCCTCACTCTCCAAGAAACCATCAATCCTAGTGATACCTTCGCCGAGAGCACCCAGCAAAGCTGCTCTATGAGAGATTGACTTATCTCCAGGAACTCTGACAGTACCCCTAAGGCCTTGACTTGGTCTTACCTCCAGGATCACACCGTGTCTCCCCACTTTCCTCGGATAATACTAAAGGCAGGTAGTCCTAGCTAGCGACGATAAGCTCGATACCCTTCAGCTTGTAGAATCTCGAGAGCACACTGACATGATTGCCCATCTCCCAGACCAATGCGTAAAGCTCCTACTTCACCTTCCCGCTGGCGGACTATGCTAATATCCTTTAGATTGAGATCTGCCCTAGCCAAAAGACTGGTAACAGCACTGATGGCTCCAGGCATATCGGGAACCGGCACCATCACATCATGCAGCGGCGGTATTAGTCCTCTTTGGGCTACCGGAACTTGAGCCCGCAAATCCCGAGCCCGATCAAAAAAATCCTGCAAACCGACTGCATCCTGGGTCAGCAGGGCCTCTTGAACTGCTTCCAGCTCATCTTGTAAATAGGCGATGGAACGCAAAACCGGTGCCCGATTATGCAAGCAAATATCCGCCCAAAGCTCCGGCAAACCAGAAGCAACTCTAGTGGTATCCCGAAAACCTCCTGCTGCCAAAGCCAGAGCCAGCGGGATCTTGCCGGCCGTCTGACCCAAAGCATTGACTAACGCCGCTGCAACCACATGGGGTAAGTGGCTAACTGCAGCCACCACTTCGTCATGTATATCAGGTTCCACAACCATCACATTAGCACCGAGATCCTCTTCGATCAGATCTGCAAGCTCTGCTAGTCCTTGTCCCTCCACCGGTTCCTCCATCAATGGTGTCAGAACGTAAACAGCGTTCTCAAAAAGATTCGGATCAGCCGCGGTAATGCCCCCCTGCTCAGAGCCAGCCATGGGGTGCCCTCCGATAAATGTAAAAGGCGGATTCAGGGCGGCAATACTCTCTACCACGGGCCGCTTTACACTACCCACATCAGTGACAATAGCTCCAGGACTGGTGTAATCCATTATCTCCTCTACAATCGTAGTAATTACGCCTACCGGAGTCGCAATAAATATGAAATCGCAATCTCTCACCGCTACTGACGCACTTTCTCCGGCCAGATCAATAGCTCCCAGATGGAGTGCCGTTTGCATTCGCTCTTCGATCATGTCAAATCCGACAATCCGGTGCCCCTTACTTTTCAATCGAAAGGCCAAAGAGCCTCCAATCAACCCCAGACCAAGGATAGCTATACACCGTCTCTCCATGGCACTATACAACCGTCAGCGATCCGCTTTTCCGTCCAACTGCCTGAGCTACGGCTTTGATTTCCACCATCAGTTGCCGGAAATTAGCAGGGGTTAGTGATTGGGCACCATCAGAGAGCGCCTCCTCGGGTCGACAATGGGCTTCAACCATCAGTCCATCGGCTCCGGCAGCCACAGCTGCCTTGGCCATGGGAGTAACATACCGCCATCGGCCTGTACCATGACTGGGATCGACTATGATCGGGAGATGGCTATAGTGTTTTACCGCCGGTATCGCACTCAGATCCAGCGTGTTTCTCGTGCCCGTCTCATAGGTACGGATACCCCGTTCACACAGAACGACATTATGATTGCCACCAGAGATAATGTATTCCGCGGCCATTAGCCATTCCTCTACCGTGGCGGCCAAACCCCGCTTGAGAAGAATTGGCTTTTGGGAATGCCCCACTTCTCTAAGCAAGGTGAAATTCTGCATATTACGGGCTCCGATCTGGAGCATATCGGCATATTCCGCCACTAATTCAATATCCCGGGGATTGGTAACCTCAGTGACTACCGGCAGTCCTGTTTCTTGACGAGCTAAAGCCAGAAGCTTTAGGCCCTCCACCTCTAAGCCTTGGAAGGAATAGGGAGATGTACGCGGCTTAAAGGCACCTCCCCTAAGGATGTGGGCGCCGGCGGCCTTGATTTCCCGAGCTACTTCCAATAGCTGCTCTTCCCCTTCCACTGCACAAGGGCCGGCCATGACCACAATTTCTTCTCCTCCGATAGTTGTGTTGCCCACTTTTACCCGAGTGGGTTCGGGATGCAATTCCCTACCGGCTAACTTGAAGGGCTGCAATATCGGAACGATTCTCTCCACCCCGGACATAGCTGACAGCATCTCGACATATCCGGGTCGTTTCTCTCCAATCGCCCCGATAATCGTCCGCTCAACTCCAACTGAAAGATGCGTATCAAACCCCAGCTGTTGGAGCCTTGTAGCTACCGCATCTACCTGTTGGGGAGATGCTTTATGCTCCATTACGATAATCACTCAGTTCACTCCCTTCACCAATACTTCTAGCTATGCAATGCCTTCTCCAAAGCGTGGATAAACCGGTGATTCTGTGCCTCAGTGCCAATGGTCACCCGCAACCAGGTAGGACACCCAAAGATGCCACCACTCCGGGTAATCACACCCTGGTCGAGGAGCTTCTCATAGATCACCTGGCTGTCTTGCTCCAAGTTGAAAAAGATGAAATTGGTCTCTGTGGGTACATACTCTAGGTTCAATCTGGATAGCTCCTTGTAAAGCCAAGCCTTACCGGAGTTATTCAGATCCTGGCTGGCTTTGACATGTTCGTCATCTTCCAGGGCAGCTAAGGCCCCAATCTGGGCCGATGTATTGACATTGAAAGGCTCCCTCACCCGATGTACCAGCTCAGCCAAGTGAATAGGAGCTATACCATACCCGATCCGCAGCCCCGCAAGACCGTAGATCTTGGAGAAGGTTCTCAACACCACTACATTTCGTCCTTCTTTTACATATGAAATAGTGTCGGGATAGTCTGGTGCCGTCACATACTCATAGTAAGCTTCGTCAAAAACAACCAGCACATCCCTGGGCACCCTGGCAAGAAATGCTTCGACCTTATCCTTGCTGACATAGGCACCGGTCGGATTATTGGGATTGCAGACAAAGACTATCTTGGTCTTGGGATTGATCGCCAGAGCCATGGCCTCGAGATCATAGGCATGGTCAGCCAAAGGCAAGGCCCGAATCCTCGCCCCCATCAGGTGTGCCGTGTAGGCATATTCACTGAAAGTCGGCTCACAAAACAGTACTTCATCATCAGGCTCCAGAAAGGCCAAACCCAGCATTTTGATTACTTCATCGGAACCGTTGCCGAAGATCAACTGCACATCTTCGACATCTAGTCTCCTGGCCAAGGCCTGACGTAATTCAAAACAACTGCCATCTGGATAGATATGTAATGAAGACAAAGACTGCCTCAATGCCTCGATAGCCTTTGGCGAAGGCCCCAGCGGGTTTTCATTGGAAGCCATTTTGATAATATCAGTAAGTCCCCTCTCCCGCTCTAGCTCGCTAATAGGCTTTCCCGGCTGATAGGGAGCGATATCCAAGATAGTCCGCCGAAAGGCGGGGCAAGGGTCAGCTTTGGCATCCCTACATTCCGATAACGACCCACCATCCTCTTCCTCAACCATAACCGATGCAGCCCAATCAGGCCTGAGACCAGCTGCCTCCCCTAAATATATGTGGCGCATATCTCGGAGTTGTCGGTTGGTCGTGACCAGCATCAAGGCTCGAATACAGCGAGGCAGACTACCCGGAACGGGAATCTCAGTGGTACAAAAAAGTGGTATCTCCGTAAGACCGGCCCGGCGAGCACCAGCTGCGGGAAAACAAGCGTCTAGATCCTGTGTAACTGAGAAGATGATGCAGGTGATTCCTTCCACATCCACCTGGTTAGCAGCAATCATGGTCTGTATAAGGCGGCATGCAGCTGAGGTGATGGCAGCTTCCTTATTAGCCTCTACAGTGATAGCTCCCCGGATCCCCCGGGTCACAGGGAATGACAGCATTTGATGACCTCCATCTGTCGGTAGTTTGACGATATCTTACCATACAGGGAAAAACAATGCAAAGACTTTCAGAAAGCCGAGTGAGCTGCATGTAATCCGGCCACATACCCTGTGGCAAACGCTGCCTGCAAGTTGAAGCCTCCGGTATCTGCAGCGAGGTCCAGTATCTCTCCCCCAAAGTACAAGCCACTGACCAGGCGGGAGGCCATGGTTCTTGGATCAACCTCGTCCAGCAAGACTCCACCGGCGGTGACTATGGCAGCAGATAGCGGCAATGTACCGGTCACTGTAAGCGACAGCCTTTTTAGCACCTGTAATAACCGTTGACGCTCGCCCTTAGTGATCTGATGAACCGGGCGCTTCGGTGGTATCTTGCTTTCTGCAATAACTACCGGGATAAGTGCCCTGGGCAGCAGATCTGACAGGGCATTCTTGATGGCCTTCCTTGAATATAGATGTAGATCCCGCTGTATACGGGCATCAAGGCGCTCATCGTCGAGGGCTGGCTTCAGATCGATCTCGAGCCGGAGTGTTTTGCCGGAACCTAGCCGAGGTGGTACCAAACGACTCAAGGTCAAGATAATCGGACCGCTTACTCCAAAATGAGCAATCAGCATCTCCCCGAACTCCGAGCCGATCAATACATCTTTCTCAAACAGGCTAGCCCGTACATTGCGAAGGGTTAGTCCCGAAGCAGCTTTTACCCATTCTTCCTTAACTGTGAGGGGAACTAGAGCCGGAAAAAGGGGTCGAATAGTGTGTCCTAGCTCCCTGGCCATCGCATAACCATCACCGGTAGAGCCAGTCCCAGGATATGATGCGCCTCCGGTGGCCAGTATCACCTTATCGGCCAAGATAGTGCTCTGATCACATAGTTTTACACCGCTAACGTCATACTTCGCGGGTGAGTTGGTCTGTTGTGCATCTGTTGCGGTAAGAATCCCCTCAACCGGGCAATTGCATTTGACCACCACTCCCGCTTCTCGCGTATAATCCTTCAGTACCTTAACGACGTCCCCAGCCTGCCCAGAAACCGGAAATACCCGCTGTCCCCGTTCGACCACGAGCTGTAGACCTCGCTCGGTGAAAAACCCTTGGGTAGCCATGGGAGAGAAGGTATTTAGTGAGCTATACAGGAACTTGCCTTCAGGACCAAATCGAGCCACAACTTCTTCTATTTCACAGGCATTGGTCAAGTTACAGCGGCCCTTGCCGGTAATC
>JAAZLW010000353.1 GCA_012799135.1 Bacillota bacterium | reverse complement strand
GAAACGTGTCTTAACAAAGGGGGGCACTTCAAACCTCTCCCTTCCTTTTGATAAAGGTAAAACCGGGCCTTTCTAGAAGTAACTAAATACCAATTATGGACTACGCTGCATCCTGACCACCATCCTAGGGAAAAGGAGTAATTAAATGCGAAAACGGGGAAAAAGTATAAACCTTTTTTTAATGGATGGTAAAGCTAACGGGAGAATTAAATGTACATTGGCAAACTGGACTGGTGTAGTCTATAAAATCCCCCGAACTGAACTTGATAAATGTAAGGGAAGGGCTGATCTCTCCCAAAGTGGTGTTTATTTTTTGTTTGGGACATCTGACACTGATGAGGAACGGATGGTTTATGTTGGCCAAGCGGGAATCCGGAAAAGCGGGGAAGGGACCCTTAAACGCCTTCAAGAACATAAACGCAAGCAAGATAAAGATTACTGGACAGAAGCAATAGTTTTTACAACTTCAAATAATTCCTTTGGTCCGACTGAAATCAGTTATCTTGAAAACCGTTTTTGTGAGATGGCAACCCAGGCCAACCGTTACACGGTTAAAAATAGCATTGAACCCTCTGCTGGCCACATTACTGAAGAAAAGGAAAGTGAATTAGAGGAATTCATCGATTATTCCAAAATTATAATGGGAACATTGGGGCATAACCTTTTCGAACCAATTACGGATCAATGCAAGCCTGATAGCAATATAGATGATAATGAAGAAGGAACCCCCATACTATTTATGAAAAGAAAAAGTGGAAAAAGCGGGAATGTAATTGAAGCTACAGGCAGGCAAACAAATGAAGGGTTTGTCGTCTTTAAAGGCAGTCATATTGAAATGATCGATTCGGAATCCATCCCTATAAGAATTAAGGAGCGCAGACAAAAGGCACGGATTAATGCGGAAGGTATTTTACTTGGGGATATGCTTTTTACTAGCCCATCTTATGCGGCAGCCTTTGTAATTGGCGGACATGTCAACGGCCTAAAGGCGTGGAAAACCTCAGAGGGCATTACCTTAAAGGCCCTTGAGACTAGGGAATAAAGTATTAATACCTTTTAACGGCCCACCCACACCTTTTAACGCCTCCCTTAATTCCCACCACAAGAGTGCGCATTTCCCTTGTGGAATCCCAATTAACCCCGAAATCGCCCTACCCAACCCCCCGCCTACCAATAAAACAAAGGCCTTTTGAAACTACATTTGAAATTCCAAAAGGCCCTCTATATGCGCATTAGATATTTGATGTTTTATATGTATGTCATCCTTGGCAAAGTGTCAGCCTTGTAGAATATCGGTATGCAGGCGGCATTACTCACCCGTGATGCAAAATTCCATTATAACGACCCAATACCCAGATTTCTTGTCACTCATCTGAGCGGCCCCTTTTACACCTTTAGAATATTACCCCTTTGTAAAACCGATTGTTAGATTTATGAAAAAATCATAAAATTCATCCGGATCGGTTATGCCACCTGAAAATGCCGACTTTCTCATTTCTGAACCATTAATATTTTTATACTACGCCATGCAAAACAAAGATAAAGGTTTTAAGGAGCGAAGGGGGAATAAGTGATCCGAATCGGCGGTTTATATTTTAACTGCTATTTTTAAAATCGTTGTCGCTGCATATTGATACCTGAATTTATTTTTGGGATGATTAGGAGGCAAAGAGATGAAATTAATCTCATGGAATGTAAATGGACTAAGGGCCGTTCTGGGGAAAGGTTTCCTTGAAACAATGGAAGGGGTGGATGCCGACGTAATCTGCCTCCAGGAGACCAAAATGGAAAAAGGGCAGGCGGAAGTAAACCTTAAAGGCTATCATGAGCTCTGGAATAGTGCCCAAAAGAAAGGCTATTCGGGGACAGCGGTATTTACCCGCACCGAACCTATGGCGGTGGAATACGGCATGGGCTTGGAACAACACGATAATGAAGGCAGGATTATCCGGACCGAGTATGAGGATTTCATTCTGGTAAATGTCTACACGCCCAACTCCCAAAGGGGCTTATCCAGGTTGGATTACCGCATGGACTGGGAAGACGACTTCCGGGATTTAATGATATCGCTGGACAAAGAAAAACCTTTGATAATCTGCGGAGACATGAACGTGGCTCACCGGGAGATAGACATCAAAAACGTCTCCTCCAACCGCAAAAATGCGGGTTTTACCGATGAAGAGCGGGATAAAAT
>JAAZLW010000007.1 GCA_012799135.1 Bacillota bacterium | reverse complement strand
TGTTCTTTAGGTTACCGTTACGAACTCATCGAGCTGATCGCTTTGCTCATCCTCATCCGCAGGCACTTTACCCATAGTTACTGTTACCTGGTGGGTACCCCCATCATCCCCGATGGGGATCACCTTTTCTGTCAGGACAGTTCCATCAAGCCGGATTTCCGCTACACCGGATTCAATTCCATCGGGATTGAGGACCGTGATTTCGTACACCACTGATTGATGGCGATACTTGAGCTTAAACTGGGACCAACTCTTGGGAATACAGGGTTTTACAGTAAAATGACTGCCTCGCACCTGTAGTCCCAAGATCCATTCGACCACCACCTGATACATCCAGCTGGCAGCCCCTGTATACCAGGTCCAACCTCCCCGTCCGGTATTTGGTGAGACTGCAGCTACATCTGCAGCTACAACATAGGGTTCCACCCGGTACTGCGAAGCACTGCCGGAATCTATGGCATGGTGAATGGGATTCACCAGATCAAAAAGCTCCATAGCCTTCTCGCCTTCCCCTTGTATAGCTGTGGCCATGATTACCCACATGGCAGCATGGGTGTACTGGCCACCATTTTCCCGTACACCTGGTACATAGGAGCGAATGTAGCCGGGATCAGGGTTCATTCGATCAAAGGCAGGTGTCAAAAGCAGGATCAACCCATCCTCTTTTCGTACTAGATAATCACCAACGGCACGCATGGCTTCCTGTGCCCGTTTAGGGTCAGCGGCACCAGATATTATTGCCCACGATTGGGAGATGGAGTCGATTTTACATTCTTCATTACTGGCTGAGCCCAAGGGAGTACCGTCATCGAAGTAGGCTCGCCGATACCATTCACCATCCCAAGCAGAGTGATGTAGAGCAGAGGCTAGCCGCTTAGCCTCCCGGTGATACCTACGGGCCCTTTCTGTATCCCCATAGGCCTCGGTGATGGGAGCAAACTCAGTTAAAATCGAATAAAGGAACCATCCCATCCAAACGCTTTCGCCACTACCTTGCCAGCCGACTTTGTTCATCCCATCATTCCAGTCACCGGAGCCCATCAGTGGCAAGCCATGTTCGCCAAAGCGCAAGCTATGGTCAATCGCCCGCCAGCAGTGCTGAAGAATATTGGCTTTCTGGGCTGAGCGACGGGGTATGCCAAAGCGTTCCTGCTCTTCTGGCCGCAAAGGTTCATCTTCCAGAAACCCCACCTCCTCCTGCCAAATGGATGTATCACCCGTAACCGATACATACTTGGCGGTGACCAAAGGTAGCCATAGCAGATCATCGGCAAAACGAGTTCTGATCCCCTTATTCGACTCGGGGTGCCACCAGTGCTGCACATCACCCTCTACGTATTGCTGAGCTGCGGCCCGGAGGATGTGAGCCCGAGTAATCTCAGGGCGGCAAAGGAGCAAAGCCATGCTATCCTGCAATTGATCCCGAAAACCGTAAGCACCTCCGGCCTGGTAAAACGCGGACCGCCCCCACATACGACAGGCCAGAGTCTGATACAACAGCCAGCGATTCACTAGAATATCCAGCCCCTGATTGGGAGTCTCCACTTGCACAAAATTCAAGGTCTGATCCCACCATGCCTGGACTTCTGCAAGGCTGCCTTGTACCGGAGCAGATTCCGTATACTGCCCAATCAGCCTACGCACTTCACCGAGGCTATCGGTCTCTCCCAATAGGAAGATAACCTCCTTTTCCTCCCCAGGCTTTAGCTCCAACGAACCCTTGATGGCTATACATGGGTCCAGCCCCGGCCCCACCTTACCGGATAGCTTAGTTGCCGTCAGTCCCGCCGGTGAGGCCAGCGTTCCATGGCGCCCGATGAATTCATGTCTCTGGCCAGTAAAGCTGAACTCCGCCAATGATGAACCAGCAAAAGCTATTCGATGCGCGTAAATCTGATCTCGAAATACACTACGCGCCAGTACTGTTTGGCTTTTCTCGTCAAAACCAGTCACTATGTATTGTTCGGTCATCTCCCTGTGCACCCCTAAGGTCAACTCCGCGTAGAAGCACACCGCCAAACGACGGGTATCCGCGCTCCGGTTCCTTAAGTTTAACCGGTAGATCTTGACTGGATCTTCCGATGGGACAAAAGTCCATAACACCTGTTCAATACCGTGACTATCATGGAAAAACCGCGAATAGCCCTGCCCATGACTGATGATATAGGGTTCTGCTTCCCTAATGGGAGCGGCAGTAGGAGACCAGATATCACCGAGGTCCAGGTCGTGCAAATAGATGACCTCCCCAGATGGGTCAATTACCGGATCATTGGACCAAGGGGTTAGTTTGTTTTCCCGACTGTTTTCGGTCCAGGTATATCCTGCTCCCGATTCTGATACTAGAAACCCGGCGCTGGGGTTGCTGACTACATTGATCCATGGTGCTGGAGTGGATACGCCTTCCCGCAGTAAGACGACATATTCCCGCCCATCGTCAGAGAATCCGCCATACCCGTTGAAAAAGGCCAATTGTCCCTGGCTGCCCTCCGGAATGGCCGGTGTCATCGGCAGTAAGGTGGACATGGCTTCATCGAGACTGGTACCAACCAAGACGCCGTCAGGCTCTTCCGGCACCAGTCCTTGACCGACCGACTCCTCTATGTTATCTAGAGCCTCATTGTCGGCTGATGTAATAGGGTTGACAGAGGCAACCGGTAGTTCCGGTGGTCGCCTGCGAGCCAAAAGGCCGCGACGGGATACCGCTATCAGACGGTTGGGACGGCTACGCGCTTTTTCACCCAAGGATCCTATGCCGGTACCCACAATCACCCGGGCCGAGGCGTCCAAAAGCCTTAGTTCGGCTGAGGATAGATGGCTAGCTTGCTTAAGGAAAACCCCTCCCGGCCTGTTTTCCTTGGCTTGGGCATGGCCGCTGGTAATCAGCTG